>JBKEDG010000097.1:0-31078 GCA_047975285.1 Bacilli bacterium | reverse complement strand
TGGAATATTAGACATACAAGTCACGCTTCCCTTGCCTAATCTGTTCTATCTTACGTTTAACAACAAATCTAAAATCAATATCTTCAATTTTATCAAGTTCTTGTTCTATCAAATTATACCCTAGTTTCTTTAAATCATCGTCTCCATAGTCCTCAATATATTCACTAAAAGTTATTAGCGAATTAGGGTGACATAATAAATGAATTTTATTAGCCTTAACAATATCCATAAAATCCTGTCCAACTCTATTTGTTCGATAACATGCTGTACAATATGAAGGTAAATATCCCATTTTTATTAAATCTTTGATAACAACAAGCGGACTTCTATCGTCACTAGTTGCAAATTGCACACTAGGGTTATCAACAGAACTTTCTTTATATCCGCCCACTCCAGTTTGACTTCCTGCACTAACTTGTGTCACCCCATGATTAATTAAATCTCTTCGCATTTCAACACTCTCACGAGTTGACAAAATTATTCCTGTGTATGGAATTGCAATCCTAATTATTGCAACAATTTTTCTAAACTGTTCATCTGAAACTAAATACTTAAACTGATTAAGTTCCATACCAGTTGCTTGTCTAATCCTTGGTACGCTAATTGTGTGAAATCCAACATTGAACTTGCGCTCCAATTCTTCATTATGCAATACTAAACTAAGAACTTCAAATTTATAATTACTAAGACCAAAAAGTACTCCCCCACCAACATCATCAATACCACCTTCCATTGCATTATGATGAGCATAAAGTTGTCTTGTATAATTCCCTTTTAGACTACTTGGATGATACTTTTCATAATTAGATTTATCATAAGTTTCTTGAAATAAGATATATGTACCGATACTTTTTTCCTTAAGTCTAGAAAATTGTTCTTTAGTAACAGGTGCAATATTAACATTAATTCTTCTAATATCACTATTTTGATAAATAGTATCAATCGTATTTAAAATTTCTTCAAAATTAAAATTAACTTCATCTTCTCCAACTTCAAGAGCTAGCCTTTTATGACCTAGTTTTTCCAATAATCTTAGTTCTGTAATTAGTTCATCTTTACTTAATTTACGTCGCTTAAAATCATTTTTACGCTTGTATCCACAATAAGTACAATTATTTCTACAAAAATCACTTACATACAATGGGGCAAATAATACGACTCTATTCCCATAATAGTTTTTTTTTATTCTTGACGCTTCTTCATAAATCTTTTCAAAACATTCTTCACTAGCATTAAGCAACTTTGCAACATCAATGTGATTTAGGCTTATATTATTTTGACTCTTATTAATAATTCTATCAATATCTTCTTTTGTAGATTTAGTCTCTAATAATTTATTTACGTAATCACTATTTATAAACATTTATATCCCTCCATTTTCGTATCACCCCTACTCATATCCACTTTTAATCCAATTTTTTCTATTTCCTTAATAGTTTTATCAATATCTTCTACTGCCTCACAACCCTTAATTTTTTTCCCTTCATATATTTCATAGGAAACTCTGGCTGAATACGGACTAAGATTAGGCATTACAACATTAGCACCAAGTTTTAATGCTTCAATCCTGCTTTCTTTATCTATTGTTGAAAGTGCTGTTGTAGCAGGAATAAGTGTTTTAGGTATAATTAACCTTATAAGTGCCAGCATTACTAATGTGTGCAATGCATTACCAGTTTGTTCATCTTTAAATGGTGTCATTTTGTGATTAACATATGGGCCTATTCCTACCATTGCTGGTTGAAACTGTGTAATAAACATTAAATCCTCTGCTAAGTCTTCATTTGTTTGAGTAGGAACACCTATCATCATTCCAACGCCTACTTGATAGCCAATTTCTTTTAAATCATTTAAGCATTTAATTCTATTTTCATAGCTCATTGGTTCAGGGTGTAAATACTTGTATAACTTAGTTGAAAAAGCTTCATGTCTAAGTAAAAATCGATTGACACCAGCATCAAAAAATGCTTTATAATCTTCATAATCTCTTTCACCAATTGACAAAGTTATTGCAACATCGGGAAAGTTAACTCTTATTTTTGAAATAATTCTTGACAAAACTTCTTTACTAAAAAACAAATCTTCCCCACCTTGCATTACAAATGTTTTAAATCCAAGTTCATATCCAGTCTTACAACTTTTTAAAATTTCATCTTCACTAAGCCTATAACGAATAACTTCATAATTTTCCTTTCTAAGGCCACAGTAATTGCAACTACACCTACAATAATTAGACATCTCAATTAATCCTCGTAGGTACACACTTTTTCCATAAATTAAATCTGTAACATCTCTAGATAAAGTTTTTAAATAATCAAAGGAATTTACATCAATATTATCTAAAATATATTTATACTCTTCTTTTGAAAGTTTTTGTGTTTTTTTTAATTTATCAAGAAGTTCTATAACTTTAATATCTTTTTTATTTTTAGTTAAATTTAACATAATCATGTTATCACACCCTATACATATATTATACAGTATTTAAATCAATTTGTGGCTAAATATCCAAATATCAATGAAAATTAGCCCCTAATAGTTTAATTATCATAAGTGGTACTTCATGAATTTAATTTAAATGTAAGATCTGTTGATTATATTTTCACAATCAAAAAAATTTGATTTTAATTAGAAAGTAATAAATGACCTTCTATCAAAACTCCTTTCGCCATCCCAATCAGAATGCATAAAAACTATATAAAACAGAGAAGAAATCTTCTCTGTTTTTAGCCTCGTTTCTTATAATGGGTATGAAGTAAGTCATGAGCTTTTTCTCCCCCTACTTCTCCTAAATAATCTTTATAAACCCTTTTTATATCTCCATTTTCATGACTTCTTCTAATTAATTTTTTATCATCAATTGCATACATTGATTCCATGCGTTTTCTAATAACATCTCGATTCCCATGATGATAAGGTTGCCCACCACCAGCTATACAACCACCAGGACAAGCCATTATTTCAATCACATCATAAAGATTTTCACCATTTTCAATTTTTTCTAACAACTTTCTAGCATTGCCAAGACCATGAGCTGCAGCTACTCTAACTTCTCGATCTCCAACCATTATTGATGACTCTTTAATTCCTTCTAGACCACGGACCGCCTCAAAGGTTAATGAATCATCACTATCATCACCAAGCCAGCTTGAAACTGTTCTAAGAGCTGCTTCAAGTACTCCACCTGTAGACCCAAAAATTTGTCCAGCACCTGAAGATGCCCCAAGAGGGTTATCAAATTCTTCTTTAGGAAGTTCTAGATAAGATATCCCAGCTTCTTTAACCATTCTAGCAAACTCTCTAGTAGTAATAACTAGATCAACATCTTTGTTTCCTCTTGTTTCTAGTTCAGATCTTGCTGCTTCGTACTTCTTTGCAACGCATGGCATAACTGAGACCACAACGATATTTTCTGAAGGTATATTCATTTTTTTTGCAAAATATGTTTTTGCAATCGCTCCAAACATTTCATGTGGAGATTTACAAGAAGAAGGAATATCAATTAGTGAAGGAAACTGGTGTTCTATAAATTTAACCCACGCAGGACAACACGATGTCAGTATTGGTAACTTACCATTACCATTTAATCTATTCATAATTTCATTCGCTTCTTCCATAATTGTTAAATCAGCAGCCCAATTTGTATCAAAAACATAATCAAAACCAATCCTTCTTAATGAAGCAACCATCTGGCCAGTAGATGGACTCCCAGCTGGTGCACCAAATTCTTCTGCAATTGCAACTCTTACTGCTGGTGCTGTTTGCACTAATACAACTTTATTATCATCGTTTATAGCGTCCCAGACTTTATCCACATTATTAACTTCTGTAAGCGCTGCAGTAGGACAAACACTCACACATTGTCCGCAAAAAGTACACGTCGTTTCATGAAGTGGACTATTAAAGGCAGGAGCAATTACCGTCTCAAAACCACGGTGAATATCTGAATAAACATCTACAGTTTGTACCTTGCTACAAATTGACTCACATCTTCTACATAAAATACACTTATCCAAGTTTTTAATAATCGATCTTGAAGACTTATCTACTCCATAATTTGACCTTTCACCTTTGTACCTAACATTTCTAACATTTAAATCAAAAGCCATCTTTTGAAGATCGCAATTTGTAGAACGATCACAAAATAAACAATCATTAGGATGGTTTGATAGTAAAAGTTCCATGTTTGTTCTTCTAGCGTTGATAGCTTTTGATGAGTCAATATCAACTTCAAGTCCGTCGTATACTTCTGTTCCACAAGCAGGAACCAATGTATTGTTTGATAATATCTCAACCATACATATACGGCATGAAACTGGCTTATTCTCATAACACATATCATCTAATTTTAAATGACAAAGTGTCGGAACGTGAAATCCGTTCTTACTTGCTACATCAAGGATTGTATCACCTTTGTTAGCATTAAATTCTATACCATTAAGCTTAATTTTCATTTTATCACCTACCTTTTTACTATTGCACTAACAGGACACGCTTCTATGCATGTACTACACTTAATACACTCATTTTGATTAATAACGTGCATCATTTTAATATCCCCATCAATACAATCAACTGGACAAACTTTACTACACTTAGTACATCCCACACATTTATCAGTAATAAAAATTTCAAGCATATCTTGGCACACACCTGCAGGACATTTTTTATCTTCAACATGTGCTAAATATTCATCATAAAAATAATTAAGTGTTGAAAGAATTGGATTAGGAGCAGATTTACCAAGACCGCAAAGAGAAGTTTCTTTAATAGTCTCTCCAAGATTTTTAAGCATTACTAAATCATCCTTAGTTCCATTTCCACTTGAAATCTTTTCTAAAATTTCTAAAAGTCTTTTCGTACCTATTCTACATGGCGTACATTTACCACATGATTCTTCACATGTAAAATCAAGATAAAATTTAGCAATATCCACTATACAGTCAGTTTCGTCTAATACAATCATTCCGCCAGATCCCATCATTGTTCCTATTTCCTTTAATGTATGATATTCAATCGGTGTATCTAAATGCTTGGCTGGAATAACTCCTCCACTAGGACCGCCTGTTTGAACAGCTTTAAACTTTTTACCATTTAATATTCCACCACCAATATCATAAATAACTTCTCTAACGGTAGTTCCCATTGGTACTTCTATTAGTCCCGTATTAGTAACTTTCCCACCAAGAGCAAAAACTTTTGTACCTGGGGAATCACTAGTCCCAATTGATGTGAACCAGTCTGCTCCTTTATTAACAATAATTGGAATGTTAGCTAAAGTCTCAACGTTATTAATAATTGTAGGTTTTTGGAACAATCCTTTTGAAGAAGGAAACGGTGGCTTATTTCTTGGCATACCACGCTCGCCTTCAATAGAAGCAATAAGCGCTGTTTCCTCTCCACAGACAAATGCACCAGCACCTAATCTAACATCTAAATCAAAATTAAAATCTGACCCAAAAATATTTTTACCCAGCAGTCCTTTTTCATACGCTTGTTCAATAGCTTTTTCAACACGCTTTACAGCTATTGGGTACTCTGCACGAATGTAAAAATACCCTTGACTTGCTCCAATAGCATAACCACATATCACCATTGCTTCTATTACACTATGGGGATCTCCTTCAAGAATTGCTCTGTCCATAAAGGCTCCAGGGTCTCCCTCATCAGCATTACACAAGACAAATTTTTCTTCTCCTTGTTCTTTAGCTGCTGCTTCCCATTTCTTACCTGTTGGAAACCCTCCTCCACCTCTTCCTCTTAAACCTGAAGCTTTAAGAAGTTTAATTACATCCTTGCTAGTTCCTTCTAACAGAACTTTCCCAAGCGCAAGGTATCCATCTCTTACAATATATTCTTCAATATCTAATGGATTAATTACACCACAATTTCTTAGTGCAATACGTTTTTGACTTTTATAAAAACCAATTTCATTAAATCCTTTTATAATATCTCCATCAATTGTCTCTTGAAAAACAATATTTCTTACAATTTTACCTTTATAAATATGTTCAGTACAAATTTGTTCAACGTTCTCGACTTTAACTTTGGCATAAAATGTTTCATCAGGATAAACTATCACTATTGGTCCTTTTTCACATAATCCAAAACAACCAGTTAATGTTATTCCAACTTCTTCTAATATTCCTAAATCTGTCAAGTGCTTCTCAAACTCTTCCTTTATTTTTTGTGATTTAGAACTTAAACATCCAGTTCCTCCACAAATTAAAATTTGTGTCCTTTCTAACATAGTATCTCCTTTCCAACACTATTTCATATGTTTTTTAACTATATCCTTAACCATACTTATAGCAACATTCCTATATAGTATTTCCTGCCCATCTAAATCTACAACCTTAACCATCGGTTCGTTTTCGCACTCTCCCATACATTCACAAATGTATACAAAAGAATCTTCAATACCTAAATCATGAATAACTTTTACAAATTCATGCATAATATCTCTTGCCCCAGACTTTATACCACAGTCATCCATTCCTATATAATAACTAACTCCGTGTTTTAAACCACGCATTTCAACATTATGCTTAAGTTTTTTTGCTATATCTTCCAATTCCTCTAAACTTTTCATTAATATTCTCCTTACTCCATATAACGATTAATAATCTTTAAAGCTTCATCAACATTTGTATTTCCATAAACTTCGTCACCAACAGTGAAAACAGGAGCAAGACCACAAGCACCAATACACCTAGTTCCTTCTAAACTAAATTGTAAATCAGAAGAAGTTTCTCCAGCTTTTATTCCAATTTTATTACTGATAGCTTCTAATATTTTTCCAGATCCCTTTACATAACACGCAGTTCCAATACACACTTTAACAACATGTTTCCCCCTTGGTTTATCAGTAAAATAAGTATAGAAGGATACTACTCCATAAACATGAGATGTTGCAACATTCAATGCTTTAGAAATATGAATTTGTGTTTCTTTAGATAGATAACCGTACATACTTTGAGCATAATGCAATGTCTTAATTAATGATGACTGATTTTTATCATCTAATTCACTAATAAATTTATCAAGTTTAGTAAAATCTGTCCTTATTTCAGCCTTACAATTCTTACCACACATACCTTTTACCTCCTTTTTAAAACTTAATATACTACTACTATACCATATATTTAATGTGTTTTAGGCTATATTATCAAAAAAATTAGTAAAATTTTTAATAAATTTCACTAATCCATTCTCATTACGTTTTAAACATTTTTTGTTAAACATTTCACTAAATTCCCTTTGTTTTTAAGTAAATTTATATTAAACTCTTTCTATAAGTAAAGCTACACCCATACCTCCACCAATACAAAGTGATGCAACTCCATATTTAGCATTACTTTTAACCATTTCATGAACTAAAGTTGTCGTAATTCTTGCTCCACTTGCACCAACAGGATGACCAATAGAAATAGCACCCCCATTTACATTAGTCTTACTGCTAATATCAATATTATATTTATCTTTAATTTCTTTTAAAACTCCTATACTTTGAGCAGCAAATGCCTCATTTAATTCAAATAACTCTATATCTTCAATTTTTATATCTGATTCTTTCAATAAATCATCTATTGCAGCAACTGGACCAAGTCCCATTATAGTTGGACATACTCCACCTTGACCAACAGCAATAATTTTTGCAAGTGGTTTTAAGTTATTTTGTTCTACATATTCTTTTGATGCTAATAAAAGAAAACTTGCCCCATCATTAATCCCACTAGAATTACCAGCAGTTACAGTCCCATCCTTTATAAATGCTGGTCTAAGTTTTGCTAGTTTTTCCTCATTTGTAGTCAGATTTACATACTCATCTTTATCAAAAACAATTTCTTCTCTACGTTTTTTTATTGCAATAGGTACAATCTCATCACTAAATTTATTATCGTTCATTGCTTTCATTGCTTTAAGTTGTGAATTATATGCAAATTCATCTTGATCTGTTCTTGATATTTCATATTTACTTGCAATGTTTTCAGCAGTTTCACCCATATGAATATTATTAAATGAATCAGTTAAAGCATCTTTTAAAATATGGTCATAAATTTTAATATCACCAAGTTTACTTCCAGTTCTTTGTGACTGATTTAAATATGGAGCCATACTCATCGATTCGCTTCCACCTGCAACAATTAAGTTAGATAACCCACTTGCTATTTGGCTATAACCAATCATCAATGATTTCATTCCAGACCCACAGATCATATTTACACTATACCCAATATTCTTCTCATTTATTCCTGCTTTAATTTGAATTTGACGCCCTATCCCTTGACCAAGACCGGCACTTAAAACATTTCCACAGATAACTTCTTCAATATCATTTGGATTAATCTTATTGCTTTCTATTAAATTTTTTACTATTTCTGCTCCAAAATTAGCAGGATGCATTGAAGATAAACTTCCTAAAAATGATCCTACCGCTGTTCTTTTAGCATCTACTATATAAACTTCCTTCATTATCTCACCTCATTTAATTTACATTACTTATCTTACTATATATAGTAGATACAATCAATTACATTTATAAATTATAAATTATAAATTATTTATACAAGTATCAATTTTCCCTATAAAAAACTATCTAATATCTTCGCAGATACTAAATAGTTTAATATTTATGGTAAATAAATAACAGCTTGACCTTTACAAACTACCTCATCTTTTATATTTGAAGCAATCGTATTAAAGTATACATACTTTTTTTGTTCATCAATATTTTCTACTTCAACTTTTACATTAATCTCTTCATTGATATATACAGGTTTAGTAAATGTAAGTGACTGCTTTAAATAAATGCTTCCGTTTCCTGGATAAATAGTTCCAAAAATTGTTGAAAATAACGAGCCTGATAACATTCCATGTGCTATTGGTTTTTTAAACATTGTTGTTGCAGCAAACTCTTTATCTAAATGTACTGGATTATAATCACCAGTAGCTCTTGCAAACATTTCTACTTCTTCTTGAGTAATTACTCTTGTATATTTTTCTACATGACCAATTTTAACTTCATTAATCTTCATCAATTCATCTCCCTTCTCACCATTTCCTGTACAACATAACTAGCAACATCATCAGCAAACTTCTTCTTACCAAAACCAGCGTCATATCCTAATTCTTGAGCAAGTTCATGACTAATTCTTGGACCACCGCAAATAACAATGAATTTATCCCTTAAATTTTGTGCTTCTAAAAGTTCAATAAATTCTGTAAGATTTTGCAAATGAACATCTTTTTGTGTAACAGTTTGACTAACTAAAATTGCGTCTGCATTAATTTCTACAGCCTTTTTAATTAGTTCAATATTCTCTACTTGACTTCCCATATTAATTGCTTCCACATTCTTATATCTCTCTAATCCATAATGTCCAGCAAAACCCTTCATATTCATAATAGCATCAATCCCAACTGTATGAGCATCTGTACCTGTACTCGCTCCTACAATCTTAATTTCACGACCTATATTCTTGTCAATATATTCAACAACCCCATACATATCCATTGTTTCACCTTCAACAACTGAAACAACAATTGATGTATAATCAACATCGTGTACTAAAGATCCATAACATATAACATGTGTAAAATTATCATCTAAAGCTTCAGCATAACATACATTTATATCAGTAAATCCCGCTTTTGTCATAAGTAATCGGGCTGCTTCTTCAGCACGTTCATCATTAGGAACTGGTAGTGTAAAACTTAATTGTACTTTACCATCATTCATTGTATCTCCATATGGCTTAAGTTTTTCTAAATTAAGTGTTGTGTCAAAACTTTTTTCATCCATTGAATATCCACTCATAACTAGCCCTCCAATTCCTTAATCATTTCTTCAGCAATTACATTATAATATCCATCCGACTTTTCAAAAACTCCGTCAAGCCCTTTACCACCATCAAATGCACGTTTAACTCCTGCAAATTTACCTGTTTCAATTGTTTTAAATATTCCTTCATCTTTAATATTTCTAAGCATTAAAACAGCATCGTCGATTACACTATCCACTCGCTTTTGCATTAGGCTATCTTCTTTAATTTCAATTTGATCCGAGAAATCTTTCATTGCTGTGAAAATATATTGAGCATTTTCTATTGACAATGAACGTTCATTAATAAATGGTGTATGAACAGCCTCACTTAACATCCCAAGCAAGTGAATTTTTTGGTTTGTCATAATTGTTGTCATATTAAACAACGCATCCTGTACATGTCCCTTAAAAATATTTCCAGTCATATATTTTGTTGGTGGCATATATTTTAGAGGTGCCTTAGGAAAAATTTGTCTAGCCATCTGTGCTTGTGCAAGTTCATAAACAAAACTATTCTCTAGCTTTGGATCAATCTCATATGCATGTCCTAAACCTTGCAGTTCCTCTTTTAAATGCGCCTTTAGAGCAAATTGTTCATTAATAAATTGAGATGCAAGCACTGTGTGAGCTTCTTCAAATGCATCTGCTGTAGTTAAATAATTATCTTCGCCTGTGTTTATAATTATCTTGGCATATGCATTAATAAGTCTTGAAAAATTTTGATCCACAAAAGTTCTCTGCATATTTATATCTCTAAATAATATTCCATATAACGAATCATTTAGCATCATATCTAATCTTTCAACAGCACCCATTGCAGCAATTTCTGGCATACATAGCCCTGATGCATAATTAACAAGCATGATGTAACGTTTCTGACTTTCTCCAACTTCATCTAAAGCTGCGCGCATAAGTTTAAAGTTTTCTTGAGTAGCATATGTACCACCAAAACCTTCTGTAGTACTACCATATGGTACATAATCTAGTAACGATTGCCCTGTAGTTCTTATTATTGCAATGACATCTGCACCTTGTAATGCAGCCGCTTTTGCTTGAGAAATGTCTTCAAAAATATTTCCAGTTGCTACAATTAAATACAGTAGTGGCCCCGACTTCTTCCCATAATCAGTAAAGTAGTCATCCCTTTTCTTAGTATTGTTTTTAATTTTATCTAAACTATTATCAACATACTGTTTTATCTCATTTCTTGCAATAAATTCATCATTTCTTTTTAGTTTATCAAGTGAAATCACACCTAAATCAATCTTACTGGCAATTTCTTGTGGACTTAATCCTGTTTCATAAATTGCGTTACCAAGATGATATGAAATTCCATCTCCAATCAAACCATGTTCAACTAAGTGATCAATTATAACATTAGGGTATGGCACTAAACTTTCATTTACTCCATCAATCCCAAGCAATCTACAAACAGCACGTTCAACAGTTACAGTAGTATGCTTATCAATAAAATCTTGAGTATCAGCAGCAATCTTTTTTGAATACTCTCTTGCCAAATCAACTTGTTTTTGATTAATTCTAACTTTCATTCTATCATTCCTTCCTATAATTATTTTTAAGTATTTTTAAATATTTACTATTAATTTCTAAATGTTTTGCAACTTTAAGAGCTTGTCTTGGAACGATATTATTACTCGTCTTATAAATATTATAATTCATTGAATCATTGATATTTCCAACTATTTCATCATTTAATCCAAGTACAACATAAGTCTGGCATTCACTACTTAAATTATCATAGTGAGATGTAAATAGACTATATGCATCTAAACTATTACAGTAATTTATAAGTGATTTAACAAAAATATATCCTTCGGTAGGATTAGTTGAAGAAGCAAACTCATCAACTAAAAACAGCGTATATTTATCAATATTATCTAATACTTTATTTAGTAGTACTATTTCATTTCCAAATCTACTAAGCCCATGACTACTGTCCTCAAAACTATGTAAAAATAGGACCTTTTTTATTTCTGGAACTACAAATTTGCTAGCAAGTGGCAAGAAACCAAGATTATTAATTGTGATGTTAAAGGCTAGATTTTTTAAAATGGTGCTTTTTCCACCCATATTAGCACCCGTTATAAGCGTTGAACCTTTGAACAATTCAATTGAAAGCGGTGTATATAACCTAACATTATCACAAACAAATGGATACACACCATTTTCAACTTCAATATTATCTCCATATTCAGTTTTACAGTAATTATAATGCTTATACATTAGCGACTTTGCAATCATTACATCACAATCAGTTAATAGATCGCAATTTTTAATCATCTTGTCAATAAATCTAGATAATTTAGTAACAAGCCTTTTAATAACTAGGTCAGTTCTAACTTTTTCTTCCAAAACAACTTTATCTCTTGCTTGCATAATTTTAACTTTATCTTCATAATTTGCATTATAATATTGATGTTCAATATCTCTTTTTTTCTTTAGAATTAGGTTTAATTCTAAATCATAGCACTCATATAATCTAAAAGAATACTTATTTTCCTGATTTGGATCTAAAATCTTAATTATTTCATCTACATCTTCAAAATCAAAATATTTCTTCCCAATCAAATTAATTATTTTTTGAGTTTGCATTGCTTGTACCTTAATTTCATGCAAGCTGTTCAAATCTACAACTTGTTTATTCAAGACATTTTTAAGAATAAGTGAAATATTCTTAACACTACCAAGAACTCCTTGCACTTGACTTTTAATATCATCATCAATTGCTATTACTTTAATTAATAGCTCGTGATAACTTTCTATTTCAGTTTTACATAATATCGGTAAATTTTTTAATTTCAACTTACCATACTGACTCTTACACTCAACTTTGTCTAGAAAATATTTAACTCCTATTTGACTATAATTTACTTCCATTTTACTTCACCCACATTAATTATCTCACAATTAAAGATATTTTCTACCCCTTTTTTAAACTCAATTTTATCATATTTGTATCCATATCCTATTGGGTTTATAAATATTTGTGAAATTTTAATAGGATTTCTTACATATAAATCTAATTTAGAATTTTTTAACTTTTTAAAATCATCTAAGTTAATAAATAGTTTATTGGGATTTTCAATCACTAGTCTAATTTCTCTATTTTTACTTTGCATTAAAATATAATTAAACACTTCTGATGTAACAATACAATTCAAATAAATATTTTCGGTCTCTTTGTTCAACTCACTTTTTAAAAAATCAATATCTAAAAAATTTGTGTGAATTTGTTTATCATCTATTACTACATTTTCTTCAATGTTATCAATCTCACATTTTTCTATACTATATATTTCTTTCCATAACATAGCTTCATCTAAGGTTTTACTCATATTATTAATAAAACTAGCTCCAATAACAATATCAACAGTATCAATAAAATCTATGCTAGAAAATTGTTTCCTACTAAGTGCTCCATCAATATAAAGTACACTACATCTTGTATTATTTTTAATCCAATTATAAATATACTCTAAATGTGTTACATGAGAAGTCCCAGAAAGTTCTATATAACCAGCAGATAATGCTTCAACTAATGCTATATAACCTAAAGGTGTCATAATATTTGTAATATTTAACACCTCATAAGTTACATCACTTTTTTTTAAAGAATTTATACCAGTAGCAATTACTGTCCCCTTTTTTACAAAAATCTTTGGTTTTTCATTATTAAATACTTGGTCTCTACTTTCTCCATCTAAACCAATTGAAGTTAGTGCATAGATACCTTCATAATTAGCTAAATGATAGTTAAGTACCGTAGTTTTACCAGCATTTTTACAAATTCCAATAATTGCTTTGGACTGCATTACTTATTGCGCTCTTTTCTTTCTAACCCTTCAGGTTCAATTGACATTTGCTTACCACTTAAAAGTTTCATAACTCCCACTTCTTTATCAGGATTACAATACTCACAATTACAAGATTCTTTGTAATTATCTGGCTCATAATATGTTGTAATTAATCCTTCAAAGTTTCTAAGCACAACTTTATTTGGAGTTTGACTAATTACATATTGTGGCATAACAGGAGTCTTTCCTCCTCCTCCAGGCGCATCAACAACAAATGTTGGAATCGCAAGACCACTAATATGACCACGTAGTCCTTCCATTATTTCTATTCCTTTTGATACTGGAGTTCTAAAGTGCTCAATTCCATTACTTAAATCACAAATGTAAATGTAATAAGGCTTAACTCTCATTGCAATTAAATCTTTCATCAACTTTCTCATTATCCCAACGCAATCATTTACACCAGCAAGCAATACTGTCTGGTTTCCAATTGGGAATCCATTATCTACAAGTTTTTGGATTGCTTGATAAGATTCAGTACTTATTTCATCACTATGATCAAAATGAGTATTATACCAAATTGGATGGTATTTCTTAGCCATCTCAATAAATGAATCCGTGATTCTTTGTGGCATAACAACAGGTACACGACTTCCAAAACGAATTACTTCTAGATGTGGAATCGTACGAAGTTTTTTTAGCACTGTTTCAAGAACATCATCACCGATTAGCAATGCATCCCCACCAGATACAACAATATCAGTAACCTCAGGATGAGCCATGATATATTCTACTGCTTTATCAACATTTTCCATTGACACTGCTCCAGCATCAGTTTCTCCAACCAATCTTCTTCTAGTACAGTGTCTGCAATACATACTACACATATCAGTAATAAGAAGCAAACAACGATCAGGATAACGATGTGTAAGTCCTGGTACAGGACTATCTCCATCTTCATGTAATGGATCATCTAAATCATGTGCACCCTTTATTGACTCTGCACCACAAGGAACTGCAATCTTCTTAATTGGACAATTAGGATTATCTGGATCAATCATTGTCATATAATATGGTGTGATTGCCATTTTGAATTTTTCAAGAGTTTTTGTAATTCCTTCTTTATCTTCAGTCGTTAAATTTGGAAGGAACTTTTCTAATTCCTCTAGTGTTGTAACACGATTACTTACTTGCCACTTCCAATCATTCCATTGCTCATCAGATACATTTGGATAAAATTTCTTTCTGCGCTCTACATACGCATCATTCATAGTTAACATAATTACCTCCTACAGATATTTATTTGTATATAAGTCTCTTATTTTTTCAGACTTTCTAACAATATCAATTGTTAGTAAAGCGTGTCCTTTAGTGTAACCATTTCCAACAATCATAGTTACATCACTTCCTACACCTTCAGCTCCAAGAGCAGCTTTTGTAAAAGAAGTGGCCATTGAGAAGAAGTAGACTACTCCACTATCTTTAGTAATCAAAATACTTCCCATTTCTGTATTTTCAACATTCACAACATTCACAGTTACATCAACTTGTTCACTATTATTGGCTGCAAGAACTTTATTATATAATTCAATTGAATCAGTAGCATCTGCAACAATAACTTCATCAGCAAAGCCTAATTCTTTTAACAAACTTGCTTCTGCATCATTATATACTATTCCAATAACTTTTCCATTATCTCCTGCGTTAATTTTTGCTTGGTAAGTGCAAAGCACTCCACTTTTACCAGCAGCACCTATAATTACAACACTATCTCCACTTTTTACTAATTTATCTACTTGAGCAGGTGCACCAGCAACATCAAGTGCTGCTAACACTAATTTTTCAGGTAAGTCTTCTGGAATAACAGCATAAATTCCTGTTTCAAATAGTATTGCGTACCCATCAATATCAACTTGATCTGTCTCCACATTAACTTTATTTATTTTATCAATTACTAATGGAGTTAAACTAAGTGAAACAAGCGTACAAATTTTATCTCCAACTTTTAAACTCTTATCTGGGAAGTTTGCTCCTATTTCTTTTACAACACCAATTAACATTCCACCACTACCAGTAACAGGATTTTGCATTTTCCCACGGTCTTTAACTATATCTAAAATCATTGCTTCCATTTTGCTTGCATCATTACCACAAACATCTTTAATTTGAGTAAAACTTGCACTATCAATATTTAGTGTTTCAACATCAATTAAAATTTCATTACTAGTTATTGGTAAACTAGGATCTACTTTTAATGCTGGTTGTGGTAAAACTCCTTGAGGTCTTATTACACGATGTGAACCAAATTTACATTCTTTCATATTATCTCTCCATTCCTAAAATTTTTCTCGCTTCTTGTGGTGTTGCAATTTCTCTTCCTAATTCTTTGGCAATTCTAACAACTTTTTCTACAAGTTCACCATTTGACTTTGCTTTAACACCTTTTTCAATATATATATTATCTTCCAAACCAACTCTAACATGTCCCCCATCTATAATGGCACATGTAGCAAGCGGAAATTCGTATCTACCTACACCGGCAACAGAATAAGTACTTCCAACTGGTAAACTATCTTTTAAAAATAGAAAGTCTCTTAATTCTCCACTTTGTCCACCATTAACCCCAAGAACAAAACTAAAATGCATTGGCGCTTTGATAAACCCTTTTTTATGTAATCTAGTAATTAAATCCACGTGTCCCTTTTCAAAACATTCCAGTTCTGCTTTAATGTTTTTATCATTTAGAAGTTGGGCAACATACTTAATATCATCTTCAGTATTTACAAAAATTTCGCTACCACCAAAATTTAACGTTCCACAATCTAATGTAGACATTTCCACATTACACTTTACTGACTCCACTCTTTCTTCAATTGACATTGAAGCTGCTCCTCCAGTTGAAACTTGAATTATAACATCATCTCCTATCTCTTTTCTAATCGCAGTTATCACCTCTTCAAATCTTGATTTAGATTGTGTTGGCGTACCATCGTCCTCTCTAACATGAAGATGAATAATTGAAGCGCCTGCTTCATAAGCAGACTTTGCTTCACGAACGCTTTCAGATACTGTGTATGGAATTACTTCAGTATGTTCCTTGGTCACTTCAGCTCCACAAATTGCAGCAGTTATAATTAATTTTTCCATCATATCTCCTCTAACTTCTTTGCTTATCTTTCGTAACTACACAAACTCCTGTTGCTTTTGCTACTATGATTGGTGTATCTAATACATCACACGCCGAATCATTTATATCTGTTCTTGGAACAATTACTTTTCTAGCTACAAATTCCATTGTTCTAGAAGAATTTCCAACTTTTGTAATTTCCCCTTCAAATTCAATAAAATCTCCCGCATACATTGGAGCGATAAATTCTACATCTGTATAAGCCTTAAATAGCCCCTCATCTCCATCGTGTCTTATCAATAGTTCCGTTGCAACATCACCAAAAAATTGTAATGCTTTTGCTCCATCAACTAATCCTCCACCGTAGTGTGCATCATGATTACTCAACCTAACTCTAATTAACGACTTCATTAATCTACCTCCATAACTTTCAAGTCATCACTCACTATAAATTCTGCTTGAGTTTGTTCCTTAATATCATCTAATGTGTACTCATCATTATATTCTTTTAATATTAACTTTTGATCAACAATTTCAAAAACTGCCATCTCTGTAATTATTAAATTTACTTGATTAGAAGCAGTAAGTGGCAAATTGCACTCTTTAAGTATCTTTGCTTTCCCTTTATTTGTATGTGTCATTGCAACAATAACTTTCTTTGCTCCAACAATTAAGTCCATAGCACCACCCATACCAGGCACCATTTTACCAGGAATAATCCAATTGGCGATATTCCCTTTACCATCAACTTGTAATGCTCCAAGTACAGTTGCATCAACGTGTCCACCTCTAATAATAGAGAAGCTCATTGCTGAATCAAAATAAGAAGCGTCATCCTTGGCACTAACATACTGTCCTCCAGCATTTGTTAAATTACGATCAATATCATCTCCACTCACATTTGGTCCAAGCCCTAACATACCATTCTCACTTTGAAAACAAATGTCTTTATCACCAGTATAGTTTGTAACTAGAGTTGGAAGCCCAATTCCTAGATTAACTACATCTCCATCATATAATTCTTTTGCAACTCTTTTTGCAATAAATTCTTTAACATCCATTAGCAATCCTCCATTACAATATAATCTATAAAAATATGTGGTGTAATTACAATATCAGGATCAATTTCTCCAACTTTAACACACTTTTTTGCACTTGCAATAACAGTTTTGCTATTCATTGCCATTAAAGGATTAAAGTTCCTTGAAGTCTTCTTATATACCATATTTCCTTTTTTATCTATAGTGTCTCCTTGTAAAATAGATAAATCTGTTTTTAACGCAGTTTCAAAAATATATTTTACACCATCAACCTCTTTGATTTCTTTCCCTTTTTCCACATCTGTTCCTACTCCTACTGGAGTATAAAATCCAAGTAATCCATTACCACCACATCTTATTTTTTCAGCCAAAGTTCCTTGTGGTACTAATTCCACTTCTAACTTATTTTGACTCATCAATTCTCCTACAACTGGGTTAAGACCAATGTGACTAGTAATAAGTTTTTTTACTTGTGAAGATGAAATAAGTTTTCCTACACCACGGTCACTATAACCGCCATCATTACATACAATTGTAAGATCCTTAACACCAGAATTTACTATTGCATCAATTATCACTTCACTAGTACCATTAACCATAAATCCACCAACACTAATAGACATCCCATCGTACAAGAGTGTATTAATATCTTTTAAATCAAATTTCTTTTTCACAATTACCACTCCTATTTAGAATTAATCTGATGTTCAATTTTACTTGCAACTTCAGGTAAGATTTCAAATAAATCTCCAACAATATTTACGTGCCCTTCTTCAAAAATCGGTGCATATTGATCCTTATTTATTGCTATAATAAGTTCTGCATTATCCATACCCGCAACATGTTGAACTGATCCACTTATACCACAAGCAATATAAACTTTTGGTCTTACTGTCTTACCAGTTTGCCCTACTTGCTTATCTTTGGTAATCCAACCAGCATCAACAGCAGCACGACTACCTGCAACAACTCCACCTAATTTATGCGCTATTTCTTCAAGAAGCACAAAGTTTTCTTTTGAACCAACTCCACGACCGCCAGCAACAATAATATCAGCTGAAGCAATGTCCAAACCATCGATTTTACGCTCTACCTCTTTTAAAATACGCAATTTAATATCCTCTTTAGCAAACTCAACTTCAAAGTTAATAACTTCCCCTTTACGATTTTTATCGTATTGGTTTTTCAAAAGCACTCCTGGTCTTACAGTTGCCATTTGTGGATGATGATCAGGACAAACAATTGTTCCAAACAGATTTCCACCAAATGCTGGTCTAGTAATCCACAGTAACTTTGAATCTTCATTTTCTGGATCTATTTCTATAATGGTAGCATCTGCAGTTAATCCTGTTCTAACTCTTGCAGCAATTCTTGGCCCAACATCTCTACCAACAGTAGTTGCTCCTATAAAGAAAGCGTCTGGTATATACTCATTAATAACTGCACTTATAGCCTTAGTATATGTTTCTGGAATAAATGTTTCTAACACTTTATCATCAATAACTATAACCTTATCACAACCATATGCAATTAAATCTGCAGTCAAATCCTGTACTTCATGTCCTAGTAAAACCCCAACAACATTATAATTTACTTGCTTAGCAAGTTTTGAGGCTTCACCAATTAATTCTAAACTTACTTCTTCAATTAAATGATTTCTTTGTTCAACAAACACAAAGTAATCTTTAGCATTTTCATTAAATTTCATTTTAACCTCCTATATAATATTATTAGTATCTAAAACACTTACAATTTTACTAGCCGCTTCACTTGCACTAACCATTATCAAATCACTTTTCGCTTGACTTTCTTTAGTAAAAGTTCTTTTTACTTTAGTTGGCGATCCCTTTAATCCGATTTCTTCATCATTTACTATAATATCTTCTCTAGTAATAATTTTAATATCTTGTTGCATAGCATCAACAATTCCAGTTGCATGCATAAATCTAGGAGTATTCATTTCACTTAGAGTTGTAATTAAACATGGAAATGAAACGTTAATTCTTTGATATCCAAATTCAAACTGTCGCTTTAAAGTAATACTATTCTCTTCGACACTTTCTATTTCTTCAATATATGTTACATGTGGAATATCTAATTTTTCAGCTGTTTGAGGACCGACTTGTGCAGTATCTCCATCAATTGCCTGTCTTCCAGCAATAATCAAATCATATTCCATCTTCTCAAGAGCACCTGATAATATTGATGATGTTGCCCAAGTATCACTACCTGCAAATTTTCGATCAGTCAACAATATAGCATCATCAGCACCCATCGCTAAAGCTTCCTTTAACATATACTCTGCTTGTAATGGACCCATTGAAAGTACAGTAACATGTGCATCATATTTATCTTTGATTTTCAACGCTTCCTCAAGTCCCGCCTTATCATCAGGATTCATAATACTTGCTACACCTTGTCTAATTAACGTTCCCGTTTCATAATCAACACTTATTTCTGTTGTATCTGGTACTTGTTTTAACAATACAATAATTTTCATAAATACCCCCTACTTAAGCAAACTTGCTGAAATAACCATTCTTTGCACTTCAGAAGTCCCTTCATAAATTTCTGTAATTTTAGCATCTCTCATCATGCGCTCAATCGGATACTCTCTTGTATATCCATAACCACCAAAAAGTTGTACACACTTTGTTGTAACATCCATAGCTGTTTCACTTGCAAATAACTTTGCCTTAGCAGCAGCATCTGAATACGGTTTCTTTTCTGACTTAAGCATTGCAGCCTTATATACAAGCAATCTTGCCGCTTCAATTTGCGTAGCCATATTTGCTAACATAAACTGTGTATTTTGAAATGCACTAATTGGACGGTTAAACTGCTTTCTTTCCTTAACATATTTAACTGTCTCATCTAAAGCACCTTGAGCAATACCAAGTGCTTGAGCAGCAATACCAATACGCCCACCATCAAGAGTCTTCATCGCTATTTTGAATCCATCTCCTTCTTTTCCAAGTAAATTTTCTTTTGGAATAATACAATCTTTAAAAATTAGTTCAGTCGTAGCACTACCTTTTATTCCTAACTTTAACTCTTTTTTACCAATTTCAAAACCAGCAGTAGTTGACTCAACAATAAACGCACTAATTCCTCTAGTACCTTTAGACTTATCTGTCATAGCAAATATAATGTATATATCAGCATACCCACCATTGGTAATAAAAATTTTACTTCCATTTAAAATGTAATGATCTCCATCATCAACAGCATATGTTTGTTGACCAGCTGCATCTGTTCCTGCATTAGGCTCAGTTAATCCAAAAGCACCCAGCTTTTTACCGCTAGCAAGAGGAATTAAAAATTTCTCTTTTTGAACTTCGTTCCCATACATCATTATCGGATTTGCACCAAGTGATGTGTGAGCAGATACAATAACACCTGAGGTAGCACAATGCTTAGAAAGACTTTCTACACACATTACATACTCAAGATCACTTGCTCCACTACCTCCATATTTTTTTGGAAATGGAATACCTAAAAAACCATACTCTTTAAACTTCTTTACAGTATCTACTGGAAACATTTCTTTTTCATCGACCTCAGCTGCAATTGGTTTTACAACTTTTAGGGAAAATTCATCAAATAAATCTTTCATTAGTAGTTGTTGCTTTGTTAAATTAAAATCCATACTATCACCTCTATCTTTATTATATACTGTTTCAAACTTAATAACAGTCATAAGTGAAAAATTTCACATATAAATTTTTTATACTATTATAAATTATTTTTATAGAAAATAAAAAGACGCAAAGCGTCCCTTATAATCTCATTCCACCATTAGCACTAATTATCTGTCCAGTCACATAACTTGCATCATCGCTTACTAAAAATAGTGCCACTTTAGCAATCTCTTCAGGTTCCCCTAATCGCTTAAGCATAGTCATAGCAGCAAACTTATCTAGTAAATCTTGTGGAACAGTTTTTAAAATATCAGTCATAACATAACCTGGAGCAATAGCATTAACTCTGACATTTTCGCCTTTTCTAGAAAACTCTTTTGCCCAAGTCTTAGTAAGACCCATTAAACCAGCTTTAGTAGCTGAATAATTTGCTTGCCCAATATTACCAAATTCTCCAACTACAGATGCAATATTTAAAATTGAACCGTATCCGTTACTTTGCATTTGTGGACCAACAAACTTAGTCAAATTAAAAACTCCCTTTAAATTAACGTTAATAACTGCATCCCACATTTCCTCAGTCATCTTAGCAGTCAACCCATCCTTAGTAATTCCAGCATTATTAACTAAAATATCTACTTTACCATACTTTGCAATTATCTCATTATAAACTCTCTCACAGTCATTATAACTAGATACATCTAGCTTCATAAATTCAACTCCAGATTGCTTAGTATCATAATCATTGATATCCAATGCAACGACTTTAGCCCCCTCACTACTAAACAACTTTGCCATTTCAAATCCAATTCCATTACTTCCACCTGTTATAATCGCAACCTTATTTTCTAATTTCATAGTAAACCTCCTCTTCTATATTTTTAATATACTATATTAATAAATCAAAATCAACCCTTTATTTTTTATAAAAATCTAAAATAAATTCTCTAAGTAATATTGCTGATGGTGTTTCTACCGCATTTTTATTTCTTGAAAGTGCAATTGCCCATTTTAATTTTGGAAGGAAATCTATTACAGAAAGTGCCCCTCTTCTAACTTTTAATTCTAAAGAATTAGGTAAAATTGTTATTACATTTTCATCTTGAACCATTTGTGTCAAAAGATCCCATTGACCAGAGGTGAAAATAATATTGGGCACAATCCCTTTTTCTTTAAATTTGTTTAAAATTACCGTATGTAATACAAAACTATCGCTAAGTAAGACTAACTTTTCATCTTCTAAATCTGTAAAACATAAACTGCTATTTTTAGCATATTTATGTTCATTATTTACAAACGCTGATAGCGTATCCTTACATACATCACAATACTCAAGCGTTTCATCAAGACCGTAATCATCAACTAAGATTGCAAAATCAATTTGTTTCTTCTTTAACATCTTTCTTAGTACATTTGCCCCTTCTTCAACAATCTCTATATTTATATCTGGATACTTAGCAATAAATTGTGTTATTAGCTTATTAAAAAACAAGCTAATAATAATTGGGGGAATTCCAATTGTTACAGTACCATTATGTTTTTTCTTGATTTTCTCCAGTTTCAAATTCAGGCTGTTCATATCATTAATAATCTTTCTTGCCTCATCAAATAAAATTTCGCCTTCACTTGTTAACCCAATGTATCTTGAATTTTTTTTCTTAAAAAACTTTATTTGATTTGTATTTTCTAAATCATGAATCATCATACTTAAAGAAGGTTGAGTAATGTGCATGTTCTTTGCTGCTCTACTCAAATTAAATTCAGCATTAACTATCTCTACAAAATATACCAACTGTTTATAATCCATAATTTCTCCTTTACCTTCCAATTATACTTATTATAACACATTTATTTGATTAAATGGCACATTATTTGACTATAATTAATAGTTATGATAATATCAATTCATGATGAATAATTATTATATATTAAAAGAAAATACGCTTTTTAAAAATATGAGTGAAGATGATGTTAATTCACTATTTTTGATTGGAAATAGTTACATAAAAAAATATGAAAAAAATGAAATTATTCTAAGAGAAGGCGATAGTAATACTAATATATATTTTATACTAGAAGGTATGCTCTCAATCTATCAAAGTGATATTGATGGAAACCCTTTTTTAAAAAGTAAGCAGAGCCCCCCAGATGCATTTGCTTATATATTTGCATTAACAAAACATGCTTCTAATTGCACTGTTTTTGCAAATAGTTCTGCAACAATACTAGTAGTTAACCTTGATACAATCATGCATTCAAACTCTAGTACTGTTATTAAGTTCAAGAATAATTTAATTATATCTCTTGCTAATGCAACATATAATACTAGCTCTCACCTTTCAATTTTATCACTTAAATCGCTTAGATATAAAATCTTTAATTACCTTGCAAAGTTTAATTATATCTCTAGCACTTATTTTACAATTCCATTGAACCGTGAAGAAATGGCACAATATCTAGGTGTTAATAGAACATCTCTATCAAAAGAGCTAATTGCACTAAAAGCAGAAAAAATTTTAGATTACCATAAAAATAAATTTATTATTTTAAATATTGATTACTTTGAAGATAGCATATAAAAAAACTCTATTAAGAGTTTTTTTATATCATTGCTTTTAAATCTTCTTCTACTGTGGAGATTGTACTTACATTATAATTTTCAACTAAGAAATTGACCACGTTAGGACTTAAAAACGCTGGTAATGTTGGCCCAACTTTTATATTTTTAACTCCCAATGATAATAATGCTAAGAATACAGTAATGGCTTTTTGCTCGTACCAAGCTATATTATAAACAATAGGTAACTCATTAACATCACAATCAAGAACTTTGGCAAGTGTAAGAGCAATTACAGCAAGTGAATATGAATCATTACACTGTCCTGCATCTAATACTCTAGGTATTCCATCAATATCTCCTAGGTCTAATTTATTATAACGATACTTTGCACATCCTGCTGTTAAAATTATTGTATCTTTTGGTAAAGCCTTTGCAAAATCAGCGTAATACTCACGCTTACTTTGTCTACCATCACACCCTGCCATAACAATAAATTTTTTAATTTTACCTTCGTTAATCTTTTCAACTATCGTATCAGCAAGACTTAATACTTGATTGTGTGCAAAACCTCCAACAATTGCTCCACTTTCAATTTCACTTGGAGATGCACAACTTTTAGCAAGTTTAATTACATCTGAGAAATCTTTATTCCCGTTCTCATCAACATTAATTTTCGTCCAATCTGGCATACCAGTAACTCCTGTTGTAAATACACGATCATTATAAGTAGCATTCTTTTTTGGAGGAACTAAACAATTTGTTGTAAAAATTATTGGTCCATTAAATGATTCAAAAGTTGTAACTTGATCATACCACGCATTACCATAATTACCAGCTAAATGCTCATATTTTTTTAATTCCGGGTAGTAGTGAGCACTAAGCATCTCACTATGTGTATAAACATCAACACCACTGCCATTTGTCTGCTCTAGTAACTGCTTTATATCATTCATATCGTGACCAGAAATAAGAATACCTGGATTTTTTTTAACGCCTATATTTACTTCAGAAATTTGTGGATTCCCAAAGCTAGTAGTATTAGCTTTATCTAATAGTTCCATAACTTTTACACAGTAGCTACCCGTTTCTAACATTAACTCTATATAGTCGTTTAAATCATACGATTTGTTTACTAATAATTCTAATGTATTTCTAATAAATTTGCTTATATCTTCTGATTTATAACCTAAGTTGTTAGCATGATGTAAATAGGCACATAGACCCATTAATCCATAATAAATTGTCTCTTTTAAAGATACTATATCCTCATCTTCTACTTTAAACCCTAAATCTATTTCTTCCTTATACTTAACATCTCTACCAACTAATTTTGACCCTTCAACTTCCACATATCTTTTTACATCTTCGATATCAAAATTTACATTTGTTATTTGTAAAAATAGCATATCAGTAATATATTTATCAATCTCACTTACATTGCTATGTTTCCCAGCGTTAACCTCAATTGATAAATTAATTAAAAACTGTCTTAACCCCAAATAAACGCTTGCTAATTCATCATTTTTACCACAAGTACCGATTATCTTACAAGCTCTACCTTGTACCTCTTGACACTGATTACAATTCATAAAATCATCTCCTTCTATATATATTATATATTAATATAATATAGTTATTCGTTGCCCAAGATACATAAATTATAATTTTTATAACTTTGCACTGAAATTTGAAAATATGCATCATAATGTAGTTTAAAAATTACTTTAATTCTATAAACAACTTAAATATGATCTTGATAAAAGCCTTAGCGAACATGCAATTAATCAAGATTGATTTGGTATAAGATGTTTCTGATCTATAAATGAAATTGCTTTATTTGAATTATAACCATAAACAATATTTCCTAATTCTAAAATAATAATTTTAGGTCTTTACACTATTTTTTTTATATGTTATACTATTTATGTAATACTGCCACCGGGTAGATAATGCTAAGCATTCACCACACATCATTAGGTTAATGAAGATGTGTGATAGAATGTTTTTTTTGGAGGTTTTATAGTGCATACCGTTTTTAAGCAATTCACAAAATATTTTTCAATCTTTGAATTATTATTATGGGGGTGTTCTATTAGTTCAATAGTAGGATCATTTTTTATTTTTAATACCTCTTCCTATTTAGTACTTACAGCATCATTGATCGGTGTAACTTCACTAATATTTAACGCTAAAGGCAATCCTTTTGGACAATTCTTAATGATAATCTTTAGTGTATTATATGGGATTATTTCATATAACTTTGCCTATTATGGAGAGATGATAACGTATATTGGAATGACTGGTCCTATGGCATTATTTTCATTATTATCATGGTTAAATAATCCCTACGACGAAACTAGTTCTCAAGTAGAAATAAATGTTCTCAGTAAATATGAGCCATTATTACTCTCATTACTAACATTAGTTATTACATGCTTTTTTTATTTCATTTTAAAATATTTTAACACTGCAAATTTAGCTTTAAGTACAATTTCAGTTTCAACAAGTTTTATTGCTGTATATCTAACATTTAGAAGAAGCCCCTTCTTTGCAATTGCATATGGACTAAATGATATTGTCCTTATTGGGCTTTGGATAATAGCATCCTTAGAAAATAATTCTTATGTATCTGTAGTAATATGTTTTAGTGTATTCTTAGTAAATGACATATACGGATTTGTAAATTGGAATGCAATTAAAAAATTGCAAAAAAAAGCATAAATTAAACATTTATGCTCCTTTAAATATCATTGTCCCAACTCTTATTAAATTAGATCCATATTCAATTGCTATTTTATAATCATTACTCATTCCCATACTAAGTATACTAAAATCATAGAAATCGTAACATTCTTTCATCTGTTTAAAAACATTTTCTAACACTGCCTTATCATTTGTATTGGGTGCCATTGTCATTAATCCTAACACTTTTACATTAGCAAGTTGTTTACTTTCCAAAAGAATAGTTTCAACATCTTGTCTATTAAAACCTGTTTTACTTTCCTCGTGGCTAATGTTTAATTGAATTAATATTTCTTGAACCTTATTAATCTTATTAGCCTCCTTATTAATTAAACGTAACGCCTTTAGACTATCTACTGAATGAATTAGTGCCGCACACTTAACTATATCCCTAATTTTTTTACTTTGAATCCTTCCAATAAAATGCCACTTAATATCATTAGGTAAATTATTTTTTTTAACCTTTAATTCCTCAGTTCTATTTTCCCCAAATTCCCTTATACCATGATTATATAGTTCAATAATTTTGTCTTCACTTTGATGCTTTGAAACAACAAGTAAATTAACTTCGCCAATTGTTTTTTTTATTCTATCATAGTTTTCATAAATCATTTATTTCCTCCTTTAATATGAATTTTAATAATTAGTTCTTCATCAAGGTCTTCACTCATTGTAACGTCCATGCCAGTACTTTCAATCATTTTCACTGCTTGTTTAATAGTATTTAAAGCTAAACGGTAGTTCTTCCCTATAATTTTTTTTTGAGTGAATTTTTTCTTTTTTTCTTCTCCCAACTTTTTTACTTCTTTTTCTACTTCTTTTACTGTTAAGTTCTTACTTAAAATTTTTTCTAGTAATTTTTTTTGTTTTTCCATACTTAAATTAAGCATTGCACGTCCATGCCTTTCAGAAATTACATTTTCTAAAATTGCATCTTTTACACTGTTATCTAATTTAAGTAATCTAATTTTATTAGAAACTGTTGACGGTTTTTTTCCAATTAATTTAGCGATTTCTGATTGTGAAATATCGTAGGTTTCAATTAAACTAGCATATGCAATTGCTTCTTCAATAGCACTAAGATCATCCCTTTGAACATTTTCTATTATAGCAATCTTATCTGCAGTATATCTCTTTACATCGTTAATTACAACAGGTACAACACTTAACCCCGCCATCACACTAGCACGATATCTTCTTTCCCCCGCAATTATTGTGTATGTTCCATCATCATCATTTTTAACAATTATTGGCTGTAATACACCATATTGAACAATAGAAACAGCCAGTTCAGCAAGTTTTTCTTCATCAAACACTTTTCTTGGCTGATCTTTATTTACTTTTATTTTATCTATACTTATATTATTTATTTTCATTATTTCACCTACAATGGCCTATTTTTTATTTTTCCAAATGTTCTTGGATATTTACTTGGAGTGGCTTTAATTTTTTTAAAAATTAGGAGCGTTCTTTCTCCAAATTTCTCTGGCAAAAAATAGGAGTAATTATCCTTTTCAAGGCATCCTAAAGTCTTAACCGCATTTTTTGCTTGGTCTTTCTCTTCAAGACCTCTACTACCTTTTGGTGTGAAAAAATATCCTCCAGTTTTTACTAAAGGTATACACAATTCACAAAGCATAGGCAATGATGCCACTGCTCTAGCTGTAGTAAAATCAAACCTTTCTCTAGCTGTTTTTGCATAATCTTCTGCTCGAGCATGAATACACTCAACTCCATCAAGTTCCAGCATTTCACATAATGCCTTTAAAAATTTAATTCTTTTCCCAAGGGAATCAATAATTGTTATGCTTAAATTATTAAAAATTATTTTTAATGGTATAGATGGGAATCCTGCTCCACTTCCAACATCACACAAACTTTGTTTATCAAAATCAATAAATTTGGATATAGCTAGACTATCATAGAAGTGTTTATAGTAGACTTCTTTTTCATCAGTAATTGCAGTCAAATTATACTTTTCATTTTCCACAACTAAAAAATTAAAATAACTTTCAAATTTATCAATTTGCTCATCTGTTATCTCAATTCCTATATCAATTAAACTTGCTTTAAAATTATTTATATTCATAATTACTCCTAAATTAATAATGGTAAAAACACTGTTGCTAACCCTAAAAACAAGAAAAACCCAAAAATATCTGTAGCTGTTGTAATAAATATTGAAGATGCAAGTGCAGGGTCAAAATTTAATCTTTTAAGAATTAATGGTACTGTAAATCCAACTATACCTGCCAAAATCATATTTCCTACCATTGAACAAAGCAAAACTATTCCTAAGTAATAATTATCATATGCCGTTGATAAAACTAATCCTGCAGCAGATCCAGTAATTATTCCGTTAACAAGACCAACACCAACTTCTCCCGATACTTTCTTCCACTCAGAACCAAGTGAAGCGTCATTTACTGCAATATTTCTAATCATAACCGACAACGCTTGTGTACCTGCATTGCCGCCCATCCCAGCAACAATTGGCATTGCTACAGCTAATGCTACTACCTGATCAATTACACTGTCAAATCTACTAACCACAAATGAAGCAAGGAACGCAGTTACAAGGTTTATACAAAGCCATGGTAATCTTGCCTTGATTGAAGAAATAACTGTATCTTCTGTTTCAGGGTCATTCATTACACCTGCAAACTTCAAATAATCTTCCTCTTGTTCTTCAATCAAAACATCTATTACATCATCTACTGTAATAATCCCTAAAATATTTTCCTTATTATTAACAACTGGAATAGCAGATAAATCATATTTTTGAACTAAATCGGCTACATCTTCTTGATCATCACTAGCTTTAACACTTACAACAAAAGTATCCATAATTTCACTAATGATTGTGCTAGAGTGTGACAGGACCAACTCTTTAAGTGTAATATGACCAACAAGTTTCTTATTGGCATCCACTATATATATTACATCAAAATAATCATCACTATCATGTTCTATTTCTCTTAATTTCCTAACTGCATCCGTAACTGACAGATCAGCCTTTAAAGCAATAAACTCAGTGGACATGATCCCCCCCGCTGAATCTTTTTCATACCCAAGCAGAGTTCTAAATTGAACTTTATCATTCAATTTCATATTTTGTAAAATTGCTTTTTGCTTCCCAAACGTTGCATATCCAAGTACATCAACAGCATCATCACTCATCAAATTACTAACTATCTTAATAATCTCTTCTACACTAAAATATTCAACAACTTTTATTATTACATCAGCATTACATTCTACTAAAACATCAGCAAAAACATCAGTAGGGATATTTTCAAAGAATATGTGCTGATCTTCTACTTCAAGTTCTTCAAAGTCTTCTGCAATATCGGCATAATGCGAATTATCAACATATTCTATTAACTTTTTATTGTTTTTTAAAATTTCAAACAAATCCATATTACACCCCCAATAAACAATATATTTAGTTTACCAAACATAAACTTGTTCTAAACTACTTATTAATATATTATCACTTTTTTTTTTATAAATCAATTGTAATATAAAAACGGATAGTGCTAAATAATTCAGATGATAAAAAAACAAAGATATCTCCACACAACTAAGTTCCAAGTACATACTTTAAAAAAATATCCCAATTTTTGTTTGAAGTCCTCACCATTAAAGTAATTCTGTTTTAATTTTTGTTTGAAGTCCTCACCATTAAAGTAATTCTGTTTTATATGAATCTAATGTTGTCCCTTACCAAATAAAATTTATGCTGTGTAATCTGAATTTCATAACGAATAATGTAGAACTAAATACTTTTATATCTAAAATAAAAATTCTCTAATCAAATTTTTTAATATTTATACCTAGTATAAAATAAAAAACACTTCTAAAATTTTTTTAGTAGTGTATTATTCAAACCTTCATCTATAATATATCTAGTGATATAAAAATGGTACCCGTGGCCGGAGTCGAACCGGCAAGAGCGTAAACTCGCTGGATTTTGAATCCAGTGCGTCTACCAATTCCGCCACACGGGCATAACAGTTTAAAAAAAGAATCAATCTATGATTCAAAAGTAATTATGGTGTCCTGTATAGGATTCGAACCTATGACCCTCTGATTAAAAGTCAGATGCTCTACCATCTGAGCTAACAGGACAATGGTGCCAGCTAGAGGAATTGAACCCCCAACCTACTGATTACAAGTCAGTTGCTCTACCAATTGAGCTAAGCGGGCAAAATAAATGGTGGGCGATGACGGGCTCGAACCGCCGACCCTCTGCTTGTAAGGCAGATGCTCTCCCAACTGAGCTAATCGCCCATCTATCAACTACTATATTTTAATATAAATAGAT
>JBKEDG010000008.1:0-2115 GCA_047975285.1 Bacilli bacterium | reverse complement strand
TTGGGACAGGTGTGTGAGAATTATATTGCAACCGTTCTTGCCAAACATATGAAAAAAGTAACATATTTTGAAAATAAAATTGAAGTTGATTTTATCTTCCATAACCACAATAAATTGATTGCTCTAGAAATAAAGGCCTCTACAAACACTAAGTCTAAAGCTCTTGCATCTTTTATAAATAAGTACACTCCAGATCAAGCGTATAAAGTTTCAAGAAGAAACTTGGAGTTTGGAGTATATAATCATTTACCACTATATGCAGTTGATTTAATACTTGACAATAATATAAGTGGATATTTTGATTAATAATGAGAAAGATGAGTCGATAATGGTTCATCTTTTTTTGTAGTGTACTAGGCAGTATAGGGTATTAATCTCTTGACAACAGTAGTAATTATGGTTAACTACGTAGTCATGAGGTATGAATTAAGATTGCCAGATTATATTATTTGTAGTATTTAGCAGAAATGTCATCATTAGATAGTAGGGATCGGTAAATGATAATACAATTATAGTAGAGGAAGTCTAAAGTGGAGAAGCCAGTAAACTTGAAGTAACAGATAAAAGTGAGGGGGAACATCTACCTCGAAATAGTAATTGTATCGGCTAGCACTCTTATTTACCTCAATGCTAATGATTCTAATATTATTAATGCAAAAATACTTGATGGACACAAAAATAATAAGTAAAGAATGAATACTGAACACATATCTTTCATAAGAAGTGGAAATAACTTTTATAGAAAATTAAATAACTTTTAGATGATGCTTGTATTGTGCAGGCATCATCTTTTTAAAATAGCATAGAAGACTTTCGCAACCGTAATATAATAAGGGTTTTTCATGCGATTTGAAATAAAATAATTACATTGGCTTGACATTCAATAAATAAAGAGGTACCATATGTATATACATGATTAAATGTGTATATAATTATTGGAGGCTGAGATGGAAAAGATTGTATTTGATGATTATAAATTATTATCAAAAGAAATAGCAAAAGAAATAGTAATGCAAATAAAGCTAAAGCCGGATAGTATTATATGTTTGGCAGGTGGTGATAGTCCGAAGGGCGTTTATGAAGAACTCGTTAAATTATTAAATAACAAAGTAAACTATTCAAAAATAACATTTGTTTCTTTAGATGAGTGGGTTGGTCTAGATGAAACGGAAATTGGAAGTTGTAAACAAACACTTTATTCACAGCTCTTTAACAAATTAAACTTACGCGATGAGCAAGTGTTGTTTTTTGATGGCAAAAGCAGCAACCTTGATAATGATTGTTTGCAAATGACAAATTTTATAAATTCCATGAACGGTATTGATTATTTATTACTTGGTGTTGGAATGAATGGTCATCTCGGCTTCAATGAGCCCGGAATAAGAACGGGGAATTGCAGTGTAGTTAATTTAGATGATACAACTAAAAAGGTCATGCAGAAGTACTTTAAGAAAAACTTGAAACCTAGCCAAGGAATAACACTTGGTTATAATCAAATTAATTCTAGTAAAAAAGTTGTATTGATGGCAAATGGTAAACATAAAGCAAGAATAATTAAAAAAATTATTGAGAGCGAACCGACGATAACGATTCCTGCAACACTATTAAAACTCCATAAAAATGTGAAAATATATGTTGATAAAAGTGCAGATGAAGAGGAGATATAATGAAATATATTGATATAAAAGGACTAAAAAATGAAAAAGAAATAAAAATAACAATCTCAAATATAAGATTAGGATCGAGTGATTACTTACGAAAAGATAATATAGAATATTCTGAGAAAATAATTAACCGTTATAAACAAGTAGGGGGAAATTGTTTTGATACAGCGCATCATTATCGACATAGTGATATGGCTTTTGGGGAGTATTTTAAACGAAATGGGAATCGTGATGAATTTGTAATATTTGCAAAAGGGTGTCATCCAGTACGCGAATACCCCCATATTCCACGAGTGAATAAAAAGTGCATTATAGAAGACTTGGAGGCTAGCTTAAATAAACTTGGAACTAATTATGTTGATTTATTTGCATTGCACCGAGATGATGAAAATGTAAGTGTCAAAGAAATAATTGATACTTTAGACCAACTTGTACGCAATGGGAAAATACA
>JBKEDG010000096.1:0-46102 GCA_047975285.1 Bacilli bacterium | reverse complement strand
TGTATTAAGTTTGCGATTTCTATCAAACGTGATGCTTTTAACACAAATGGATTTGCTCCTATTAAAAATGTACGAGATACTTTTGGTGATAAATATTTAAAAGATCCTTTCGCTTCTTTCAAATCTGCTTCAATATCTTCTAAAGGGGACATTTTAAATTTAAATGGAATATCATCGTAAAGTGTACAAAATTTACAGTTATTATGCGTACATCCCATTGTTGCTTCTAATAGTAGCGAGGAAGCTTCATAAGGTGGTCGCCATATCGTTCCTGTGTAATGCATATTATCATCTCCTTGTCTTTATTTATAATATCATTTTCGCAATTAAAATAAAAGTACTGTACTTTTCTGGTGTACGTTGATAAATAAAAGTAAGCGATGTATAATATTATAAAAAGGAGGTAATAAGATGAAGAAAACTGATAATGCAATTCAAAGATGTAGAACCATATCAACCATCCAAAAAATCTTAGGTGGGAAATGGAAAATTGAAATCCTTTATTATATTGCAATTAATGATATTGAGAGATTTGGGGCTTTACGCCGTCATATAGGTGAAATTTCAGATTCTTCTTTAACCAAACAATTAAGAGAATTGGAAATCGATGGTTTTATTAATCGTCATGATTTTAAAGAAATTCCTCCAAGGGTCGAATACTCTTTAACTAAGTTGGGAAAAGACTTTATTCCGGTTTTAAAATATATGAAGTAATGGGGTGAAGAACACTTAAATGATTATAATTAATATAAATTATGGGTCAAACACTGTAGAATATGCATCTAGTTCTGTTCTAAAAATTCATACAACATAAAAAGGTTAAACTGATGTTAGATATAAAATAAATAAATTAGCCTGCAAGAATTAATTGAGGAAAACAAGTGAAAAAATAGTAAGTTAGTGGAATTCTTCTTAAATTGGGTCTGATATAATTAATTTATAGTAAAAGTGATGTCTCGATAGTATTCATTATTTATTTATCTATATTTTATGATTATTATGAAAAGAAAGGAAGGAAATAGAAAAATTAAATATTTAGCAACAATTTTATAAGAATTATTGTATTAAAGGTATTAAAGTTTAAAAGTGTTACTATAGTTATATATTATTACTCTAAAGATGAGTATAATTTATGACAATGATTTAGATACTAAAAAGCCAATTTTTACTATAAATTATAAAAGGGAGAAATAATATGAAAAAAGTGTATTTAGTTAGCACATCAAATAAATCATCATCACGTTACAGTGAGGCTACAAGGGAAGCAGTTGTTAGTTGGGCAGCATCTAAAGAAAAAAGGCCATACGATTTTGACTTTGCAAACAACAAACAATTTACTGCTGCAGAAGATTTAAAATATAATTGCTCTGAATTAGTGTGGAAAGCTTGGAAAACTAAGGCAGGAGTAGATTTGGATAGTAATGGAGGAAGTGGTGTTTATCCAAATAATATAAAAGATTCATCTCGTACTAAGTTTGTAAAGAATGGATAGGTAACGTGTTATGAAAACAAAACAAATAAATAGGATTATAATAGTATTAATATTATGTGTAATAATAGGAATTTCTATTTATATATATAATAGAGTCTTTAATATAAATTATGATGAAAATATAACTCTAAATGAGGATACTAAACTTGTTATAACATATACTTCACCTGATAATACTAGTGCACATATTCCAATTCAGGAGAAAGCGGAAATATTTCAATTAAATGGATCTGGAGAGGAAATAGAATTTAATTTAATTTAATTAATTATAGTCTAAGTGATTATGCAGTAGAATACAATAATGAAATATTAGAGATATTTACGAATGACAAAATATATTATAGTAAGAGCGGTAAAAATATAGGAGTTGTTGAAAATTCACCTATGGAAGAAAAATATAGTTTAGCTAACGATAATGGACAAGATTTCGTTAATGATTATGCATATATTGATAAGTATAATTTAAGTGTACGTGCTGTTCCACATGGACTTGCTTACGCTATGGAAGATAAAGGATATTTTGACTTATTGGTATTTGTAAATGATAAATAGGTTTATAATGTGGAGGTTGATGAAGTTCCATATAGAAGTATGATTGATCTAAAAGAGAATGGAGATATTTTGCTTATAGATGGTTTGACATTACAAGTGGTAAGTTATAATGTGCAAACGAAAAAATATGAATTTGTTGAGAAGATAGATTTTAATTTAGTTAAATTTAGTAAAGATACTACAAATTTTGCTTATGCTAATGGAATATATGAAGATGAAGGTTATGTGTATATAGATACAACAATTGATGATGAAAGTGATAATGAGATTAGCGAAGAAAGGCAAATTTTAAAAATGGATAGTACAACATATGAAGTATTAGATGTTTATAAATTCTCAACTAAATACCATGATGATGATAAGTTTCTTATGAAAAGTTTTGAAAATAAAGGTACAGTTTATTATTTTTATGAATATTTTGATAAAAAAGGTATGTACCTAGGTACATATAATATAGAACGTGGCAAATACGAAGAGAAAAAACTGGAATATTTAGACAAATGTTATACAGGAGATAATGAAAACAGTGGAGTATACATTGATGTACAAGAAAAAGGACAAGTACATGCACTTTGTTTTGATTTAAAGAGTAGTGAGGGAAACTTGATTAAAATGAATTTATCAAATGATAAACATAATTCAGTTATGAAATTTGATATCTCAAAATCAAAAGCAATTTTAATATCGTTTTTAGGTGATTTTGAAGTTATTGACTAAAAGAGATATAGTATTACTAACTAAAGCGACCTAGGTGTGGCTTTTCTTTATAAATACGTTATCTTATTTAATTAATTTATCACTTACTAAGCCAAAAATCAAAAAATAATTGTACAATCTAAATTAAGTATAATATTAACTGGGTCTAAAAAGTATTTTTGACTTTCAAACAATTTTTTTAAAAAATATAGAAGTAATATCAATCACTTATTAAAGATAACTATTGTAATATTATATATAGAAAGTAATATATAAAATATATTATAATTTTACTGCGGATACTATTTCATATTAGTGTAAATATAAGAGACTTTTAATACTTTTTTATCAAGATAAACTGTACATATATATTCAATTTACTATGAAAATGTTGTATAATTAATAGTGTAATGGAGGTAATTATGAATACTATAAATAGAAAATTATCAATAATATTTAAGATGATTATAATATGTACTTGTTTTTTTGGACAGATTTTAAATTTTATAACGGGAGATATTGGACTAGGAACATTCTTATATTTTACCAACCTTAGTAATATATTTTGCCTAGTGTATTTTACAATTGAACTACTATTTATATTATTTAAATTGAATTACCCTAAATTTGCAAGATTTAAAGGAACTGTTGTAATGTCAATAACAGTTACTATGTTAGTATTTTGGTTAATTTTAAACAATTCAACTTTTGCTATGGGAGATAGTACAAATACATATCCTTCCGGATTTTTACAAGAATTGAGTAATTATATCGTTCATCTAATTGTGCCACTGCTAGTAATATTTGACTGGTTATTATTTGATAAAAAAGGAAAGTATAAGATTAAAGATCCCATTATATGGGAAGCTATTCCCTTAATTTATTATGTTTTTACTATAGTAATTGCACAAACTGGATATAGATTTTATGGTGGTGGAAGATATCCCTACTTTTTTATCAATCCTGATGTAGTAGGAGTTTTTGGGGTAATAAAATATGTACTTGTGTTGATAATAGTATTTTTGGTTTTAGGGTACATAGTAGTATTTATTGATTATTTACTAGGAAAAATTAAGATTAAATAAGTGCTTTTGGAGGGATTAAGATGTTTAAAAAATTTGCTAGTTACTATAAAAATCATTTAAAAATATTCTTGCTAGATATGTTTTGTGCACTTGGTATTGCTGTTATTGATTTACTTGTACCCATTATTTTTAGAATTTTTATGGACGATGCAATTCCAAATCAAAATTATGATAAACTGTTAAACTATTCAATAGTATTAGTGATATGCTTAGTCTTAGCAGTAATATTTAATTATATTGTTTCTTATTATGGGCATGTGATGGGTACGAGAATTGAAAAGGATATGCGTCAAGACCTATTTAATCATTTTCAAGGGATGGATATGAAATTTTTCAGTGAGTCACAAGTTGGGAAATTAATGAGTAGACTTGTAGGAGATTTAAGGGATATTAGTGAATTTTCGCATCATGGACCAGAAGATATATTTATTTCTGCAATAATGTTAGTGGGAAGTTTTATTATTTTAGCCACTATTAATGTTTTACTAACTTTCATTTTATTACTTATTTTAGTTATAATGCTTGTTATAACGTATGTTAGAAAAAATAGAATGAGTAAAGCGTTTAGAAATACTAGAGAAGTACACGCAAATTTGAATAGTCAAATTTCAAATATTTTAAGTGGAATTGGAGTAGTTAAATCATATACAAATGAAGAATTTGAAAAGGAAAGGTTCTTACATTTTAATGGTGAATATCAAGAAAGTTGGGACGGAGCCTACTATGAAATGGGAGTATTTACATCAATTATGCATTTAATGCTTAAATTAATGATGTATGTAGTTATTATACTAGGTGGATATTTAACAATGCGTGGTAATATGTCAATAGGAGACCTAGCAGCATTTATTTTATATATCGCATATTTTACAAGCCCAATTCGTAGACTTATTGGATTTTTTGATCAATACCAAAAAGGATGGAGTGGATTTACAAGATTTTATGAAATGTTACAAGTCAAAGATAAAATTAAAGATGGAGAAAAAGAGTTTATAGATTTTAATGAGAAAATTAATATTAAAAATGCGAGTTTTTCATATGATGAAGAAGTAATATTTTCCAATCTTAATATAGATATAAAAAAGAATTCAAGTGTTGCATTAGTTGGTAAAACAGGAGTAGGGAAAAGTACGATAGCTAAACTGATTCCAAGATTTTATGATTTAACTTCTGGAGAAATCTTAATAGATAATTCTAATATAAAAAATTTCACTCTTAAGTCCCTTAGAAAACAGATTGGGTATGTAGAACAGGATAGTTATATATTCTTTGGAACAATTTTAGAAAATATCTTATACGGGAATCCTAAGGCTAGTTATGAAGAAGTAGTTGAAGCTTCTAAGTTAGCCTCACTTGATGATTTTATTAATACGCTTCCTGATGGTTATAATAGTCACGTAGGAGAGAATGGAGTACGATTATCTGGTGGTCAAAGACAAAGAGTTTCCTTAGCAAGAATGTTTTTGAAAAATCCTAAAATTTTGGTATTAGATGAAGCGACTAGTGCGCTTGATAATCAAACAGAAGTTTTGATTCAAAAGTCAATTGAGCAGTTAAGTGAAAATAGAACTAGCATAATTATTGCCCACCGTTTAACAACAGTAGAAAAATGTGATACGATTTATTTGTTAGGAAAAGATAAAATTTTGGAAAAAGGTTCCCACCAAGAATTGATGGATAGGAAGGGTGAATATTACGAACTTTATATGAGTGCTTTAAAAGAAGGTGAAACAATATAAAAAGCTAAGAATTCTTAGCTTTTTATATTTTATGAAGATGGGTTTTAGCAAATTTTACGATTTCTTCATTACTATATTTTTTATTTCCAAAGTTGCCAAGGGCAATGATATTGATTTGTTTAGCACCTAAAATTTTCACCATATTTTTAACATAGAAACGATCGTGGTTAATGTTAAACAAATATGCAATTGGTTTGGGTAATATTTTAAAACCTGATGTATTTATAATCGTACATTTTTTTAATTTAGTTAGTCCAATTAGTTTTACACCATCAATTTTAAAGGTAGTGTTAGCAATCATTATTAAATCAAAATAAGCTTTTAATATTGCTGGTATGCCCCAATTCCAAGTTGGGTATACGATGATTATCTCTTCAAATTTAGCAAAATGATTAACTATTTCTTCTTGATACGGCACATTATTTATAAGCGTTTCCTCAGTTAAGTACTTAGGTACTAATTTATATAAATCAAGAATTTCAATATCTTGTTCATCCCAGTTTTTTAATACTTGAATTGTTTTAAAGATTCGCATAGTATTAGATTCATTTCTAGCACAAGCTGTAATTACTAGTTTTTTCATAATAGTCTCCTTTCATTTTTCATAAGTAAATGTATTTTAGCATAAAAAATGAATTATCGCAAATAATTAGTAATAGTAACGATCAAGTGAATTTTGCTATTTTATCATTGAGTTCTTGGACGATAATATTTATATAAGATAGTATTTTTTTTAAAAACCTTGCCAACAAATGTTCACGTTATAGCACACTTAATAAATTCAGTAGTGTCGTACGAATTATATTCAATATATTTAGTATAGTAAATCTGTTTAGCATGGTAGACAGTGTATTTTGACAAATCAATTTTTTTTGATATAATAATTTTAGGATAACCTATAGTAAAATTGGAGAGATAATATGAAAAAGAAATTTTATATACTTTTACTAGTTATAATTATGGTTACAACAAGTTTTATGGCTAAATCTAGTGCTTATAAAAAATGGCAAAATAACGGGTATGGATATAGTTATAATAGACAGACTGCTCACTGGGTGAGAATTATTTGTCATGGTAGAGGTAACTTCTATGCTCAGGCATGTGAGGGATATACTGCTAAGACACATTACAGACTTTCACGAAACCAAGGGTATTGGTTATCTGGATATGCTTGGAATGGAAAATGTTTAGTTTCATAAAATAAAATATACTTTAGGTTATCACTTTATTTTTTTTGGGGGGGGAGAATGAATGAAGAAGGTATTAGTGTTACTGATATCACTTTTTACATTTACTGTTTTTACTACATTTAATTTAGTTGAGATAAAAAGAAGTACTGAGTCATTTTCAAGCAAAGTGGAAAGTCTTACTAATGACTATAGTGTAGTAAGTGTAATTGGCAAGGTTAATTGGGAAGAAATGTCTAATAAATTTGACATTATAGCACTTGACAATAACACTATTTATTTGCCTAAAGGAACAAGTATTAATAATCTGTATGGGAGCTATAAAGACTGTGTAGTACCATTTTCAAGTGATAAAAATTCGTGTGGATTTTTCACGTTTTATAAAAAAAATTTGTACGAGTTTGCTAGTATGGATGATATAAAAACAGATTCAAATAATTTACAATATCTGGTCAAAAATGATGAGGTTGAAGGCTTTCAAAATTCACTTCTAAAATCTGGTTATACAAAAGAGCAGATATTTTTTTCTAAACTTGATTCAGGATATAATCAAAGTCAAAAGACCATTGATTTTAATGAAATAATAGTTTTAATGGGAATAATTATTACTTTGATTACAATATTGGATGTTGTGAAAAATCATCGTTACTATAGAATTTTAATGATAAATGGTGATAGTGCAGAAAAAATATTTATAACAAAAATTTTATCGAAATTTGTAGTGGCACTTATATTAGTAGTGATTATACAAAGTATAATTGCAACGTATTTTTACATAAGTTATAACTCCTTATATCTTGTAAAAATTTATCTTAGTTTTGCAACAGTTAAGTTTGTATATCTATTTATGATCCTTTTGTTAGTGTCACTTTCTACTTTTATGATAATGTTTGTTACCAATGTACAAAATCTATTGAAATTTAAAAAACTGCATCTTAGTGCAACTATATTACTTGTTGCAGTATATTTATTTTCAGTGATATATGTTATCTTTACATATCCTATAAATGAAGGTTATGAGATGGTTTTAAATGAAAACTATAATCAATATATGAAAGTACTAGAAAAAAAAGATGTTTATCAAAAAGAGATTAGAGATCTTTTTGATAGTAATTGGAGTGCAAAGGAGTTAGAAGAATTAAATGTTATTAGAAATAATCATCCATATGTTGTAATTGATTTTTACACTTCAACGCAGTACTTGTCTACTGATTATGCAAGTAAATTATTTAATACACAAATTCCTAAGGGAACATATTATCTAAACAAGAAATGTGGAACAGATGGATATGAAGTGTTTGTTATAGATAATATATTTATTAATAATTCTTCTTATAGTGAAAATGAGGATAATTTTAATAGCTGTTATATCATTACAAGTAATCCAAGCATTGTAGATGGAGATATTTTAGAAAACGGTGACTTAATAGTAATTGCTGATAATTTGAATAGCCCGATTTTTCAAAACCAAGGCACAATAGGAAACTATAGTTATTATGATACTATCCTATTTATAGAAGGGTTGTTATATTTCATTTTAATATTATTAACCATATTGGTAATGACATTAATTCTACCTATAATGTACATAAGTTTTTTTACAAAGCGAGAATTTCAATATTATATAAATGGGAAAAGATATATATTTATGCAAAGATATATAATTTTAAAATTAGTTTTAAATATTATAATAATGCTTGTTATGCTAGTGTTAGTTAACTTGTCATCGTTAATATACCTTATACTTATAATTGGAATTGATTGTACTATTTATATAATTTTAAGAAATAAGTATATACTAAATTTACAAAGATTTAATAAGTTGTCAGGAGGATTGCTATGATAAAAGTTGAAAACTTAAATGTAAGTTATGGTAAAAAAGAAGTTTTAAAGAATGTGAATATTACTATCGATGAACAAGATTTTGTTATAATTACAGGAAAAAGTGGTTGTGGAAAAACTACACTAATTAATTGTTTGTCAATGCTTGAAAAATATGATAGTGGTGTAATAAGTTATTTTGGAGAAAGTTATAATCAAATGAGTAATAGAAAGAAAATTAATATTTTAAAACGTGATTTTGCTCTAATCTTTCAAGACTTTGGGTTAATTGAAGAACTTAGTGTATACAAAAATTTAAGTTTTGTCAGTCAAAATAAAACGAGAATTAGGGAAAAACTTAAGGATTTTAATCTAGATATTAATCTTGAAACTAAAGTCTCGTTACTAAGTGGTGGAGAGAAACAAAGGTTAGCACTTGCTAGAGCAGTTTTAAAAAGTAGTAAAGTGATATTTGCAGATGAACCTACTGGTAATCTAGATGACAAGAACAGTCAAATAGTAATGGAATTTTTGACTGAAATGAATAAGGAAGGTAAAACAGTTGTGGTAGTTACGCATGATTTGAAGATGTTAGATTATGCAAACAAAGTGTATGAAATGTGATGGTTTGATATGAAAAGGAGTGATTTATCATCGTATTAGATGTTAATAATCACTCCTTTTTTATTAGTTATTAATATTTGTTAAAACTTTGATTATTTTTATTAGTTTTGGTATAATATATTAAGTGAGGAGTGGTTATATGTTAGTTGATTCACACGCACATTTAAATGACATGATGTATAAAGATGATTTAGATAAAATAATTGTTAAAGCGATTAAGAATGATGTTAGATATATTATTATAAATGGGTACGATATTAAAAGCAGTGAGAAAGCAATTGAAATTGCTAGTAATTATGATATGATATATGCTACTGTTGGGATTCACCCGTCAGAAACTTTAAATTTTGATTCTAAAATGATAGATAAACTAAAAGAATTAGCTAGGCATAAAAAAGTTGTAGCCATTGGTGAAATTGGTCTTGATTATCATTATGCAAATAGTAGTGTTGAAAGCCAAAAACAAGTTTTTAAATTACAGCTTGAACTTGCTAGGGATTTAAATTTACCAGTTACAATCCATAGTAGAGACGCAATTGAAGATACATATGAAATCTTAAAATCATTAGATAATTATGGAGTAATGCATTGCTACAGTAGCAGTGTAGCAATGGCTAATAAATTTATTGATCTTGGCTACTACATTAGTTTAGCTGGACCAGTTACTTTTAAAAATGCTAAGGTTAGTAAAGAAGTGGCAAAACAAATACCACTAGAAAATCTATTAGTTGAAACAGACTCGCCATATTTAACGCCACATCCATATCGTGGAAAAAGAAATGATCCTAGTTTTGTAAGACTTGTTGCAAAAGAAATTGCTGTAATTAAAGAGATTGATATAAAAGAAGTTGAAGAAGTTACATCAGCTAATGCTAAGAAGTTGTTTAGTTTATAAAAGGAGAATATAATGAAATTAGAAAAAGATAGAATACTATTTATTTGTTATATATTTTTAACCACTATTTTGTGCATTGGAGCATACTTTAAGATAGATACCAATTTCAAAATTATTTTTATAGTGGCATGTATTTTATTTGCTATTTTAAATATTGTAATTATATATATTATAAAAGCAGATACTAAAGAAAGAATAGAGAACGTCACATATATGGTAGAGAGTCATGGTAATGATCTTTTTACTAATATGCCAATTGGAGTCGTATCAATAAATTCTTCAGGAATAATTTTATGGGCTAATAATTATTTTAAATCGTTATTTGATGAAGATGTTGATATGAGAAGTGTTAGTGAATTTTTTCCAGACCTTTTAGATGACTTTATTGATGAAAGCGAAGTTAATGTTCAAGTAAATGATGATTACTACCGTGCTGTAAAAAGTGAGGATGCAATTTTTTTATTTGAAGATACTAAAAGAGTTTTGATTCAAGATAAATATGATGATGAAAAATTAGTAATGGGAGCAATTAGTTTTGATAACTACGAAGACTATTCAAACTCACTAGATGAACAGCGCTCTAATGATATTACATCTCATATGGCCAAGTTAATTAATAATTGGTGTGCAAAATATGGGATCTATCTTAGAAAATATTCTAATAGTAGATATCTTATGATTTTAAATGTTAAGTCGTTAAATCAAATTATTGAGGATAACTTTTCAGTGTTAGATGCAATTAGAAACTATGGTAATAGAACAAAGTTACCACTAACAATTAGTATGAGTTTGGGGTATGACAATTTAGAGGTAAGAGAACTGTCTGACTTAGTATTTGAAGGTCTTGATTTAGTACTTAGTCGAGGTGGAGACCAGGTTGTTGTTAAAGATGAAAATGGGAAATTAAGTTATTATGGTGGAAAAACTGATGCTATTGAGAAAAGAAATCGAGCTAAAGCAAGAATGTTTTCTGGTTCTGTTGCAAATCTAGTGAGAAAAAGTAAAAATGTTGTAATTATGGGGCATAGAAATGCTGACTTTGATTCAATAGGTGGTTGTGTTGGAATGAGTAAGTTAGTTGAACCTTTAAATAAAAATGTAACTGTAGCACTAGATATTGATAAATTATCTAGTAGTTCAAGAAAGTTAATAAAGGAATTAGAAGGGACAAAATTCTATTCATTTATTCAAAGCACAAACGATGTTTTGGATAAAATGGTTAAGGAAACTTTACTGATTGTAGTTGATACACACAAAATCAGTCTTGTAGAGTCTAATGAAATTTTAGATATTTCAAAAAATACGATTATTATTGACCATCATCGAAGAGGAGATGGAATGATTAAGAATCCAATTCTCTCATATATAGAACCTTATGCATCTAGCACAAGTGAGCTTATTACAGAATTAATTGGATTTCAATTAGATGATGTAGAACTTTCTCCTCAAGAAGCAACAGCAATGTTATCAGGGATAATTATGGATACAAGAAGTTTTGTTTACAGAACAGGAAATAGAACTTTTGACGCTGCAGCCACATTAAAGGCTAAAGGAGCAGATACAATTGTTATACAAGATTTATTAAAAGAAGAAATGAGTGTTGTTGTTGCAAGGAATAATTTAATAAGTGAGATTGAAGTTGTAGAAAGTAAATGTGCAATAACATTTACTAAAGATATTATTTCGCAGATTGTTTTAGCACAAGCAGCAGATGAAATTTTAAAAATTGAAGATATTCAGGCATCATTCGTACTTGGTATGATCGATGATAAAACCATTTCACTTAGTGCAAGAAGTCTAGGAGAAGTAAATGTGCAATTAGTAGCAGAGTTTTTTGGTGGTGGTGGTCATATGACTGCAGCTGCTTGCCAAATACAAAATGAGAATGTTGAGGATGTTGTAAATAAAATAAAAGGATTTTTAGCAGGAGGAATTAAAAATGAAAGTGATATTTCTAGCTGATGTAGCAAGTAAAGGGAAAAAAGGACAGATAAAAAATGTAAGTGATGGTTATGCAAACAATTTCTTGTTTAAGAAAAATTTGGCAGTAATTGCTACAAAAGAAAATTTAGCACAATTAGAACAAGATAGAAAGAACATTGAAAAACAAGAAGAAGAAGTGATTGCAAAGAAGAAAGTTGAAGCTAGTAAACTTGAAGGTGTAGTACTGGAGTTTTATCTAAATGTTGATGAAAAATCGGGACGAGTTTTTGGGAGTATTAGTAATAAACAAATCAAGAAAGAACTAGATAACCGTGGGTATAAATTAGATAATCATGCTGTACCAACTGTTGCAATTAATTCGCTTGGTTATAGTGATGTTGAAATAAAAGTGTATAAGAATGTTAGTGTAACAATTAGGGTGCATGTAATTGCTAGATAATGAGGTAGTAGGATGGAGCTAAAAAGACAACCACATAATAAAGATGCAGAACAATACGTATTAGGGGCAATGTGTCTTTCTAAGAATGCAATTAATATTGCTAAGGATCGACTTGATGTTGAAGATTTTTATTTTCCTAACCATCAAGTGATTTTTAGTGCTATTTTGCGTCTTATTGATATGAAAGTACCAGTTGATTTAGTAATATTAACGGATGATTTAGAAAAAAATAATCTTATGGAAGCTGCGGGAGGTCTTGATTATGTTGTTAAATTAGTTGCGTATGTAATTAGCGCAAATAGCATTGAATCTTCAGTAAAAATTGTTGAGGAGAAAGCTTTACTTAGAAAGTTGATATCTACTAGTGAAACTATTGGTGAGATGGCTTATAATTCAGGGGATGATATAAAAGATATTTTAGATAAAAGTGAACAACTTATTTTGTCGGTAGTAAAAAAAAGGCAGAGTACTGAATTTAAAACTGTATCAGATGTATTAAGAGATGTCAAAAAGAACCTTGATTATTTACAAACAATAGATGGTAATGTAACAGGGACACCGACAAATTTTACCAATTTAGATAAGATGACTAATGGATTAAATCCCAATGAATTAATAATTTTGGCTGCAAGACCTGCGATGGGGAAAACTGCTTTTGCTTTAAATATTTGTCAAAATGTTGGATTAAATACTGATAAAGCAGTAGCGTTATTTAGTTTAGAAATGGGAGCTGATCAATTAATGAATCGTTTTATTAGTTCAGTTGGTCAAATAGACGCTTCAAAGTTAAGAACTGGTAAACTTGAAAATAAGGAATGGGATCAACTTAATAGCGCAATGGCAAAATTATCTGGTGCAAAAATTTATTTAGATGATTCTGCTGGAATTACTGTTGGAGAAATTAGAGCAAAATGTAGAAGGCTTGCATCAAGAGAAGATTTAGGACTAGTTGTTATAGATTATTTACAATTAATTACAGGTTCAAATCGAATGTCAAATAATAGACAAAATGAAGTAAGTGAAATTTCTCGTATGTTAAAACTAATGGCATTAGAGTTGGGAGTGCCTGTAATTGCACTTAGTCAGCTATCACGTGGGGTTGAAAGCCGTGAAGATAAACGTCCGTTAATGTCAGATTTACGTGAGTCTGGTTCAATAGAACAAGATGCTGATGTAGTAATGTTTTTGTACCGAGATGATTACTATAGTAAGGAAAGTAACGCAAGTGATGTAAGTAATGTAGAAGTGATTATTGCAAAACACAGGAGTGGACCAACAGGCAAGTTTGATTTATCTTTTGTAAAGCATTATAGTAAATTTACAAATAAAGTTTATTCGGATGAGGATTTTTAGGAGGTAGTATGGCAAATAAAATAATTGGAGTAATTCTATCTGTTATAATTATTCTTTCTGCACTGCTATTTGATACTAATACAATTAATAATATAAGTGAACTAGACGGAAAATATAGTATATATATTAATAATAAGTTTTATGGAACTGTTAGTGATAGAAAACCTTTTGATAATTACATAAAAGAAACTAAGAAGAAATATAATAAGGAATCAAATATTGGTAAAGTGTATGAACCAACTAACTACACAATTGATTCGATTACAAGTACAGTTGATACTAATATGAGTGATGAAGAAATACTTTCTACATTTAAAAAGAAAGTTGAGTTTTTAGTAGAAGGCTACAAGGTTACAATAACTAAAGATAGTGAATATGTGGGAAGTGATAATCAAGATTCGGGTGGAGAAGTAACTTTAACGACTTCTTCAAAATATGCAACAATCTATAGTACAAATAAAAAAGAAGTTGATAAAGCGTTTGATCAAATAATTAAAACTTTTGTTGATGAAAAATCTATTGATAGAATAGTTCGTGGGGAAGAGATTACAGAATTAATTGTAGGAACTAACGAAACTATTTCATATGATGTAGGAGGAAATGTTGTAGGAACCAGTACTAAAGTTCCATATACTAAAGTTCTAACTGGTGATGAGTTGTATAATAAGATGTTGTTTTATAATACAAATGAAGATAAATATTATAAAGTAAAAGATGGAGATACAATAGAAAAAATTGCTAGTAATAATATGCTGAACGTTAAAGAATTAGTTGCTGCTAATAAAACAATTAACAGTGAAAATACAATTTTGTCACCAGGTCAGGAAATTATAGTAAATCTTGTAGATCCTGTTGTAACTGTAGAATCGACAAATATTATGGTTGTGGAAGAAGAACTACCATATGAAACAGAAATAATAGAAGACAATACAATGTTGAGTACAAAAAACGTAGTAAAAAAAGTGGGTTCTAAAGGTAAAGTTGAGCGTGTGTATGAAATTGATTATTTAAATGGCCAGACAACAAGTGCCGGAAAAATTGTAGGTGAGCATGAAATAAAAGCTCCAGTGAATCGTGTGGTTGTTAAAGGGACAAGACAAGCCCCTTCTTATACTGCTGTTTATTCAAGTGGGATAGCCGGATATAAAAAATCCAAAGTTAGTAGTGATGGTATAGCAGTTTCGTGGGTAAGACCAACAATAGGTGGTTATATGTCTAGTCCATATGGTCATAGATGGGGGAGAAATCATGACGGTGTTGATATTGCCGGATTGCCAACTAACTCTACAATTATGGCTGTTGCTGATGGTTTAGTAGTTTATAGTGGTTATCGTGGGGCAAGGGGTAATATGGTTATAATTGATCATCTTAATGGATATGTTACTTATTCACAACATCTGTATAGTATAGATGTTAAGGCTGGCGATACTGTAATGCAAGGACAAAGAATTGGTGGTATGGGAACTACTGGGGTATCAACTGGTGTGCATTTACATTTTGAGATTTTTATAAATGGAGCATTAGTTAACCCGATGAATGTATACTCATGGATTTAGTAAAAGTATTATGCTCTGGTAGTAAAGGAAATTCCACAATTATTAAATATAACGGACATACTTACATAATAGATTTAGGAATATCGTATAAAATGTTTAGTGAATTAGCTAAAGATTTTGTTGATTTCGAGAAATTAAGTTTATTTATTACGCATACACATACAGATCATGTTAAAGGTGTAAAACGGTTTTTAAAAAAACATCCATGTAATATATACGGATCAAAAAATATTTATGAGCTAGAAAATGAAGTAGTAGAGATTTCAAATGTAACCCAAGTTAATGATATTAGAGTAGAGACTCTAAATTTGTCTCACGACTGTAGTAATACTGTGGGATATATATTCTATGTAGGAGAATATAAAATTGTTATTGTTAGTGATACAGGTTATTTAAGTAACAAGAATTTGGAAAGTATGAGTGGTGCTGATGTTATTTTATTAGAATCTAATCATGATGTTGACTTATTAATGCAAGGGAATTATAATTGGAATTTAAAACAACGGATAGTAGGTGATAAGGGACACTTGTCAAATTTACAATTTAAAACATATGTAAATGCTATTAAGAGTGAAAATACTAAACATTTAGTAGCGCTGCATTTGAGTGCTGATAACAATAAATTTGATATTGTCAGTGATATTTTGAAAGGGACAGAAATTGATAACTGTGATATTGCAAGGCAAGATATTGGTAGCAAGGTTATTAAGTTAAATTGGAAGTAATAATAGTTTATAGGGGTAAACTAAGGAGAAATTATGAAGAAGAATTGGAAAATTATATTATGTACTGTAATTATTACACTTGTTGTTTCAGTACTTGTTGCTTTAACAACATGCTTAATTCTTAAACAAAATATTTTAAAGGAAACTGAAAGTAAACAACAAACAGTAGTATCAAAAGTTGAAAGTGATATAGAAAGTGTCTATGAAGATGTTGTAAATGGAGTTGTTTATTTAGATGTTGCAACTAGATATGGAGAAACTTCTGGGTCTGGATTTATCTATAAAATTGAAAATAATAGTGCATATATTTTAACAAATTATCATGTTGTAGAGGATGCGACTAAAATTGTTATTACAACAAATTCTGGAGTGGATATTAAAGATATTGACTATCTAGGTGGAGATTCTTTACTTGATGTAGCGGTTTTAAAAGTCGCTGCTACTGATGAAATGATTGCCCTGCCTGTAAAAGAATCGTCAGACTATGGAGTTGGAGAAACAGTTTTAGCTATAGGTTCACCGCTTGGTAAAAACTTTATGAACACAGCAACACTTGGAATTATATCAGGTAAGAATAGATTCTTAGAAGTTGAAGAAGAAGGCGGAATGGGTCTTTGGTTAATTCAAACAGATACTGCAATAAATCCTGGTAATAGTGGCGGGCCACTATTTACAATGGATGGAGAAGTAGTTGGAATAAATTCGCTAAAATTTGTAAAAGATGGTGTAGAAGGAATGGGATTTGCAATTCCAATGGAGACTATAATTTCAAAACTATCTGCATTTGAAAATGGTGATAAAATTAGACCAACTTATGGATTTAAATTTAGAGAAAGTTCGTTTGGTGTAGAAGTTGTAGAAGTTTTCAATAATAGTATTGTAAAAAAAGCAGGGCTTAAAAGTGGAGATATCATTACTAAGGTAAATGGTGAAGATGTTGAAAATGCTAAGCAACTAAAAGAGGATTTGAGTAATTATTTCATCGGAGACAAAGTTACTTTAACAATTGAGAGAAACGATAAACAGATAGAATTAAAACTGGATTTATAGGATAATGAAGATTAAAATAGTTTGTATTGGTAAGATTAAAAAAAAATATTTAAAAGAATTTGTTGATGACTACTTTAAAAGATGTACTAAATATTGTAATATAGATATTGTGGAGCTTAAAGACGAAGTTTTACATGATAATAATCAGGCATCTATTTCAAAGTTATTAAAAAAAGAGGAAGCCAAAATCAATAAGCACTTAGACTATAATGCTTATACAATTGCCATGGCAATTGAGGGAAAGGAATATTCTAGTGAAGAGTTTTCCAAAACATTAAATAATGAACTTATAGAGTATGGGTATGTGCAATTTATTATTGGGGGTTCTTATGGAATTAGTGAAGAATTAAAAAAAAGGTGCAATATGATGATGTCATTTTCAAAAATGACATTTCCACATATGATAATGAGGGGAGTGGTACTAGAGCAAATATATCGAAGTTTTAAAATTGTAAATAACGAAACATATCATAAATAAGAAAAGGAGATAGGGTAGTTATATAGCAGAAAGTGTTAGGCTATGGAATGTTGAGCTTAAACGAACTGTAAAACAGCTGATTATATAACGCATTCACAATTCCCTAAAAATTTAAAATGAAACAAGTAAAAAAAATGGTATATGCTGCAATATTTGTAGCACTAGCTTTTGTATTTAGTTTATTTTCGGTTACTTTTGGTAACAGTATGCAAATTGGAATAACGGAGTTCCCAATTATGGCATCAGGATTTGTTCTTGGGCCAGTGTTTGGTTCTTTAGTAGGATTAGTTAAAGATTTTATTACGATGATGAGACATTCTTATCCACCAAGTTTGTTTACGATATCACCTATTCTACTAGGTTTTATACCAGGACTTGCATCTTTAATATTTGCAAAAGATAAATTATATAAAAGTGCTAAATGGCTGTTTGTAGTAGTTTTTATTACAACACTACTAAGAACTATTAATAATAGTGTTGCACTATACTTTGTAAATGGGCTAGAAATAAAGGCAATTTTATTATTGTTACCAATGAAATTAGTTATTTTAACTATTGAAGCAGTTCTTTATGCAATAATTTTTAGAACACTTTTACCAATAATTAAACAACATTTTTTACACGAATAAACAAATTAAGCTCTTGGAGTTAACCAAGAGTTTTTCTTTAAAATTAGAATATAAATTTAATTATTTTTTTAATTTAATATAAACTTCATTTTGATTTAAACTAAAAAGATAAATTCGTTTATAAATATGGTATAATAAAGTATAGTTAAATTATCAAATGGAGGGATTATATGTCAAAAGTTATATCAGTTGTAAGTCAAAAAGGGGGAGTTGGTAAAACAACATCCACAATAAATTTAGCAGCATCACTTGTTAAGCGTGGGAAGAAAGTTTTAATTATAGATATAGATCCTCAAGGTAATGCCACAACAGGAGTTGGAATAGATAGATCATCTTTAAAGTTAAGTGTATATGACTTATTAGTTAATGATGAAAAGGCAAATAAAGTTATTCGTCACACTAAAGTTGATAATTTAGATATACTACCTACTAAAATTGATTTGGCTGGTGCAGATATTGAGTTAGTAAATACTCCAAAAAGAGATGTTAAATTAAAATTAGCAATAGCGGGTATTAAAAGTTTATACGATTATATTTTAATTGATTGTCCACCTTCACTGGGGCTTCTAACTCTAAATGCATTAAGTGCAAGTAATAGTGTGATTATTCCAGTACAATGTGAATATTATGCTTTAGAGGGATTAACTCAGCTACTTGCAACAATTATGAGAGTTCAAAAATCGATTAATAAGACATTAGAAATTGAAGGTGTACTTCTAACGATGTTAGATTTGAGAACGAATTTAGGAATGGAAGTTGTAGAAGAAGTGAAGGTTTACTTTAAATCTAAAGTTTTTAAGTCAATTGTTCCACGTGCAGTAAGAATCAGTGAAGCGCCTGCCTATGGGCTTCCTATTACTGAATATGATATATCGTCTAAAGGTGCAAAGGCTTATTTGAGTTTAGCTAAAGAGGTGATTGAAAACAATGAGTAAGAAAAAAGCATTAGGCAAAGGGCTAGGAGCATTATTTGGTGAAGAAGGAATTAATATAGAAACACTAGAAAACGTTGAAAAAAATGTGGATAAAGAGGAAATTTTTGAACTGGATTTAAATGAACTAAGACCAAATCCTTATCAACCACGCAAGCATTTTGATGAAAAAGCACTAAATGATTTAGCAGCTTCAATTTCAGAACATGGTATTTTTCAGCCTTTGATTGTTAAAGAGTCAATTAAAGGGTTCGAGATAGTAGCTGGAGAACGTAGATATAGAGCAGCAACGATTGCAGGATTAACTACAGTACCTGTGGTAGTACGTGAATTTAATGATCAAGAAATGATGGAGATAGCTTTACTTGAAAATCTACAACGAGAAAATCTTAATGGTGTTGAAGAAGCAAAAGCATACGAACTTATGTTAAGTAAACTTAAAATTACACATAAACAGTTATCAAAACGTGTTGGTAAAAGTAGAACACATATTACAAATACATTAGGTATTTTAAAATTACCACTAGATGTATTAGATAATGTTGTTAGTGGAGAAATTTCGACTGCTCATGCACGAATATTAAGTAAATTTGATGATGAGAAACAGATTAGAACAATTATGAAAAACATTGTTGACTCAGGATTAAGTGTTAGAGAAGTTGAGAAAATGCGTTCAACAAAAACAAAACAAGAAAAAAAAGATATTCATGTTAGTGCAATTGAGAATAAGCTGACTGAAAAATTAAATACTAAGGTTGAAATTAAAAATAATAAACTGATTATTAGTTATTCGTCATATGATGAATTAGAAAAAATTATTAATAAATTGGATAAATAAAATAGAAATCTTTTGATTTTTATTTTTTTGATTATTTTCAGCATTACTTTATGTTTCACTAATAAAATTTGTGATTGATATGTTATAATAGTAGGTAGGACTTTATTAAAATTAAGATATAATAAATGATAAGTAGGTGATTTTATGTTGGATGGATTTCCTTTGTGGCTAAAAAGAGTTATAATTATATTAATGTTTATTATTGTTAGTACATTAATATACTCAATTTTTAGTTTTTGTTTTAAACTCAGTTTAAAAAAACTTTCTCCAAATCATAAAGATTATAATAGAAAAATGACAATGGGTAGTTTGATAATTAGTTCTTTTAAGTATTTAATGGTTATTATAGTAATTATTGGAATTCTTGTTATATGTGGAGTTAAAGTTAGTGCAATAATTACTGGAGCAGGTCTTGTTAGTATTGCTGTTGGTTTTGGAGCACAAAGTTTAGTTAATGATGTTATTTCTGGCATGTTTATATTTTTTGAAAAGCAATATGATGTTGGAGATACAGTGATGATTGAAGATTTTACTGGAGAGGTTACTTCTCTTGGGTTTAAGTCAACGGTACTTAAAAATTGGGTGGGAGATATTTTTGTAATTGGTAATGGAAAAATAAATTCAATTATAAATTACTCACAAGCTAATTCTGTTGCGCTAGTGAAAGTGAAAGTAAACCATGATACTGACTTTGATAACTTGCGTAAAGTTGTAGAAAGTTCTTTGTTAAAAATTATGAATGAAGTTGATTATATAACACAAAATCCTATTTATAAAGGAGTAACTGAAATTACATCAAGTGGGGTACAGATTATGATTACAGCTCAAACAGAACCAATGCGTCACTTTGAAGCGGAAAGAATTATTAGAAAAGAATTAATTGAAATTTTTGATAAAGAGAATATTGAGTTTTCATATCCAAAGATAGAATATAGGAGTGAGAAAAATGTACGAGTTTAATGAAGGAGACATCTTGACATTAAAAAAACATCATGCATGCGGAAGTTATGATTGGAAATTATTAGTAAGAGGTGTAGTAGTTACAATTGAATGTGTTGAATGTAATAGGGTAGTTAAATTGAAAAGAACTGATTTAAATAAACGTATAAAAAAGATTACAAAAGGGGAAGTGGGCAATGAGAAATAAAAGATTAATTATTAGAGTTGAAAACTTATTGAACAAAACTCCACATATTGGAATGGTTATTATAATTGGAATAGTTCTTGTTATGGTTGTTAGTGCGATTATATCTAAATTTACTGGAGAAATTATTTATATGGCAGTAGATCCTCAAACGCTTCAAAAACAACAAAATATTTTTGAGGTTAAGAATTACCTGTTACCAGAAAATTTTATGCATTTTATAAGTGAGGGACTGTATAACTTTTCTAGTTTAACAAGTTCTGTAACCATTCTTGTAACGATAATTGCCTTTGGTATTGCAGAAAGAAGTGGATTTATATATACACTTTTAAAAAAAGTTTTGTTTAACGTACCTAGACATATAGTAACAATGTTATTAGTATTAGTAGGAATATTAAGCAATGTTAGTTCAACGGTTGAATTAAATGCAGGGTATTTGTTCCTTTTACCGCTTAGTGCTTTTATTTATATGGGGAACGGGAGAAATCCTTTGGCTGGTATTGCAACAATGTTTGCTGCTATATTTGCAGGCTACAATATAAATATATTAGTGACAAATCATACCTTGTTTTTAAATGATATTACTACTTCTATTGTTAATACTACTTTGAGTAATTATACTATATCTGGTGATGATAATCGAATAATTATGGCAGTATTAATAATTATTAGTACGATTGTAATTACATATATAACAGAAAAGTATATTGTAAATATTTTACCTGTTTATGATTTGGAAGTTTATACGTATCACAAAATTACTGATAATGAGAAACGTGGGTTATTTGTAGCAATTGTATATAGTTTAGTTTCAATAATTGCTTACTCATATTTCATTATACCTAAGAGTGTTATTGATATGCCCGGTTCTGGATTATTGCTTGGAAACTATAATCCTGTTACTACGACGTATTTGACTCAGTTAATAAGGTCACCATTATTTACTAATTTTGCTATTCATATTTCATATTACTTTATTATTGCAGGAGCATTATATGGAATTTTCTCTAAGTCTTTTACTGCTGTTAATGATGTAGTAAAAGCGGCTGTAGTTTCAATTGCAGATAATGCTGAATATTTTGTTTTAGCATTTTTACTTAGTCAACTTACATTCATTATGTATGATAGTAATCTAGCCTTGTTTGTAATTTTAAAATTAATTAGTTTAGTTCCACTGTCTGGAAGTCTACTGACAATGGCTGTAATACTATTTGTTACTACTGCTATTATAAATATTTTTGTTCCAACTTCGGTTACTAAATGGGCTGTTATTGCTCCAATTGTTATACCATCTTTTGTGGGGATGGTTGTAAATCCACTATTTGCACAAACTGTATTTCAACTCGCAGATTCAGCAACAAATACAATAAGTATTATGATGCCATATACAATATTTGCATACGTGTTATTTAATATTTATGCTAAGAAAACAAAACAACATTGTGGAAATGGGACATATTTTAAATTAACTTTTCCGTATTCAATTACATTATGCGTAACATATTTATTAGTAATTGTAGTCTGGATATTATTAAATATTGACATGGGACCATCAGTTCCCTTGTATCTATAGGAGGTTTATATGGCACTAACAGCAGGAATTGTTGGCTTACCAAATGTGGGTAAATCAACACTATTTAATGCAATAACAAAAGCGGGGGTATTGGCAGCAAATTATCCATTTGCAACTGTTGACCCTAATGTTGGGGTAGTAACAGTACCAGATGAAAGGTTAGAAAACCTTACTAATATGGTAAGTCCTGATAAAACAGTTCCTACAACATTTGAATTTACAGATATTGCAGGATTAGTTAGAGGAGCAAGTAAAGGAGAAGGATTAGGAAATCAGTTCCTTTCTCATATTAGAGAAGTTGATGCTATTTGTCATGTTGTACGTTGTTTCGATGATGAAAATGTTCTGCATGTTGATGGTAGTATTGATGCAATGCGTGATGTTGAAACAATTGATTTAGAATTAATTCTTTCAGACCTTGATATTATTGACAAAAGAATTGTTAAAATTGAAAGAAAAGCGAAGATGAAAATTGATAAAGAATCGGTAAGAGAGTTTGATATTTTATCTAAATTAAAAGTAGCCTTGGAAAATGACCTACCAGCTAGGAGTGTAAATTTAGATAAAAAGGATTTAGAGTTTATCAAGAATTTTAATTTTCTCACATTAAAACCAGTAATATTTATTGCGAATGTGAGTGAAGAAGATTATAAAAATCAGTCTAATAATGAGACGGTAGCGAAATTAAAAGAATATTCAGCTAAATATAGTGATGATGTAGTCGTTATTAGTGCTCAAATAGAAAGTGAACTTTCAACACTAGAAGATGATGAAAAACAATTGTTTTTAGAAGAACTGGGATTTGAAAATAGTGGGTTAGACAGTATTATAGCAACTACTTACAAAACACTTGGACTTAGAACATTTTTTACTGTAGGAAAAAAAGAAGTACGAGCGTGGACGTTTATAAATGGATATAGTGCTCCTGAGTGTGCTGGAGTTATTCATACTGACTTCCAAAAAGGATTCATTAGAGCCGAAGTTGTTAGTTATGAAGATTTAATTCAGTGCGGGGGAGAAAAACAGGCTAAAGAATTAGGTAAATATCGTTTAGAAGGTAAGGATTATCTAATGAAAGATGGAGATGTCTGTCACTTTAGATTTAATGTGTAGGTAGATTATGGGAATAACAATTAAGGGGCTAAGTCACCATTATAAAGAAGAAAAGCAAGTTTTGACAAATGTTGATTTGACTATAAAAAAAGGGGAATGGGTCAGTATTGTAGGTCACAATGGAAGTGGTAAATCTACATTAGCTAAAATTTTATGCACACTACTTGAAAAAAGAACGGGAGACGTTACTGTTGATGGAATAAAATATCAAGATGATAATTTGATTGAAGTGAGAAGAAAATTTGGAGTGGTATTCCAAAATCCTGATAATCAATTTGTAGGAACTACTGTTTTTGATGATGTAGCATTTGGATTAGCTAATATTGGACTTCCAAAAGATGAAATTTATTATAGAGTAGATAAATATTTGGATATAGTTGGAATGAGTGCTTTTAAAAAAAGAGAGCCACATACACTAAGTGGTGGACAAAAGCAAAGAATTGCTATTGCATCTAGTTTAGCGCTTGAACCCGAATATCTAATTCTAGATGAAGCTACATCAATGCTTGACCCCAATGGTAAAAGCGATGTAACAAGATTAATTAAATATATCCATTCACTACAGTCAACAACAATTATTTCAATTACACATAATTTAGAAGAGGCAATTATGAGTGATCGAATTGTTGCTTTAAATAAGGGAAATATTGTGTATGATGGTAGTGTAGAAGGTTTAAAAGATAATATTGAATTGTTTACTAATATTGGTGTATTAGTACCATTTTCATTAAAACTTTCAAATGATTTAAGAAATCGTGGAGTTAATATAGATTTATGCACTAACGTAGAGGAGTTGATTGCTAAATTATGTCAATAGAATTTAAAGACGTTACTTATCAATATACATCACAAGTGGATACATTAATTCCAGTGCTAAATAATATTAATTTAGAAATTGAGAATGGTGAATTTGCCTGTATTATTGGTCATACGGGAAGTGGTAAATCAACACTAGTACAAAATATTAATGCATTGTTGCAACCATTAAGTGGAACAATTGTAGTTAATGAATATGAAATAAAATCAGAAAAATTAAAGCAAGTATCAAAGCTTAGAAAGCAAATAGGAATGGCATTTCAATTTGCAGAAAATCAATTATTTGAAGAAACTTTAATTAAAGATGTGATGTTTGGACCATTAAACTTTGGATTTAGTGAAGAAGAAGCGTATGAAAATGCTAAAATTGCTCTGCATAGAGTGGGTATAGATGAGAGTTTATTTGAAAGAAGCCCTTATGAATTAAGTGGTGGACAGATGAGAAGAGTAGCTCTGGCAGGAATTTTATCATATAATCCTAGTATAATCATATTAGATGAGCCAACAGTGGGTTTAGATCCAATTGGACAAATTCAAATGATGGAACTTTTTAAAAATCTTAATGATGAGGGGAAAACAATAATTATGATTTCGCATAATTTGAATGATGTGTTGGAATATGCCAAAAGAGTAATAATGTTAGATGAGGGTAAAATCGTTTTTGATGGTAGTGTTAGTGAATTTTTTACAAACGATGAAATAAATGGAGTAAATATTGAAATGCCCAACACTATTTTACTTGCAAGAAAAATGGGAATAGAAAAAAACATAGTTCTTAAGTATGATGAACTTTTAGACTGGGTAGTAAGCAATCATGAATAATGTATTGTTAGGGAAGTACTACCCAATTGATTCAATAATTCATAAATTAGATGCTAGAGTTAAAATCATTGCTACTTGTATATTCTTAATCGGATTATTTATAACTAGAAATTTAATGATTTTACCCATCTACCTTGTATTTATAATAATAATTGCAATTTTAGCAAAAGTTAAGGTAAAAAGCTTGATTTCTAGTCTTAAGCCACTACGATTTTTAATGTTATTTATGATATTTTTTAATTTATTCTTTTATAAGAATGGTACAATCGTTTTTGAGTTTAAATTTATTGAAATTTATGATGAAGCTATTTACCGTACCGTATTCTTTTTAACAAGGATAATTATTATGGTATTATATTCAACAATGCTAACATTAACTACAGCACCACTAGAATTAGCAGCAGCTATTGAAGCACTATTAAAGCCCCTTAAAAGATTTAAATTCCCGGCACATGAAATTGGAATGATGATTTCAATCGCCCTTAGGTTTATACCAACACTATTTGAAGAAATGAATAAAATTATGAATGCTCAAGCAAGTAGAGGAATAGATTTTAAAAATGGTAAAATTAAAGAAAAGATACGAGGAATTATATCGTTATTGATACCTCTATTTGTTAATTCATTAAAAAGAGCAGATGATCTTGCTAATGCTATGGAAGTAAGAGGGTATGTTGGTGGTGAAGGAAGAACTGATTTACATGATAAAAAGTTTGAACTTATGGAGTTTTGTTATTTATGTATTCATGTTATAATAGTTATAGTAGCTTTAGTGATTGAATTAGGGGGTATATTATGAGGTATAAAATTGTTTTTGCATATGATGGTACTTTATTTAATGGTTATCAAATCCAAGATGACCAAAGAACTGTTCAAAATGAACTTCAAAATGCAATAAAAAAGATTACTAATAATGATGTAGTGATTCATGCATCAGGACGTACTGATACAGGAGTTCATGCAAAAGCACAGGTTGCTCACTTTGATAGTGAATTTGATATATCAGCGATAGATATGAAAAATGCATTAAACTCAACACTTCCTGATGATATCTTTGTACGTTTGTGTAATCGTGTTAGTAGTGAATTTCATTCAAGATACAGTGCTAAAAGTAAGGAATATGAGTATTTAATAAATGTAGGAGAATACAATCCGTTATTAAGAAACTATGTCTTACAATATTGTAGAGAATTAGACATTGATAAAATGAAAGAAGCATTAGATTATGTTATTGGAACACACGATTTTTCTTCGTTTATTACAGGTATTAAAGAAGAAAAAAATGCAACAAGAACAATCTATAGCGCAGAAATTAATGTTTCAGGATCAAGAATAAGCATAGTTGTTCATGGTTCTGGTTTTCTAAGATATATGGTAAGAGGTATAGTTGGAACAATTATAGATGTTGGTAGAGGTAAGATTGAACCATCTCAAATGGTTGGAATACTAGAAAAAAAGGACCGAAGTCAAGCCGGACCAAATGTTGATTCATGTGGTTTATATCTAAGTAATGTTTATTATATTTAAAACAATTGCATTTGCAATTGTTTTTTATTTAAATACTGTTTCTGTGTGAACACGCAAGTACTTTTTCATATTAGCACTTATTGTGAAATTTAAGGTATCATTAGGGAATGTTGATTTACATTGTTTTAAATCATTTTTATTTAGAAAATTTGAAAAGATGTATTTGTTATTATAAACATCAATTGTTAAATGTCCACTATCAAACATCTTATCATGATTAGCACATAGTAAAAATCCGTTATTATCATCAAGCCTTTCAAAGACACTATCACAAGCTTCCCATCTTTTAGCATGAGATGCTACTAGCACATGCTCAACATGAAATCCACAAAAAGCACATTTACCATTATATTTTTCAATCATTTTTCTTCGGTATTGGTTTTGTCCTACTCTATAGTATTTGCTTGTTTTAGGATCAGGTTTTTTAAGATCAGTAACTAATGACCCCGAAATTATAAGGCCTGTTTCTTTTCGTATTCTTTCTTGACAAGCAGATCTAATTACATTAGCCATCTTTTCTAAATTAGTCCCTTTTTCTATCCTTATTTCAAATGTTTTTGCCATCTCACTAAGTTTTCTAGGTGGTTTGGTTACTTTAGGTAAATCATTAAAAAAAAATTTAGAAAAACCTCCACTGGAATGTCTAGTAATATGAAACATTGGAAGTTCTCTAAGAGTTCTCAAAATTTTATTACTTTCAAAGATGTTAGTTTTATTAGAGTATGTCAGATCCCTTACTAACTCATTTTCTAAGTAAATGACAAAAAAATCAAGTAATACTTCAGCAGAAGTCGGGTTGTTAAATGCTTTTGTTTCATCACCACAATCTAGATGATAATCAAGCATAGACAAAATAAGTAAATGTTTATACAACTTGCCATTATTCCCATGTGCTTTATCAATTTTCATATTCATTATTTCTTTTTTTACCTGCTCATATATATTCATTTTACTCCCCATAATATACATTATGTAATCTTTTACACTAAATTTGATTTATATCTATCAAAAAGACTTGATAATATTTAAATTATTTTAAATATATGATATACTGAACATATAACTTATAAAGAAAATTTTATTAAATATTAGTGCGAAGATTACATAATGTATATTATGGGAAGGTGTTTAGATGACTAAAAGTAAAAATAGTGATAAAAATGAATATATGGTTGTAGCTAATAGTAAAACTTTAGGGGAATTTCTTTTGAATATTGGGAAATTAATAAAAATACCTCCTAATCAACGACCATATTCTTGGGGAAAAGATCAAGTTAAAGATTTTTTAGAGGATTTAGAGAATACAAGAAGAAATAAAAATAATTCTCATTTTTTTAATGTAATTGCTTATACAAGAGAAAATGAAGAAATTCAAATTCAAGAGGGACAACAGAGAATTACAACTTGCTTTCTAACGTTATTAATACTTTATAAAATGATGCAAAAAGCTATTGAAGATGCCAGAGATAGTAACATTACTGATATAAATAGTTTGAATGAATATAAGGAAAAGGTTGATTTATGGAGAAAAAATATATATTATTCTCAAAACGATAAAAGCAAAAAAAAATTAACAATGTATGGTGAAAATGAAGAGTACTTAAAAGAAATACTTGAAATGAATTTTAATGACAAAAATAGTTTTGATACAGAATATGAAAAATTAGAACTTAACGAAACTATAAGTAATAAAAGAATAAAAGAAACTATAAAATATATTATTGAATTTATTGAAAAAACACATGGAAATGAGTTTAAAAATAATAAGCTTTTTTTACTGGAGGAATATTTTGTTGCACTAATTACAAGATTTCAAATAATTTCTTCTGAAATAAAAAATTATGATGAAAGATATAAAATATTTGAACTGGTAAATAGTCGAGGTATTGCATTAAATGAATTTGATAAAACTAAGAATTTTATGTACCAAGTTGCTTCTAAATCTGATAAAAAATATGAAGATAATAAGGAATTGTTAGTAATAATTGAAAACACTATGAAAACAATATTTGAAACCCTTGGTGATGATGCAGAGGGTGCTTTTGCGCTACATTGGACAATGTTCTTTAACAAAAAAGCAACCAAAAATGATGGGTATGGACTTGTGAAACGAAAGGATTTCTCAAAATTATACGAATCCTTTAAATATGGAATAGAATATGGTAACAATAAACGAAATCCAAATGCCGAAAAAAATGGTCCTAAAACTCAAGCAGATAAAGTATATAATTTTTTAAAGGATTTAAAAGATAATATAGATAAAATTAAAAAGGTTTTTCAGTTTTTCAACTTAGATATTTCTGAGGATATTAATCCTTGTACTCTACAAGGTATCAAAAAAAACCTTGACACAAAAGAAATTTACAGGTTGTTTGTATATTATCAGATAACTATGAAAGCAGGGTTTGAATATATAGAAAATATTTTATATTTTATTATGCTGAAGCATTTAGCGTCTGAGGGTGAGTTTAATATTACAACAGAATTTAAAAAAGTAATAGCTTATTACGGTGCCAAAACAATTATGGAAACTAGTAAGTCTAAACTTGAAGTGTTAAATAATTCTTTAGGACCAAAGTTACGAGAAAAATGGGGCGAAAATGGAGATGGTTTCAACATAAATGAAATATTTGCCGAATATGATAAAAAACGGGTAGGTAATGATGATTTCTTTAAGTCTACTTTCGAAAATGTCGAAAAAAAAATCACAAAACATGATAGATCATTTAAGACAAATTTAACAAAACTAGTCTTCTTATTTATATACGATAAAAAAATAGAAGACGGGGATGATTTGTATAATAAATTCTTCCCTAAATCAAATAATAATAAAAGAAATATAATTGAAGAAGAACACATATACCCTATGGCAATGGCAAAGGAAAATGAAAAGGCTAAATTTATTCTAAATTATTTGGGAAATAAACTTATTTTGTGTAAGAATAAAAATACAGAGGTTGGGGCAAGTTTATATGATAAGTTTAAATACTACATAAGTCAAAAGGAGGATGATATTATTCTAAATTATTGTTTAGTTGCTATGTGTACTATTGACCAAAAAACTTATGGAGAATGGACAATTAAAGAATTGATAGAATATCTTGATAAGGAAGGTAATAAAGGCACAATGTCAGAATTATTTAAAATTAATAATGATACTGATTATAACATTGCTGAAAATTATGCTAAAATTGAACAAGCTTGGAGAAAAAAAATAGGGAATTGGTTTGGTGATAGTAAGCGTGATTTGTTAGGAATAAATGATTTACAAGCAAAAATTGATGAGTTAAAAGATGCATCCAAGGAGAATAATGTTAAAAAGAAATAAACTAGAAAAAATAGACGATATTCGTGCAGAGATAAAGCAGGAGTATTTAAATACTGATCTTACACCATGGATAATTGGGTATAGTGGTGGGAAAGACTCAACAACAGTGCTTCAGTTAGTAGTTGAAGCACTTCTTGAACTTGAAAGAGAAAATCGTGCTAAGAAGATGGTATATGTAATTTCTTCGGATACTTTAGTTGAAAATCCGCTCGTGTTAAGAAAAACTACTACTTCTATGAAAAACCTTGCAGAATTTGCAAAGGACAATAAATTGCCACTTAAAGCAGAGATGATATATCCAGAGAGTGATAATACTTTTTTTGTTAAATTAATTGGGAGTGGATATCCTTCACCACTACAGTCTTTTAGATGGTGTACTGATAGAATAAAGATTATGCCAGCTAATAAGTTTATTTATTCTAAAGTTAGTGAAAGTGGAGAAGTTATTTTATTACTTGGTACTCGTGAAGAAGAGAGTGTTTCAAGGAAGTTAAGCATGCAAAAACATTACATTGATGGTAGTAATTTGTCACTTCATTCTTCAATTCCTAGTGCGTGGACTTATTCGCCTATTGCTCATTTGACAGTTAATGAAGTATGGGGTTATTTATTAAAAAATTCTTGTCCATGGGGAGATAATAACAATGATTTGTATATTATGTACTCTTCATCAATTCAAGATGGAGAATGCCCGCTTGTTATCGATAAAGAGACTAAGGAGAAACAGACTTGTGGGAATTCTAGGTTTGGATGTTGGACATGTACAATTGTTGCTGAAGACAAGTCTTTAAAAGGCTTTATTGAATCAGGAGAAACTTGGTTAACTCCTTTGCTTGAATATAGAAATTATCTAATAAAAATAAGAGATGATGAGGCTTGTAGAAATATTTTTGATCGTAATGGTAATATTAAGAAAGTTGATGTAAAGATTAAAGGGGACTCAGTTATTATACCTAAGAAATTACACCGAGATGAAGTGATAATTTCACTTAGTAAAGCAGTAAGTGAACAAGCAGCATATAAGCAATTAGCCAGTGGGGACTACAATTTAAAAACTGACCCGATTATCGTAAAGAATGGGAGTGAATATTACAGAGTAGGATTAAGTAGTTTTACAATAGAGACACGAGTAAAGTTACTTAGAAAGTTGTTTGAGACAGAAAAGTTAGTTAGAAATCATTTAAGTGATTATTTAATTATTACTAAGGAAGAAATAATTGCAATAGATAATATTTGGAAAGATGATGGTTATTTAGATTATTCAGCAATTGCTATTTATAATGAATATAGAGAAGATAATATTTTATCTAGTGTTAATAACATTGATTTTGAATTATTAAAACATTTATGTTTTGAAGAAAATTTTGATGAAAATACATTGCACGCTATTATTAGAGAGACAAGTAAAAATGTAAATATTAAAAATAGGAATAAGAATATAAAATCTATAGAAAGTAAACTTGCTACACAAAGGTTATTATTGAGGGATAACTATGAAGATAAATAGGGTTGCATTTAAAAATTTTAAATCATATGTAGCTAGAACAGAGTTTGATTTTTTAGCAAATAAGCATATAAATATTTTAATGGGAGAAAATGGTAATGGTAAAACCAGTTTTTTAGAAGGAATTTCTCTCGCTTTTTTTGGTTGTAAAATGTTTAATTCTACTTATATTACAAAAGATTACACTAACTTTGTATGTTCTAGATTATCAAGAACGGCAGATAATAATAAGATAGAACTTTATATTGAATATGAAGACGAAGGAACTATTTATAACTTATCAAGAATATATAAAATTGCAAGTAATGAAACTATCGCTGAAGATTTTACAATTTTTAATGGAGATGTGGAAGTAGACACTACAAATTTTTTAAGTAAGTATGACTATTCGATAATGGAGCAATATTTTTTAAACGGAGAAACTATTAATGATTTAATTGCTAATAATAAAATTGATAAATTCATAGCAAACTTTATTGATATTGCCTTTAGTTTAAACGTTTTTGGACAGGTTGCAAAGGATTTAGAGAAGATTGAAAAAAAAGAGTTAAGCAGCATCAAGAGTGCAAATTATAAAGAAGTTGAAAAAGAAGTTCTTTTGTATGAAAATAGATTAAATAGTGTTGAGAAGAATATTGCTAAAAATAATGAAAATATTTTAATAGTACAAAATAATATAAGTGATTACAATAAGAAATTGCAAAAGCAAGGTATAAATATAAATGATAAATTAGGAGATTTGCTTGAAAGAAATGAAAAACAATCTGAGAAATCAAGTGTTATAAATAAAAAATTAAAGGAAATTCTCTTAATTGATATGCAGTATATGTTACAAGCAAAACTTTTAAAGAATTGCTTAAATTATTTAAAAGAGACAAGAAAAGAGAGAGTTAGTGTAGTTAAAAGTATTTATGATGCACTTAACAATGAAAAACAAGTAAGCTTGCCTAATAATTTTATTTCACTAGAGATAGAATTAATTATAGCAAGTAATGTAAAATTTGTTGATGATAATAATTTAGATAAGATATTACGCTTGGTTAATGATAGTGTTATAGTTAAAAAAGATATTAGCAGATTAAGAAATAGTATTGGTAAGTTAAATAATGGAAGAGAATATTTAGATATATTAAATGAATATGATAGATTACAAGAAGAATTAGATAATTTAAAATTAAAGTCAAATGAACTAAATAATAAGAAAAATAGCATTGTTGATAATCTAAAAGCTAAACAAAAAGAATTTGATGATTATAATAATAAACATATGAAGCAAAAAATTAATGATGAATTGCTTACAAATAAAGATACTCTTAAGACTATTGTAAATAAATATGTTAGGATTAAGACTAATGAATTTAATGAACTAGTAGCAAGTAAATGTTTGGAGATTTTAAATCAGAAATTTCTTAGGAAGAAAGATTTAGTAGATAAGATAAGTTTAACTAATGGACGATTACAATTATTTAAAGATGGGAAAAATATTGCGTATAATAGTTTTTCTGCAGGTGAAAAACAATTATTAATAGTGGGACTATTGTTTGCTGTCATTGATAATGCTAAGTTAGAAATCCCCTTAATTTTAGATTCTTTTATAGGTAGACTAGACTTAGAGCATGCTAATAATCTGATGGGTTATTTAAAGAATAACATTTATACGCAAGTTATAATGTTATCAACAAATTCTGAACTTAAAGACAAAGATATAAAACTTTTAGGTAATAGTGTAGGTAGCATTCATAATCTATGTAATGATGGTTACGAAACAACAATAAAAAGGAGAATTTATGAGAATAAAGACTAGTAAAAATGTATTAAATAAACTTCCTGAGTTAAAAAAATTTCTAAAATTTGATAATGATGCTCAAGTTTTAAAATTTGCAATAAATTTTACTTTAAATGATGAAAAAGCTTTGTTAGAAAGTGTTGTAGAAGATGGATTTGAAAGTGATACGACAATATTGTTTGGTGAAGAAGTTAATTATTATAACTTTCTAATAGATTATAAATTTGGGAGTAGCAAGGATAAACATATATATTCAATGATGATTGAATATGGTATTTTGAAGATGGAATATTATGTTAAAATGAGTAAGTATAATTATACTAGTTTTATAAAAAAAATAGGTGAAACGCTATGTACTTAGACAATGCTGCTACAACTTCTATACATCCATATGTAAGAGAAAGAATGAATAATATACCGTTTGCTAATTACAACGCCAAATATTATGATGAGGCTTTAAGAACACATATGATAATAGACAGTTGTTTTGATTCAATCTCAAAATTATTAAAAATTGATAAAAAAAGCATTGTGTTCACATCAGGTGCTAGTGAAAGTAATAATTATATTATAAAGGGAATATATTTAAAGAGTCCCGATGCACATTATATTACAAGTGATAGAGAGCATTCAAGTGTGTTGTCAACTTTTAAATTTTTAAAAGCTTTAGGTGCTAATGTTACGATAATTTCAAGTGCAAATGATGTTATTAGTTTTGATGATATAAAGCCGTATATTAAAGAAAATACAAAGTTAGTTTCTATAATGGCTGTAAACAATGAGACAGGTATTATAAACAATTATAAAAATATTAGTGCAGAGTTGAGAAAAAGAAATATCTTATTTCATAGTGATGTTACACAAGCCTTAGGGAAAATAAAATTAGACTTTGACTGGTTCGATTATTTTTCTATGTCTGCCCATAAAATAAATGGCCCTAAGGGCATTGGTATAGCTGGAATATTGGGAAGTGAAATACCTGAACCCCTAATCCATGGCTCTAGTCAACAAAACTCTAATAGATCAGGTACATTACCTAATGATTTAATTGTCGGGCTTACAACTTCAGTGGAATTATGTATTGAAAATTTTGAAGATAATATGAAAACATTAGCAAATAATAAAAAAATTGTGATGGAATACTTTAGAAAAAATTTAGGGGAAGATTTTGAATTGAACTTTAACAGTAATACGGTTGATAATATAATAAGTTTACGGTTAAAAGGCGAGGTTGGACCAATTTTTTTACATGAAAACAAAGAAATTTTAAGTGCTTCTACAGGCTCAAGTTGTTCAGTTGGGAATCCTAGTTATGTTTTAAAGTCACATGGGTTTGATAATGCTAGGATTATTGAAACAATTCGTCTTAGCACATCATTATATGAAGAGGTAAAATTTTAAAATCTAGCTTTATAATAGTGTTGTAATTAGAGTGTAAATATAGTAGGATTGATTTAACAATTAAAAGGTAATAGAGGTGCAATGATTATCAGTACTTAATGGAGAAGACATTCAATGAAGTTAAGGAAAGGATGATTTGCCGAGGGGTAAGCATTTGTGAGTACTTATTCTGGTCAATGGTATAAGATATTATTGATTCCCGTTTTACGGAGGTGCTATTAGTAGATACTATTTTATAAGTGGTTGTATTAATAGCAGATACAACCTTTTTGTTGTATTATAGGGGGATTTTATACGAATTAAAAATGAAATAGTTCAAGATAATGAACTAAAAAAAGAGATTGGCGTATTTGGATGATTTAATATTCTTGCTGGGATTATGGTAGGTTCTGGGATATTTTATCTGGGTAGTTATGTATTAGTTAGGTCAGGAATGACACAAGGGTTGGCATTACTTGTATGGATAATAGGGGGTTAATAACACTAATTTCAGGTTTATGTTATGCTGAACTGGGTACGATGATGCCTGTTACTGGATGTAGTTACATTTATTTGAAAAAAGCGTATGGCAAAATAATTGCATTTATGAGTGGGTCTACAGGTTATGTGCTTGCTAGTTGTGGGAGTGTGTCAGCATTAGCTGCAGCAAAGATTATTCCAATATTTATAGACATTTCAGCATTTGGTGTTAAAATAATCGCAGTGCTACTTATTTTAGTATTAACTGTTGTAAATTATTTTGGTGTAAAAGTAGGATCGATTTTTCAAAACTTCTTTACAATAGCAAAATTGGTACCAATTATATTAATTTTATTACTTGGATTATTAAAGGATAATCAAAGCGTTGACTTATCAATTAGTATGAGTAGTGGAATGTCATTACCATCGTTTATTCAAATGTTCGCATTTGCTATGTTTGCTACGTTTTTGGCTTATGAAGGGTGGAATAATTTAAATGTAGTTGCAGGAGAAATGAAAAATCCGCACAAGAATATGCCAATAGCTATTACATCAGCAATAGTAGTAGTAATGTTATATGTACTTTTTAACTATTCAATATACCGTGTTTTAAGTGTTAAGCAAATTATTGAAAGTATTAAAGAGGATAATTTGTATCTTGGAACACTTGCAAACAAGCAAACGGTTGGTGATTTTGGAGGTATATTAGTTACATCTACAATGCTAATTGCAATTGTAGGCGCATTGAATCGATGTGTATTAGTATTTCTAAGGCAATTATATTCAATGAGTCATAATAAATCATTTTTCAAGATTTTTGGTAAGGTTCATCAAAAGTATGAAACACCATCTAATGCAATTATTGTTACAGCACTAATATCAATTCTTTTGGTCTTTAGTAATGATTTAGATCAATTGACTACACTTGTAATATTTTCAGGATTAGTATTTAATGCGCTTGTGTTTTATTCAATATTTGTTTTTAGAAAAAGAGAATCAGATCGAATCAGACTATATAAAGTGCTCTTATATACACTAACGCCTATTGTAGCTGTGTTAGTTATGATTGGAATGATTATCAATACTTTATATACTGATCCAAGAACAGTACTTTTAGGAGTAATTATAATTTTTTCATCACTGATTTTATATTTTATTTATGAACAGTTAAACAAAAGAGGAATTAAATAATATGGATTTGGTTTTAAATAACGCAAATATACATTGAAGGTGGAGTTATTAACAAAATTACTACAGAAGCAATAACTGATGTAAGTGAATCTACATATACTTTAGATTTAAAGAATAAGAATGTTTTAGCAAGATTTAATGATTCGCATATGCACTTGGTAAATTTAGGGCGATTTTTAGCTAGTGTTAACTGTTATGGATTAACTTCAATTGAAGCAGTTATATTACAAGGGAAAAAAATTATTGAAAACAATCATTTTGATCATGATGAACTTGTTCTTGGTATGGTTTGGAATAATGATTACTTTACTGATTGTAACTATTTAATTAACCGTCATGATCTTGACAAAGTAAGTAAGGATTTACCAGTAGTGTTTAGAAGAGCATGTGGACATGTCGTTTCTTGTAATACTAAAGCATTGCAATTACTTAATATTAATGAGGCTACTAAGCAAGTTGACGGTTGAGGATTTGATGTTGATGAAAACAATTTTCCAACAGGAGTATTTAATGAAAATGCAATATTCCTACTTCGCCAAATTATGAAAAAATATGATGTAGATAGTGTTAAGGAATTGATTCAACTAGGTGCTAAACATGCATTGAAAAATGGAGTTACTTCTGTACAAACGAATGATTTTGTTGATGATGACAGTGATGCTCCAATTGAAGATATCAATCCATTTGAGTGTATTCACTGTGCTGTAAACAGTAATGATTTGAATAACTTTTTACCACAAGCGTTTAATGAAAGAGAAAAGGTTGATGTAAAAAGAGCATTTCAAGATTATACAGTTGCAAGTGCCTAGGCTTCCTTTGAAGAAGAAGGAATGCTTGGAGATATTATTGTAGTAGATCAAGATATATACAACTGCTATAGTTTAGAGATAAAAAATACTAATGTATTATATACAATTGTTGGAGGGAAGATAGTTTATTATAAGTAGATTAAATAAAGCAGTATTAAGGATATAAGTGCTAAATGTATTCCTATCAAGTTGGCAGTTAAATAAAAAAAGAGTATTAAGTATTTTGTGAATTCTAATGATACTGTAGAAACTATTAATAAGGGGAATTTAATTCCCAATGCTGCTGAAAAAAATTAGTAATATTTAGCTATCTATATATAGAAGTAACTATTTAGGCTACAAATAGCTTTTGCATGATAAATATGTAATATTTGCTTGCATTAAGTGAATATAAAGTGTATAATATTTAGTGGACATTAAAGCGTTGATGTGCGAGGTTGCTGACACACCCCGAAGAGTTGCCAGTGGGTATTTCAGGTTTTTGTACGGAGCTAGTCTATCATGAAATAGACGAAAGGAGGCAATAATTATGGAAAAAACAGTTGTGAGAATTAAGTTAAAGTCATATGATCACCGTTTGATTGATAACTCTGCTGCTAAAGTTGTAGAGACTATTAAGAAAAATGGTTCGGAGGTTAAGGGACCTATTCCTTTACCTACTGAGAAGCAAATTTACACGGTATTACGTTCACCACATGTGTATAAAAAGTCTCGTGAACAATTTGAAATGAGAACTCACAAACGTCTAGTTGATGTTATTAGTCCAAGTAAGGCTACTATTGAAGCGTTGACTAGAATTAATCTACCTAGTGGAGTAGATATTGAAATTAAGTTATAAATTTATGGAGGTAAGTTATGAAAGGAATCTTAGGTAAAAAAATTGGGATGACACAAGTATTTGATATTAATGATGAATTAGTACCAGTTACAGTTATAGAAGTTACTCCTAATGTTGTTTTACAAGTTAAGACTGTAGAAACTGATGGTTATGATGCTATTCAGTTAGGTTATGAGTCTAAGCGTGAGAAAGTTTCTACTAAACAAGAAATTGGACATGCTAAAAAAGCTTCAACACAACCTAAGCGCTTCGTTAGAGAGATTCGTTGTACATCAGGAGAATTTAGTCTTGGTCAAGAATTGAATGCTGAAGTGTTTGAGGCTTCTGAAATGGTTGATGTTACAGGAATTTCAAAGGGACATGGGTTCCAAGGTGTAATTAAAAGACATGGACAATCACGTGGTCCGATGGCACATGGATCAAGATATCATAGAAGACCGGGTTCGATGGGTCCGATGCAACCGATGAGAGTTTTACCAGGTAAAAAATTGCCAGGGCATATGGGTGTTAAGAAGGTTACTATTCAAAACCTTGAGGTTGTGTCAGTAGATGCAGTTAAAAATGTTATATTAGTAAAAGGAAGTGTTCCTGGACCTAATAACTCATTTGTAACAATTAAAAGTGCAGTTAAAAATCCTGCAAATGCTGCTAGTAGAGAATTGGTTGATTACAACAAACCAGCAGTAGCAGAGGAAACTAGTGCAGAATAATTAGGTAAAGGAGGAAGAACAATGCCAAAGGTTACAATGTTTGATCAAACAGGTAATAAATTAAAAGATGTGAACTTGGTTGATGAAGTGTTTGGAATTGAGCCAAACAAGTCAGTGCTATTTGATGCAATTATTATGCAAAGAGCTTCAAGCAGACAAGGTACACATAAAGTTAAAAATAGATCAGAAGTTCGTGGTGGTGGACGTAAGCCATGGAAACAAAAGGGAACTGGTAATGCAAGACAAGGAACTATTCGCGCTCCACAATGGAGAGGTGGAGGAGTTGTGTTTGGACCAACGCCAAGAAGTTATGGATATAAGTTAAATAAAAAAGTTAGAAGATTAGCGCTTAGAAGTGCACTTAGTTTAAAAGTATTAAATGAAGAAATCAAATTATTAGATACAATTAAATTGGACACTCCTAAAACAAAAGAAGCTATTTCAATTCTTTCAAATTTAAATTTAAGTAATAAAATACTAGTAGTTAGTAAAGAGTATTGTGAAGATATTGCTAGAAGTTTTAGAAATATTCCTAAAGTTTCATATAGTAGTGTTGATCAAGTAAATGTGCTTGAACTTACACATTATGACAATTTATTAATTACAGAAGATGCAGCAAATCATTTAGGGGAGGTGCTTAGTTAATGAAGGCATATGAAATCATAAAAGCACCAATCATTACTGAAAAAAGTGCTCATCAAATTATGGAAGAGAACGTATATGCGTTTGAGGTTAATCCAAAAGCGAATAAAATTGAAGTTAAAAATGCAATTGAAGAAATCTTTGATGTAAAAGTTGAAAAGGTTAATATTATGAATTGCAAGGCTAAGAAAAAGCGTGTTGGGAAATACGAGGGGAAGACTGCTCGTGTTCGTAAGGCAATGATTAAATTAGCTAAAGATAGTAAAATCGAAGTTATCTAATTTTATGTAAGGAGGTCAATTATGGCGATTAGAAAGTATAAAGCGATGACAAATGGACGTAGACATATGACAACATTAACATTTGATGAAATCACTACATCTACACCAGAGAAATCGTTATTAACTACTTTAAATAAAAAAAGTGGGCGTAATAATCAAGGTAAGATTACAGTTCGTCACCATGGTGGTGGGCATAAAAGAAAATATCGAATCATTGATTTTAAGAGAAACAAGGATGATATAGTTGGTCGTGTTGCTACGATTGAATATGACCCAAATAGATCAGCAAATATTGCATTGATTAATTACCTTGATGGAGAAAAGAGATATATTATTGCTCCTGAAGGTTTGAAAGTAGGGATGGAAATTCTTAGTGGAGATAGTGCAGATATTAAGGTTGGACATTGTAAAAAGTTAAAAGATATTCCAGTCGGAACTATTATTCACAATATTGAAATGAAGCCAGGTAAGGGGGGACAATTAGTTCGTTCTGCTGGTGCTAGTGCTCAAATTTTAGGGCGTGAAGAAAAGTATGTGTTAATTAGGTTACAATCTGGGGAAGTTCGACTTATTCTTGGAGAGTGTAGAGCAACAATTGGTACTGTTGGAAATTCAGATCACGAGCTTGTAAATATTGGTAAAGCTGGTAGAACTCGTTGGATGGGTAAACGTCCTACAGTACGTGGTTCGGTTATGAATCCTAATGATCATCCTCATGGTGGTGGGGAAGGTAGAACTCCAATAGGTCGCAAGACACCAGTTACACCTTGGGGTAAACCTGCACTAGGACTTAAGACTAGAGATAAGAAAAAAGCGTCTTCTAAGTATATAGTACGTGGACGTAAGAAATAGATCAAAGGAGGAAGGAAAATGGCTCGTTCATTAAAAAAAGGACCTTTCATTGATGAGCATCTACTAAAAAAAGTGGACGCTTTAAATAGTGAAAACAAGAAAAAAGTAATTAAGACGTGGTCACGTCGTTCAACGATTTTTCCACAATTCATCGGTCACACTGTAGCTGTGCATAATGGTAAAGAGCATGTTCCAGTTTATGTTACTGAAGATATGGTAGGGCATAAGTTTGGAGAGTTCTCACCAACAAGAAACTATGGTGGACACGGAGATAAAAAGAAAAAGTAAATTTCACGTGAAAGGAGAATAATTTATGGAATCAAAAGCTTCTGTAAAGACAATAAGAATTGCTCCTAGAAAAGTAAGACTGGTTTTAGATTTAGTTCGTGGTAAGAGCGTTTCTGAAGCGGTGGCAATTCTAGATAATACAAATAAAGCTGCATCACCAGTTGTAAAAAAAATCGTGATGAGTGCTGTTGCAAATGCTATTCACAATTATAGCATGGATGAAGATAGTTTATATATTAAAGAAATAAGAGCGGATGAAGGTCCAACTCTTAAAAGATTTCAGCCAAGAGCACAAGGTCGTGCATTTAGAATAAACAAACGTACAAGTCACATTAGTGTAATTGTTGCAAATAAATAAGAAAAGGAGGTAATATTAATGGGTCAAAAAGTAAGTCCGGTAGGATTACGTGTTGGTATTAATAAAGGTTGGGACTCAAACTGGTATGCAGATAAAGAGTTCGCCGATTTTTTACATGAAGACATTCAAATAAGAAATCATATTGAAACAAAACTTAAAGAAGCATCATTGAGTAATGTTAGTATTGAGAGAAAAGAAGAAAAAATATACATTAATATTCATACTGCTAAACCTGGTATTGTAATAGGTCGCGGTGGAGAAGATATTAATAAATTAAAAGTTGAATTAACGAAGTTTACTAAAAAAACTGTTAATTTAAATGTCGTAGAAGTTAAAAATTCAGATCTAGTTGCTAAGTTAGTAGCTGAAGGGATTGCAAAACAAATAGAGAATCGTGTATCGTTTAGAGTAGCGCAAAAAAGAACGATTCAAAGAGTTCTTAGAAACAGAGAAATCAAAGGAATTAAGACATTAGTATCTGGTCGTCTAGGTGGTGCTGATATGGCAAGAAGTGAAGGATATACTGAGGGGAATGTTCCTCTACATACACTTCGTGCTGATATTGATTATGCTTTAGCTGAAGCAGACACTACTTATGGTAAGATTGGAGTAAAAGTTTGGCTTTATAAAGGAGAGGTTTTACCTACTAAGGCTAATACTAATGCTAAAGGTAAAAAGGAGGGTAAATAATTATGTTATTACCTAAAAGAACAAAATATCGTCGCCCTCATAGAGTTAAGTATGAAGGAAAAGCAAAAGGTGGAACTGAGATTTGCTTTGGAGAATTCGGATTACAAGCTCAAGAAGGTACGTGGATTACAAATAGACAAATCGAGGCTGCGCGTATTGCAATGACTCGTTATATGAAACGTGGTGGTAAAGTATGGATTAATATATTCCCACATTTATCACTTACAAAGAAACCTTTAGAGGTACGTATGGGTTCTGGGAAAGGTGCTCCAGATTCATGGGTTGCTGTTGTTAAAGAAGGCAGAATTATGTTTGAAATTGCTGGTGTAAGTGAAGAAACTGCACGTGAAGCATTAAGACTTGCGGCACACAAGTTACCAATTAAATGTAAGTTCGTTAAAAGAGAAGGAGGTAATAGTTAATGAAAGCTAATGAAATTAGAAATTTAACTGATGATCAAATCATTTCTAAAGTTTTAGAAATGAAAAAAGAATTGTTTGATTTACGTTTTCAACAAGCAACTGGAAATTTGGAGAAAACTTCAAAGATTCGTGAAACAAGAAAAACTATTGCCCGCTTTAAAACAATTTTAAACGAGCGTAAAGTAAGTAAATAATTTTGAAGGGAGGATAATCCTAATGTCAGAAAGAAATACACGTCGTGAACTTACTGGAGTTGTAGTGAGTGATAAGATGGAAAAGTCTATTACTGTTAAAGTAGAGACATATAAGAAGCATGCTTTATATGGGAAGCGTATTAAGAGTTCAACTAAATTTACTGCTCATGATGAAAATAATGAGGCTAAGGTTGGAGATAAAGTAGTAATAATGGAAACTAGACCATTGTCAAAAAACAAGCGTTTTAGACTTGTTAAGATAGTGGAAAAAGCAGTTATTATATAATAAATAAATCCGAAAGGAGGACAAAATATGATTCAACAAGAAACGAGACTTAAGGTGGCAGATAATTCTGGTGCACGTGAGGTTTTGACAATAAAAGTACTAGGTGGTACAAAACGTAAGTATGCAAATATTGGAGATGTTATCGTTTGTAGTGTTAAGCAAGCAACACCAGGTGGAAATGTTAAAAAAGGTGATGTTGTAAAGGCAGTAGTTGTTAGAACGAAAACTGGTATGCATAGAAATGATGGTTCTTATGTTAAATTCGATGATAATGCATGTGTAATTATCAACGATGCTAAAGGGCCAAAAGGAACACGTATATTTGGACCAGTTGCACGTGAGTTAAGAGAAAAGCAATTCATGAAAATTGTTTCGCTTGCTCCAGAAGTACTATAATCTAAGGAGGTGCAATATGAAAATTAAACAAGGTGACTTAGTGCAAGTAATTGCAGGAAGTAGCAAAGATAGAGGTAAGCAAGGTAAAGTTATTAAAACTTTTGCTAAGAAAGATCGTGTTGTTGTAGAAGGTGTTAAGCTAGTTACTAAACACGTTAAACCATCGCAACAAAATAGTGAGGGTGGAATTGTTAATGTTGAAGCACCAATTCATGTTTCAAATGTTATGATTGTGGACCCAAAGACAAAAAAACCTACTAGAATAGGTTATACAACAGACAAAGATGGTAACAAGGTTCGTGTTACTAAGGCGTCTAATACAGTTATAGATAAATAAAGTAAAGGAGGTTAAGCATGAATCGTTTACAAAAAAAATACAATGACGAAATAAAAAATAGTTTAGCACAAAAGTTTAACTATAAGTCAGTAATGGAAATTCCAAAAATTGACAAGGTCGTTTTGAATATGGGAGTTGGAGATGCTGTTTCTAATTCTAAATTATTAGATGCTGCTGTTGAAGATTTAGCCGTTATTACAGGTCAAAAGCCAATTTTAACAAAAGCTAAGAAGTCAATTGCAACGTTTAAATTACGTGAAGGTATGCCAATTGGGTGTAAAGTTACTTTACGTGGAGAAAAGATGTACGATTTTCTAGATAAATTAATTTCAGTTTCTCTTCCACGTGTTAGAGATTTTCGTGGAATAAATGCTAATTCATTTGATGGGCGTGGTAACTATACACTAGGGATTAAAGAACAATTAATTTTCCCAGAAATCAATTATGATAAAGTTGTTAAATTACGTGGTATGGATATTGTTATTGTTACTACGGCTAAAACTGATGAGGAGTCTAGAGAACTACTTGGTTTACTAGGTATGCCATTTAAAAAATAAGGCAAGGAGGTTAGTGTAGTGGCTAGAAAAGCAATTGTTGTTAAACAACAACGTAAACAAAAATATAAAGTGAGAGAATATACTAGATGTGAAAGATGTGGTAGACCACATTCAGTTATTCGTAAATTTAAACTATGTCGTGTATGCTTTAGAGAATTAGCTTATAAAGGTGAAATTCCAGGTATTACAAAGGCAAGTTGGTAATATAAAGGAGGATTATTATGGCAATGACAGATCCGATTGCAGATATGCTTACACGAATTCGTAATGCAAATCAAATGCGTTATGATAGTGTTACTCTTCCATCTTCTAAAATTAAAGAAGAAATAGCTCGAATCTTAAAAGAAGAGGGTTATATTCGTGGTTTTGAAGTTGAAGAGATAGGTAAATTTAAAGAATTAAAAGTTCATTTAAAATATGGAAGTAATAATGAAAGAGTTATTACAGGTATCAAAAGAGAAAGTAAGCCAGGACTTAGAGTTTATGCAGAAAGCGATAAACTTCCACGTGTTTTAAGCGGACTAGGGGTTGCGATTGTTACTACTTCAAAGGGAGTTATGACAGATCGTGCTGCTAGAAAGTTAAATGTTGGTGGAGAAGTACTTGCATACGTTTGGTAATTAAATATACAGGAGGTAATAATTAATGAGCCGTATTGGAAATAAGATTATTGAAATACCTGCAAGTGTTACCATTACTAATGAATCTAATTTAATTACAGTTAAGGGGCCAAAGGGAGAAAATAGTTTTCAGTTTAGACCTGAAGTAACTATTACTATTGACGATGGAAAACTAACTGTAAAACGAAATAATGAATCTAAGAAAGCGAAACAACTACATGGAACAACTCGTGCTGTAATCGCTAATATGATTAATGGGGTAGTTGATGGCTATCAAAAAGAATTAGAGATAATTGGTGTAGGTTACCGTGCAGCATTAGAAGGTAAAGTAATAAATTTAAGTATGGGATTTTCTCATCCAGTTTTGATGGAGATTCCAGAAGGTATAGAAGTCGAAATACCAAAGAATACACGAGTTATTATTAAAGGTATCGATAAGCAGTTAGTTGGAGAATTTGCTGCTAATGTGCGTGGTGTTAGACCACCGGAGCCTTATAAAGGTAAAGGAATTAGATACGTTGATGAATATGTTCGTCGTAAAGAAGGAAAAACTGCTGGGTAAAAGTAAGCCCTAGAAAGGAGTTTGTTATGATTAACAAGAAACCAAGAAATCTTGCTCGTAAAGCTAGACATTATCGTTTGAGAAAAAAACTTAGTGGAACTGCTACTACACCAAGATTAAATGTATTTAGATCAAATTCAAATATCTATGCTCAGATTATTGATGATGAGTTAGGTACTACTATTGTTAGTGCTTCTACACTTGATAAAGACCTAGATTGTAAAGGTAAGTGTAACGTAGAATCTGCAGCAAAGGTGGGAGAAGCAGTTGCGAAAAAAGCAATAGATAAAAAGATAGAAAGCGTGGTTTTTGATCGTGGAGGTTATAAATACCATGGTAAAGTTAAAGCACTTGCTGATGCTGCAAGAGAAGCTGGACTTAAATTTTAGAAGGAGGAAACGAAATGGCTAAACGTAATGACCAAAGAGAACCAAAAGAGTTCGAAGAAAAAGTTGTTAAAATTGGTCGAATTACTAAAGTAGTTAAGGGTGGACGTAGAATGCGTTTTAATGCTTTAGTAGTCGTAGGAAATAAAAAAGGTCAAGTTGGTTTTGGAACTGG
>JBKEDG010000095.1:0-5578 GCA_047975285.1 Bacilli bacterium | reverse complement strand
TACAAAATTTACCTGATGTAGATACAAAAGGATTCATTGAACTGCTTAAGAAACAAGGTAGTAATTTTGCTACAGATTTTAATAAAAGAAATATAGTACATGCGTTGAGAAATGAAAAAGGGGAAATTGAAAGAGTTTTACTTAGAAGTGATAATAAGCAATTGGAAGTTAAGGAAAAGCAGATCAAGTTAACAGAAGAAGCAACTTCGTTATTTAAACATAAACTTGAGAATGAGACTATTGTTATAGCTGAAAGTCAACTTGATGGATTATCCCTTATAAAGGAGAATTCAAATCTAGGTTTAATTGGACTTACAGGGGTAAATAGAACGAAAGAGTTATATAGATTCCTCGAGGAAAACTACAAAGATATGCTTAATAAACAATTCATTGTTGCAATGGATAATGACAAAGCAGGAATACAGGCAACTAATGAAATAACGTTGAAGTTAGAAGAGTTGGGGCTAATAGCAGTTAATTACTCATATAATAGCGATATGAAAGATTTAAATGATTTACTGAATAATGAGCCAGAAAAGTTAAGGGAAGGCTTAAATGGGGCTCTAAATGGCTTAAAAACGATAAGACTTAGTGATAAAGATATGGAAGTTAGGAATATGTGTAAGTATGTAAGTCAAGTTATTTCAAATGTGAGTACTAATCCAGACAGTTTAACTAAACTAATGGATAATGTTTTAGAGAATCCTAATTTGTCAATTGATAATCACGCACTACTTATGAGTCAAGGTATTGACAGTAAAAATATCAGTAGTGAATATATGCTCCGTAAAGAAGGGATAATACCTAAAGAAGATATTGAAAAGACAAAAGGTTTATATTGCTTTACTCAAAGAGGTTATTTCAAAGGTGATAAATATATACCTCTGAAGCAGGGTGAATATATTAATGACACGAAGATATATGTAAAATCCAAATGGTATATTAAAGAAAATTTATATCAAAACAATGATGTTGGTCTAGAAAGAGAATTAGATGACACTATATATTTAAATGTAGATGATCAATTAAAAGTATTAAACGACTATGCAAAGAATAGTAATATTAAAATTCAAGTAAGTAACATGAGAAATGATGTTTACATAAACAATTCAAACTTAAGTATTACTTTGAATAAGGGTTTATCTAAAGAGATGATGGTTGATTATTTGATTGATAATATATCAACTATCAAAGCAAAGCAGTATTTTATAAATAAAAATGTAGCTACAGTTTGCAGTAAACAATTATCAAACGTATTAAGCAAAAAAATTAAAGGTAATCCGATAAGTACTAATACTAAATCGAATAATCGAATATTAGCGACTGAAGTAAAGTATATATCAAGATTCCTTAAGAACCAAAATGGAGAATTAAATAAACTAACTGCTCGCCAATTAAATAAGAATATTAATAGAACTCAAGAAAGTGGGTATGATAGATAGTATGAAAAAATTTAGAAAACTTATATTTTATTTAATGGAAGTGATAGTAATATTCACTGTTGTTATGCTAGCACTTGAGTTTGCTACAGATACAACTAATGTATTAACTAATGATACCCCCTTTAAATATGTGTGGAACAATGCATTCAGTTTAAGTGCTACAAGTCTATTAATATTTATAACGGTGGCCATGATTATGGGTGCAGTTAATTTGAGTCAGGGAAGTAATAATCTTAATAATACTAAATCTGTTAAGGCAGGAGATAATCAACACGGTTCTTCGAGGTTTGCGACACAAGAGGAAAAAAGGACGTATTATAAATTAGTGAATCGTAAAAGTCCAGATACTTTAGGGTTTGTCATTGGTTATGATAAACATAATAATTTTTATGTAGATGATAGTGATAAAAATATACTAGTATATGCTCCACCAGGTAGTGGAAAAACAAAGTCGTTATTAATAAACAATATTATGTATGCTCTTGATGTTTATGAACATACTGAGAAATGGTCTAATCAAGTAATTGTATCACTTAAGAATGATTTGCATGATATGACTATTGAAAGAATGAGAAAGTCTAATGTAAATATTAATGTGATTAATTTACGTAGTCCTCTTATGAGTGATAGATTTAATCCGATGAAGCAGGTTAATGACTGGATTGATAAGTATAATTGTACAGAAATAAAAACAGAACAAGTCAAAGCATACGCTAAAGCAGAAAAATATGCAAAAACTTTAGCTGCAGCAATTGTGAAGGCAGTAGATGATACACAAGCAAGTGGTGGAGATCAATTCTTTAAAAGTACAGCACAGGGTCTTATATCAGCAATAATACTATTAGTGGCTGAATTTGGTGAAGGTAGTGAACGACAATTAATATCGGTATTTAAACTTATCATTGAATTGAATGGACTAACTGAAGATAGTACAGATACTCAACAAAAATCAAGACTTAAAGAGCTTTTAGAAAAGAAACCAGATCATAGAGCAAACCTACTGGCTGGTGCAAGCATTAGTGCTGACAACAGAACATCGATGAATGTTTTCTCAAGTGCACTTAGTGAACTGTTATCTTTTATGGACTTAGAAATAGAACAAATGTTTCAATCTGATGATGGGGAGTTAGACCTACATAACTATGTTACAAATAGAAGTGTAGTCTATTTGATAATTCCAGATGAAGACACAACAAAACATTTTATAGGAAGTTTATTTTACAGACTATTATTCGATATGGCAATTGCTACAGCCGAAAATGAGTTCGGTGGAAAACTACCATATAACATAATGAACCATCATGATGAATTTGGTCAATTCCCTGCAATTAAAGATTATGATGGAATAGTACAAGCTGTTCGTTCGAGGGGAATAAAGAACATCACATATCTACAAAACTTTGAGCAAATGAAAAATAGATACGGTGAAGTAAAAGCAAAAAATATAATTGCTTCTTATCAAATCATGATGAATGCAGCTTTGCCTCCAGGTGATGATGACTGGCGAAAGTCAATGAGTGAAAGACTTGGTAAAGAAACTGTACAAACATCATCAGTTAATTACGGTACTAGTGGTAGAAATTACGTTCCAACTTCAAATCAAAATCGAGGTACAACTAAGTCTTTAGTCGGAAGAGAATTGTTAACCCCTGATGAATTAACTAGGTTACCTGTCGGTACATGGATTGTGGTTGAAACAGGTAAATATCCAATGAAGATGCAAATGAAATTAGCAACTGATTTGTGGAAGATTAAAGAAATAAATAATTTTGAGGAAAAACCAATTAATGATATTGAAATTCTTAAACTGGAAAAACTGGATTCAATATTCAGACAAGGTAATCAAGCAAAGGAGATGAGTGAAATGTATGAGATATTCCATCAAAGTGAAATTGAAGAACATCAATATTATCCAGAGATGATAGAAGTAGAAACAAACAATTATAATGAAAATTATGAGAAACTAATCAACTTTTTAAATGATCATGAAGTAAATTATGATAAAGAGAAAGTTAAAGAACTAACACTGGATTCAAGTATGAAAGCAGACTTAAATAATTATTTTTGGAAGATTGATGATCTTGCTATACCTTTAAAAAGAGAACTTTCGAAAATAATCAAGGGATTTTAAAAAGTAAACCTAAAAATTGGTTGCAGTGTACGGAAATAAGTGATACACTTTGAGTAGAGATTGTTCATTAAAATCTCCTTTCTTTCCGCTTGACGGACTAGGACAGGCATATCTTGTTCGATTAGACACGGTAACGTGTCTTTATTTATTTGTGAGGTTTTATGAAAAAGTTTAAAGAATATTATGATGATAATTTAAAGTTAAATGAAGTTATGTATGTGTTTTTTGATGAGAGTGGTACTTATAAGAACTCAGAAATAAATAAAAGTATAAAAGAGTATAGGAAAAAAGGTATAGTTAGTGGTGGTAGAGATAATTTTAATATCTCTGCTGTAGCAATTTCAAGAGCTAAATACATGTCTTTACGAAATGAAATTAATACAACTAAAGAACACTCGTGCTTTGACCACACTAAATACAAACATAGAACAGACTACTCGTTTAGAAATTTTACTGATCGTGAAGAAGTCGCATATATTGAATGTATGGATTATTTCACAAACATATCAAAGTTAATGAAGAAATATAAATTACCAACTTACTCAATTGGATATAATTTTAAAACTTTTGAAGAGGCAGATTATAGTGATATCTATATTAAATCATTAAGGAAATTAATTAGTGAGATGAAATATAACATTGCTAATGATCATATTTTTAAAAAGCATAAAAAAATATATTTTATTTTTGAAAAAATGGCTGATAGAAAAATTCAAGAACAAATAGAGCAACTGGCGAGTAATGATTCGCAAGAAAAATTTAGCTATTTATGGACTGAAAAAGGAAATGTAGGAAATGAACTGAGCGATTTAATTGCATATAATAATTCAAGATACTATGCTAATGACTTATTTTTACATACTAGCTTTAGTTTCTATAACTATCCAAATCATATTACAAAATCTATAAAAATCAATAAAAATATAGTACAATAGTAAAGTAAATAATAATGGGAGGTAACTCCGTAATTTTCAAATGACAGTTGGTTTTCTAGTAGTCATTTTTATTTTTGTTATAATGTTTATAGATTAGGAGGAGTTTTATGAAATTTGAATTATTAAAAGAAGCAACATTAGAAGACTACAGTAATTATAACGACGTACTTTGTGATTTTATCAATGAAAGTCATTCTGCAATAAATAACTTAGAACAGTGCGGCTTTGATACTCAATTTATTCTGATAACAGAAATGGCTATATTAAAATTTTCACAACGTCTATTAGAAGTGCAGGCTGCCTGGGACTTGCATTTGGAAAGTGCAAATAGCTATTTACGTGAGGGATTGAAGTTACAAAATAAACTCTTGAATCCAGAAATTGCTAAAGAAGAAGTTTTAGATATTAATAAAGAAATTATTCAGCTTATTGAAGAAGCACCAAATTATTTAAACCCCATACCAATGGGAGACATGTTTAAATGATGTAGTAAGCTATACAACAATTAAATATTTAGGATAAGAGATAAGTGGAGAAGTTACACTTGTCTTTTTTTATGTCCAAAATTAGATTTATAATATAATAGTGCACTATGCACTAAAAGAGGTGGGATTATGAAATTAGAAACAAAATGTGTAGTTAGTTATGTACGTGTAAGTACAAAAGAGCAAATGCAAGGCTATTCAATTGAAGCACAATCTGAAGAACTGAATAGTTATATTGGTTATCATTATAAAAATGTATCAGTAGAAAGGTATAGTGATAAGGGAAAAACTGCAACTAACATAAATAGAAGAGGATTAAAAAGAGTGTTGAGCAGAATTGAAAGTGGCGAGGTTGATATTCTGATTGTAAAAAATCTAGATCGTTTAGTCAGAAATATGGAGAATGCAATTTATATAATGAAGTTGTTACAACTCTAAAAGCCCAGGATATTAACACCATATATAGAATATGATTTAAGTACAGTGCGAGGAAGAAAAAGGTTTAAGGAAGATGCAATTGAAGCTGAAGGTGAAAGTGAGAAAACTAGTGACCGTGTAATTGCTTCACAACTACATATGCTGAAG
>JBKEDG010000007.1:0-2149 GCA_047975285.1 Bacilli bacterium | reverse complement strand
TAACTATAGATAAATAAATCCAAGTTATATTCATATTTGTAAAGTACATTGTAATTGCACCAGCAAATGCACCAATTAATATAAATCCAATCCAATCAACTTGAGCACCTTTAACATGATCATCTGGTAAATTCTTTAATAAAGATGGTACAAATAAAATTAAAATTAATGGTAAACCAAATAAAAATACCCAGTTAATTAAAGCGACATACCCTGCTAATAATATACCTAATGCTGCAGAGAATCTAAATATTGCAACAAATATACTATAATATATTACTCTATTTTCTTTTTTAATATACTTTGAAACTAATACTAAGAATACTGAACCAGATACTTGTCCTCCAGCAGCTTGTAATATTCTTGCAATAATTACAAACCATATATCAAACGTACCAAAAAGTACTCCAAATAATGAACCACCTAAAAATAATATCATTCCGAATATAGTCATTCTTTTAAGAGATACAAAATCTCCAAGAGCACCATAAATAACGCATACTATTCCAAGTACAATACCAGGTAATGATGTGATTAGTGGTGCAAGCTCTGCTTGACCTAAATCACTACCAATATTTGTAAATATCATACCAAATGCTTGTTGTTCTAATACGTTTAACGTAAAAACAACTAATAATAAAATAATAGCCTTTTTGGCCATTGAATTTAAACGTTCAAATTCCGAAGTACCTTCAACAGGTATTGGAACTCCTTGTACTTTTTCCATTTTAACCCTTTCCATTAATAACTTTTTTTATTTCTTCTTTAGACTTCATTCCTTTATGAGCAGATACTTCTTGTACTACAAAGCTGGAACCAGCATTTGCATAACTTACTGCTTTTGTAATATTCTCTCCTTGTGCTATATTTGCAGAGAATATTCCAGCAAATGTATCTCCTGCTCCTGTAGTATCCTTTACATCCACATCAAAAGAATCAACTTTCTTGATTTGACCATTATCATAAAATGCAACACCATTTGCACCAAGAGTAACTATAAGTTTTCCATTTTGGTTAATTAACTCTTCTTCTAATGATTTATTAAAAATAGTTTCAAATTCAACTTCATTAACAATAAAGTAATCAATCATTTCAATTACTTCACTTTCAATACCTAGAACTGGTGCTGGATTATAAATTATTTTAATTCCCTTTTTGTAACAATAATTAATTAAATCTATTGTTACAGTAGGATTAATTTCATTTTGAATTAAAATATATTCAACTTCATCATCTAAGCTTTCTATTATCTCATTTAAAGTGAGCTTATAATTAGCACCTTGATTTAATATAATAAAATTATCATCATCTGTCGTGAAAATATTTGCTATTCCTGTTTCTATGTCTTTTTGAATGATATTATGATTTTCAAAGTTCATTTCATTAAAATAAACTAAAAGTTCATCATAATATTTATCATTTCCACATGCACCAATAAATTTAATATCAGAACCAAATTTATGACATGCTATTGCCTGATTTAACCCTTTACCTCCAAAATACTTTGTAGCATTGTATCCGTTAATAGTTTCTCCAAGGGATGGCATTTTAGATATTTGTGTATATACATCCACATTAATACTTCCAACTATAGCTAATTTCACTCTTTTCTCCGTTCTTATGTAATATGTTACATTTTTATAATAACACAACTAGTATTAAAATGCAAACATTTCCTTTTTTACAAATATATTCATCTTTGCTTTAAACAAAACATAGATAGTACTAATTTTTTCAACGATCAAATAATTAAATTATTTATATAATAAACTAAGAAAAAAAGAAGCTTCAGCTTCTTTTATTTCATTTATAAATATATATTCGTAAAGTATTTTTGACATAAAACATATAATAAAATCATAGGCAATATAGATAGAGCACTTGCTGCCATTATAAGTGGTGTATCTACTAAATATTGTCCTGAAAATGATTGGATAGCAACTGGTAATGTATTCTTAGTTGGATCAGAGTTTACAATCATTGGCCATAAGAAACCATTCCATGCTGCTATTGTTGTTTGTATTCCATATACAATTATACCTGGTTTAATTATTGGTAAGCAAATCTTTCTATAAATATGGAAATATCCATATCCATCAACTATTGCTGCCTCAATTAATGAATCAGGTATTTGCATAAAGAACTGTCT
>JBKEDG010000094.1:0-44512 GCA_047975285.1 Bacilli bacterium | reverse complement strand
TAACCATTCTACTTCAGGCTTAACAGCATTTCCACTTCGATATTTTTCCGTTTCATCAAGACGAAGATACACATTATCACTTTCATCAAGTTCATCTATAAAAATTATTTTGTCAGGTACTTCAAAAGTACATCCACCAATTAAATCACTTGCATTTGTCACATTATATTGACTTATATTATTATAACCATAGTGCGCAGTGACCGGTGCCATGTATTTTTCATTTCTTAAAACAACACTATCATTACCAATTCCACCATTAACATCACGAGCAATTCCATCTCCATTACGCTCTGGGAATTCTCCAGAATCAACAAACATTCCTGCTTCTACAGCTTCAAAATATCCACCATATTCAAACATTTCTTCAAGATAAAGTACTGCTCTTTCTTGAATTTCACGTTTTTTATCTGTTAAGTAACCATCATCTTTCAACTCAATTAAATTCATTAAATCATCCATACCAACAAATGCTTGCTTAGCTGTGTCACATGCCTCAATATTATATACATGCCAAGGAACATTTCTACCTTCATCTGGTGTAATAGTTGATTGTATATCTGCGCTTGTTAATTTAGAAACTAATAAATTAAGTACGTGTGTAACAGTTGCTTCTCTTGTTGAAGAATCCATATATTTTGTATTCATTTGAGCACGCATTTTATAACGATCGAAAAACTCTCTTAATGCGACCGCATAAGGTAAATTCAGTTTAATATCAGGTGATGGTGGCGCTGCTGGTGGTACAGTTGATAAGCAAATGTTTTCTGGCTTAATTCCAATTTTTTCAGAAAATAATGAATTAATACCATGCTGTACTAAAAGTTCTGGCATAACTTTCCACGCATCACGTGCCGTTGCATTTGCATTATGTGCACCGTCAATTTGTGCTATATCTGCCCATTGAAGAATTTTTTTACTTTCAGCAGCATCTACAAATGATCTAATCATATTAACATTTCTATATAAAACATTGTATTGAGGATCTTGATGAGCACCATTTACTCCCTCCTCTGCAAACATTACTGCAATATCAGGACCTGCAACACCACTTACATATGAGTGATAATTAATTGGGCGTCCTACTTCATCTTCAATTAAATCTAATGCTTTTCTTTGTGCACGAACTTGTTTACGTGTTACTGGAATTCCACCAATTCCCTGTGGAGTCCCTTCAATTAAACTATCAAAATGAGATTGACCACAATGACGAATTACCATAATATGGTCAGCTCCATGCCAAGCCGCCATTCTCATTCTACGAATATCATCTTCAAACCTTCCTGAAGCGATTTCAGTTGTAATAACTTCTTTAGGTTGAGGATCAATATTATGTAAATGTGAAGCACTAGGCAATGCTACTGAATTTTTTAATGGTGCTGATGCATCTTCAAACACAAATGGACCATATTCAGTTGGTTTAGCATTTCTCCATGTCCAACCTCTTCTTCTAGGACGATAATTTTCAATATCTTTAAGTATTTCTCTAATATTTATTTTTTCGTTAGCTTTTAATTCCTTCATCATTACCTCCTACTTTAGTTCTTTCTTAACTTGATCTAAATACTTTTCATCAATAATTGCAAGTCCTGCTGTTCTTATATCAATATTATTCAACTTAGATGCAAGGTACACAACATGTCCTGCTCCATATTCAAGTAACCCAGCATTTTGTACGTTTTCTACAATTGAACTTACTTCTATTGAAGAAAATCCCATTCTTAACAAAACACTTCTTTCAATAGAAACAGTTGTATTTTTATTAGCTAAATCTAGCAAAGGATCTACAACTTGCTCAATTAATCCCCAAAATTTTTCTTTTAACTGTTCATCACTTAAATCTTTCAAATGACTACGTCTTTCTAAAAAATCGTCTTCTCTTTTTTGTACTTTCATATAATTACCTCAATTCTTCAATAATTTCTTTTACTACAGCAACACTATCATTAATCTCTTCATCCAAATATTTTAATTCAGCATCAGATAAATCATATTTATCACCAATAGCATTTTTAATAAATGATTTTTGTAAACGTCTAATCTCAATATCTTGTGCTTTCAATAATTTTATATCACTAGGTAAAATAATATTCTTCCCATTTACTGATTCTTGAGGATCACCAAACTTTACTTCAATTCCATTATTTTTTGCAAAAGATAATTGAGGATTTATATGCTTACCAGCTCCAGTATATTCTGTTTCTTGAACTACAACAATTTGATTCTCATCAAGTTCACTTGCTATTGAAATTGCAGCAGCTAGACTTGTATTCCCAGCAGGGCCTTTTTCCATTCCTTCCAACTGCGCAAGCATTTCCGTTGCGTAAAATACTTCTCCTTGTTTAACAGTTACATGTCTATCCAAATATCTTAGCGGACGCCCTGCACTACGCAATACATCACTACGATCAGGCCATGTTGTAAAAGGAATACTAAATCCAGTGTGCCCAGTTGTAAATGATTTTCGATTAAAATCATTATCACTAGCCATATGAAGTCCACTCAAATCCACACTTGCTCCTACAATTTTAGTTTCACTTGCACCAGCCTTAATAACTCCTCTTGCAGTACCAGTTAAATTACCACCACCAGCATTCGTACAAATAACCACATCTGGTTCTTTTCCTGTTTTTTCTCTAACTTGATTAACAAGTTCATAACCTAGTGTTTCAACTCCCGCAATTGCATATGGTGTATATAGCGATGCGTTAAAAAACTTTGTATCTTCTAATAAACTAAGTGCCTTATAAAATAATTCTGGACCAACAGTCATTTGCACAACCTCAGCACCCAAACTTTCACAAGCCCTTGCTTTTTCAAGAATTTCAGGTTGACCGACTTCATTACTATCATAACATTCTTGAACAATTATCGCCTTAAGTCCTAGTTTCATCGCCATTGATGCTACAGCAGCACCATAATTACCACTAGTTGCTGCAAGAACACCCTTGTATCCCATCTGCTTTGCTTTATAAACACTTATAGCAGCACGTCTAGCTTTAAAACTACCACTAGAATTAGAAGCTTCATCTTTTAAAAAGATTCGTGCTCCTTTTCCAGGATCACTTATTTTTCTAACAAGTTTTGTAATATTCCTAAGTTCAATTAATGGTGTATTTCCAACTCCTAAATCAGATTGGATCTTCATCATTTCTTCTAAAGAGTATTCTACATCATTCATCATTGCTTCATAATCAAAACTTATTCCTTCACGCTCATATTTTTCATAATCAATTCCAACAGAATCTTTAAGAATTTGAGAACGTCTGCCCATTACCGATTCATATGATTTATCCATGTATTTGCTCCTTTAAATATACTCCAATTGGAAGAATTTCTTCAACAAATTCTCCATAATTAACTGCATACATATGGTTTACTGCAACAAGTTCCCCTGTTTCTTTTCTTCCAGAAAGTGTACTTACACAAACCTCATCACCAATGTTAGCATCCTTTTCTAAAAAACCTTTTGTCCACATTCTTAAATCAGTATTTGCTGTATCTTCTGGTATTGAAGATGTTCTTTCACTAGACTTTAAAATTACCTGATGAATTCTAACAAAACTTCCTGCTTTTATCATGTCTTTTCACCTACAATTCTACTTCAATTAAATTACGAAAATCTCCCATAATTGCACGAGGTACTGGTAAATCAATCATTGTTTTCAAACCTGGTCTCGCATTTATTACATGTGGAATCATATTTACACACATTGCAATTGTACCAATTCCACCATCTACTTCAGGTGTAATACTCATATTAATATTTGGTGAACCTTTTAAATTAATATAGTCTCCTGTATTAGTTCCCTCTAATTCTGGTTCAATTTGTTGTGGATGAATCATATCAATAACTACTTTACCATTTTCAAGCCCTTGCCCAGTCATGTTAACTCCTGCAACATTACCAGCAGCAGCAAATCCATATGGACTTTTACGGTCAACACTAGTAACTATTGGCTTCATTTGTGTTTCCATTTTATCAACATTAAATCCTAATGCATCATTAATCATCATTATACTCTCTTCAAACCCTACATGTCCAGCTAAAGTATTAGTCTCTACACCTTTATTAAATTCATCAACTGTAATTCCTACACCTTGTTCTTCCATTACAGCAGGACCAAATGGACTCAAACTATTTACACGCTTGCATTCAACATGGTTTATTTCAGTCATAGCTCCTGTTATACAAACTGCAAGTAAATCCATCATTAATCCTGGATTTATTCCTGTTCCTAAGACACTTACACCATTTGCCTTTGCTACTTCATCTAACTTTTTAGCAAGTTCTGGTTCTTGCGCTTTTGGATACGCCATTTCCTCTGCAGTTGATACAACATTAATTCCACATTCCATAACTTTTACCAACTTGTCATATGCCTTAGCAGTAAATGAGTCTGTCGCTACCAAACACACGTCCGCAGCCCCTTTATAAACCACATCATCTATATTAGAACTAACTAACACTTCTTTACCATAAGTATTCTCTTTATTTAAAATTTCAAATATTGACTTCCCAACATAATTTGGATTCAAATCACAAACTCCTGTAATTTCAACTCCTTTTTTATTTAGAAGCATTTCTGCCATACCAGCGCCCATTGCTCCAAATCCCCATATTGCTACTTTTACATTTCTCATACTCTATCCTCCTAATTTAAAATATATCTGAAACATTTCTCATGTACTTCTTTTGAGTTTTCAAAATAAACTCGAGTAACACGATCACTTATTGAACATAAAACTTCGTAATCAATAGTATTCAAATGTTTTGATACCTCACTCATTGTAATATTCTTTCCAATCAACTCTACAACATCACCAATTTTAACACTTTCATCAACTAAAATCATTAGTTGATCCATACAAACTCTTCCAACTATAGGAAACCTTTTATTATTAATCATCACCTCTCTAGATGAATTTGCTCTAATAATTCCATCAGCATATCCAATTGGAATAGTTGCAATATAACCATCTTTTTTTAATGCATATGTTGCACCATACCCAACCTTTCCACCTTTTCTAACAGGAATAACACTTGAAACTTCTGAATATAAACTAAATGCTTCACTAAGTTCAAAATCAGGAATTTTCTCATCACTTGGGTTATATCCATACATAGCAATCCCAAATCTAAACGCATTACATTTATTCATTCCTTCCAAAGGATATAGTGTCGCAGCAGAATTTTGACAATGAATGATTTTAAAGAACTTCCCAATATCATCTACAATCGTTTCAAACATTTCAAACTGTTTTTTATAAAACCCAATATCCATCATATCAGCAGTTGAAAAATGAGTAAATAAACCCTCAACAGCAAGATTTGTATTATATCTAATTAAAGCATATGCTTTCCTAACATCTTCCAAATTTGAAAAACCTAGACGATTCATTCCAGTATTTACTTTAATATGAATTTTTAAAGGTTCATTATAATTAGCTAACTTTTCTGCTTGATACATATTTGTAAGTGTAACAGTTATAGCATATTTTGATGCAACAGTAAAATATTTAAAATCAGTATAACCAAGTACCAAAATAGGTACTTTATTAAACTCTTTTCTAAGTTCCAACGCCTCTTCAAAAGTAGCAACAGCTAAATGTGTTGCTCCACCTTTAATCGCTGCTTTGGCAACATCAACAGCTCCATGACCATAACCATTTGCTTTTACTACTGCAAATCCATATTCTTTTTTGGATAACTTTAAAGCATTATTAAAATTATACTTAATAGCATCCAAATTTATACACGCATATGTTTTTCGATACATAATATCACCCCTAACTAACAATTATCGTCTTTTGACACGTTTCATTCGCTTTTTATTACTCTTTGGTTTGTTGCTACCACCACGCATTAAACTCATTGGATCAAAATTTGCCATATTAGCAGGATCATCATTCATCATTGCTGCAAAAAGTGATTTATTTTGCTCAAATTTAGCAAAACTTTCAAGTAGTTTATTAACTTCTTGAATACTTCTTCCACATCCTTTTACAATTCTCTGTTTTCTTGAATGTTTAATTATTCCTGGACTTTTTCTTTCTTCTCTTGTCATACTTAATATAATTGCTTCAATGTAGTCTAATTGTTTTTGATCCATATTTAAATTACCTAGACCCATTTTGTTTACTCCAGGCATCATCTTCAATATTCCCTCTAAAGGGCCAAGTTTTTTCATTTGTTTCATTGACTTCAAGAACATATCTAAATCAACTTCACCCTTTTGCATCTTTTTAAATAACGATTCTGCCTCTTTTTCATCAATTGCACTTTCTGCCTTTTCAATCAAAGATAAGACATCACCCATACCTAAAATACGTTGACTCATTCTATCTGGATAGAAAACATCTAAATCTTCTAATTTTTCACCAACCCCAGCAAATTTAATTGATACTCCAGTTGAGTATTTAATTGAAAGTGCAGCACCACCACGACTATCACTATCTAGTTTTGTGAAAATAGCACCTGTAAGTCCAAGTTGATTATTAAATTCATCTGCAACATTTACAGCATTTTGTCCGCTTAGTGAATCAACAACTAATAAAATCTCACTTGGATTAACACTCTCTTTTATTTTTACTAACTCCATCATCAATTCTTTGTCAATTTCTAGACGTCCAGCCGTATCAATAATAACTACATCATTACCGTTGGTTTTTGCATATTCAATAGCATTGTTTACTATATCAATAGGACTAGCTTTAGTCCCTTCCTCATATATATTAATATTTGTATCGTTTGATAACTGCTTTAATTGATCAACAGCGGCAAGACGGTATACGTCCGCAGCAACAAATAAGGGATTCTTACCCTCTTTCTCTTTTAAATATTTTCCAATCTTACCAGTAGAAGTAGTTTTACCACTACCTTGTAAACCTACCATCATTATAACAGCAGGGTCATTATCAAGATTTAAAGTGCTAACATCACTACCTAGTAAATCAGTTAACCTTTCATCAACAATTTTAACTACCATTTCACTTGGTTTTAAAGCTTTGCTAACTTCTTTTCCAATAATATCTGCTTTTATACTATTAATAAATTCTTTAACTACTCCAATATTAACATCAGCTTCCAACAACGCAAGTCTTACTTCACGAAGCATTTCATCAATATTTTTATCTGTCAATTTAGCATTACCAGAAAGTTTCTTAAAAGACTGTGATAATCGATCACTTAAATTTTCAAACATTATTCATCCTCACTCATTCTATTCATAATTTTATATATATCTTTTTTTGAAAGTTCATCAATATTAAAACGAACATAATCAATAGTATCATAAAGTTTAGATAACTTTAAGTTACTCTCATATAAATCAAGACTATCTTTTATTACCCTTAATTGTTTGCTAATAGCCGCTCTACTAACACTCATATTTTCACTAATTTCAGATAAGGAAAAGTCATTGTGAAAATATGCAGTGAAATATTCTTTTTGTGTTTTAGTAAACATTTTTTCATAGCAATCAAATAATTTATTGTAATACAATTTATCTTCTAACATTTTATCACCATACTTATTATAGCATAAAATTAAAAAAAATCATAATTTTATTAAACTTTAAAAAGTGAAAACAAAGTATAAATTATGACATGAGTGTATTTTAATGCTTTTAAAATAGACTTTTGAGAGGTATTTGTAATTAATACAGGACGATTTTTATATTGACATTCTTATGTATTGGTCAAATTTACATTGAACATAATCACGGAATATAAATTTAATCAAAATACATATATTTAGTACTAAACTAAGGATTTATAACTAAAATAGCACTTATTTTGTCCATAGATTAATTTTAGCAGGTTTTGACCCATAATCTATATAAACAAAACAATAAATATATTATTAGTCTAAATGATGAACAATTTAATACAATATGATATAATATTGTTAGGAGGTGTATAAAGTGAATGTGTATTGGTACAAAGAAAATCAATTTATGTTTGTCAAAATTAATAAAAATTGTATTATATTAAATTCTCATGCTAGTAAACAATTATCTGACTATGCGTATTGTCGTCTAGGTATAAATAAGTTAGAAAAAAAAATTTATATACAGCCAGTTAGTTATGATGAATATGACAATAATAAAACTGATTATTCAATAATTAAAATCAATCATACTAGAAGTTATTCAAGAGTAAATTGTACAGATTTTATTAATACGATTAATTCTAAATTAAATTTAGACTTCAATCAAGAAAAGAAGCTTAATGCACAATGGGATGATAAAGAAAAACTATTTGTTATTAATTTAGAAGCAGGAGGTGACAACAATGCTAGATTTTAATTTAATATCAATAATATGGTTATTACTTATTATTATCTTATTTATAGTAGAAACGGCAACCATTAATCTTGTTACAATTTGGTTTGCATTTGGTGCAATTATTCCATTTGTTATTTCATTGTTTTATAACAATATTATTGTGCAAATCACCTTATTTTTGGTGATTTCCCTTGTATTACTCGTTACAACAAAACCAATTTCCAAAAAAATATATAGTGGTAAAACAATTAAAACTAACTACGACAAATTGATTGGTGAAAAAGGAGTAGCACTAGAAAACTTTGGAAAAATAAAAACAGGCTATATCAAAGTAAATGGTATGGAATGGTTGGCAAAGTCAGATGAGAAAATAAATAATCAAGATATAGTATTAATTTTATCAATTTCAGGAGCTAAATTAAAAGTAAAAAAATATTAGGAGGTTTATATGTTTAAAATTATTTTATTAGCAATATTATTTTTATTATTTGTAGTTGTGATTATAAATAATATTCGTGTAGTAGCACAAACGAATGCTTACATAATTGAAAGTTTGGGTTCTTATAAAACAACTTGGAAAAATGGATTACATTTAAAAATACCTTTTCTAGAAAGAGTTGCTGCTAAAATATCTCTAAAGGAGCAAGTAATTGATTTTCCGCCACAACCAGTAATTACAAAAGATAACTTAACAATGCAAATTGATACAGTAGTGTACTTTTCAGTTACCGATCCAAAATTATATTTATACGGTTTTAACAATCCGCTAGCTGCAATAGAAAATCTTACAGCAACAACACTTAGAAATATTATCGGTGATTTAGAACTTGATGAATCACTAACATCTAGAGATCATATAAATACTAAGATGCGATCTGTACTCGATGAGGCTACCGACCCTTGGGGAATAAAAATAAATCGTGTGGAATTAAAAAATATTCTTCCCCCTTCAGACATTCAACAAGCGATGGAAAAGCAAATGCGTGCAGAAAGAGAAAAGCGTGAAGCTATTTTAATGGCCGAAGGATCAAAGGCAAGTAAAATTCTTGTTGCTGAAGGTAATAAAGAATCTGCTATTCTAGAGGCTCAAGCACAAAAAGAAGCCAAAATTCTAAGTGCAACAGCAAATCGAGAAGCAACTATTTTAGAAGCACAGGGTGAAGCAGAAGCTATTCTTGCAGTTAATATAGCGACAGCCGAAGGACTTGAACGATTAAAAGACGTTAATATTGACAGTGCATTAATTTCATTAAAATCTCTAGAAGCACTAGCAAAAGTCGCAGACGGTAAGTCTACTAAATTAATTATTCCATCAAATATTCAAAGTTTAGCTGGACTAACAGCAAGTTTAACAGAAATTATTAAATCAACTAATGAAATAGAAGATGAAGTAAATTAATATATAAGAAAACATTAGAAGTTAATCCATAAAGAAGACAACTCCTAATGTTTTTTATTTGATTTTTTTTATTGAAACTGTTGCGATTAATATCAAAATTACCATAATAGCATAATTAATTATTCCAGTTTTAACAAGATTTCCATCATCTATTGTATCTGATGGTACATCAACTCCTTCTGATTCATCAGTAATATTACCTTTTATTATTACTTTTAAATCAGCATAGTTTGCATTTCTATCACTATCCCTAACTCTAAGTTTAACATCATATGTACCATTCTTATTATAATCAATATTATTATTTAAAACAGTTATATCATTAGAAATATCTCCATCTTCAGTATCAATTGCTTTAATGCTTGAAACTATCTCATTAATAACTAAACTATTTTTTTTCTTTTGAACGTTAATTTCATATTCAGGTTTAATATTTTCAAATATTGGACGATGTGATCTTACAACATTTTTATATTTTTCTATCATCTCTGATTTCAAAGGCTCATCTAAAGCTGTGAAAATCTTATTAAGTTCAAATATTTTTTCTTGTCTATAATATTGTGATTCTTCATCACTAACCGAATCATATCCTAATTCAACTACATCAGGCAAAATGTTTTCCTCATTAACTAGTGTCCCAGTTGGAGTAAACTTAAAAATCAATGGTTCTCCTTTTGTGGTTGGAATATCCAATCCACTTCCAGCATGATTAGCGTCAGATCTTTGAATTTCTGCTCCTGTAATTTTTAGCGTATAATTCTCCTTAATTTCAATATCATCTACTCTGTAATCAAACCAATCATCACCAATAACAATTTGCTCATAAACTAATGTTTCATTCTCATCAAGTATTTGAATTCTAGCATATTCCCTATCCACAAAATATCTGTGCGCTCGACCTTCAATATAGGTAATACTTACATTATTTGCACTAGTTTTTAACTCCGCAAATTTATAGTTATTAATTCCACGAAGATACACATTTATCTCACTAGTAACTTGTTCATTTCCAGAATTTTCTTCTTTATTGTATTTAATCTCATAATCAATATTTTTTTCATCACTAACTATTAGAAAATTTTCTTTGCTTATAGTATAACTTCCATTTTCACTAAGTGGAGCAAGAACTTTGTAAACTCCAATAGGTACATTTTTAAAGTAAACTTTATTATTCTTTATTTCACCTTCTACTTCAAATTCACCATTTTTTAAAACCACAGTCTTATTCTTAACCTCTTCTATATCATCAATATTAATGTTAACTTCAACATTATTTGTTAAGTTTAAATCAGCAAGTTCCTCGCTCCTAAGTATACTAGTATCAATCATTTGAAAATCAGCTTGCAAACCTAATTCATTAACAATACTATTCCTAGTAGTTTCATCTGTCACTAAAAAATTTAAAAACTGTGCATAACTTAAATTTCTAATTGACTCATCCTCCTCAATGCTTTGACTAATATCTATATTATTATCTTCAAAGTGAGGGATAAAATTTACTTTAGCTCCTTGAGAAAAATATAGAGCCATAAATTCTGAATTAGCATGGTCATAAATACCTTTTGGCGACATATTAGCAAGTTCACGATATTTTATATTAAAATTTCTAAATCCCTCATACCCAAAAGAATCAAACATAGTTATAAAGAAGTTAAGTTTTTGCCAAACATTCCCACTATAAAATCCATATTTTGATGTATATTGAATATCTTCCATAGTCTCTTCACCAGAATTATAGATTGTTTTATTATCCCACGTATCTTGAACTCTTAAATAATGAGCAAATACATTATTCCAAACTTCTGAAACATTTATAGAGTTATCAAAGTCTGTTTCTTCTTTCATCATAAAGTTTTGTTGATACCCATGAGCTATTTCATGCTTTTCAACCCAACCAACATCTAAAAATCTTTCTCCAAATTGCTTAGCATTCATTGCAGTCACACTACTATTATAATAGGCAAGCCCTTTACCATTATTATCTGCTTTAGCAAAGTATTGAGAAGGTGTATTATTATTGACATATCCATCCGCATCTAAACCAACTAAATGATCATATGTTTTCATCATATTTTGATAGTAATTTAACATATCATCAATATTGTTGTGTGGAGAAAAATCTTTTAAATTTCTCAAATTATCTCGATCAGCTAATGGCATTAAAAACTGAATAGCATCATTTTCAATAACAGCAAATGCATTATCATTTTCATCCCACTTAGCAAAAAAATCTTCTTCATTTCCATTAATTGTATAATATGGAACTTCAGATAAATTATCAGAAAACTCGTAAGAAACATCTATATTATAGTCTCCACGTGGAACTTTAATAAATAGTACACTGTCATAATCAACTGTAAATGTGATTTTATCCCCATTTTCTGGAATAGTATACGTTGTTTCATGATCTCGATCATCATTCAACACATCTACTTCTAAATCAGTCTCATCAAGTCCAGATATTTGTTTAAGTGTTACTTCTGTTCCCTCAACAACTGAATATAGTATTGCTTCCCTAATGTGCTTTTCTCCACGATACAGTTGCGCATTCTCAGTATTATATCTACTTGGAAGTCCCTGTATGTTTAAAGAGCCGGTTGTTTGCGCATTTACAATTTTATTCCCACTTGTGAAACTAGTAAAAATAATAAATGTGCATAATATAATTTGAATCTTTTTTGTCATTTTATCCCCCCTTACTTAAATATTATACCATTCATTGATAAATATTTACAGTAATATAAGTATTTAATTCCCTAACAAATCTAACAACTCAATACATACCATACTTTCTATAATTGGAATTACTCTATTAATTATCGTAGTATCATGTCTTCCTGTTATAACAATTTTATCTAATTTTTTTGTTTCCATATTATATGTTAATTGTTGTTGTCCAATTGATGAAATAGGCTTTAATAATGTATTAATAACTATGTCCTCACCAATAGAAATTCCACCATTAATTCCACCGTTATAATTGTATAAAGTATACATTTCATTTTCATTACAATACATAATCTCATCTTTAACCTCATGGCCATAAGAATTGATAAATCCATTGCCATAACCAAAGTTAACTCCCTTAACACTAGGAATTGAAAATAATGACCGAGAAATACAAGATTCAAGTCCATTAAAAAAATCTCCACCAATTAACATTGGGGGATTACAAATAATTGTTTCCACCACTCCCCCAACAGTAGTATTGTTATCCATCGCATCATTTATAATATTTTCAAACTTTCTACAATTTTCATTGTTATAAAACAGTTCTGACTTATTTTTAAGTTCAAAGTGTAAATTCTTCTTTAGTTCAACGAGATTCTGTTTATCATATGAACCCATATTAGAAACAAGCTTTTTTCTAATATCGTAATAAGATGTATCTTTTATATTACTAAATCTACTTATATGTGATATTAACATAAAATTTGGAAACTGATTTTTTATAATCTGTTTACAAATTGAACCAAACATTACTAATGGAGTTGTCATTCTTCCAGAAAAACGGCCTCCACCAGTACTAATATTCCCATATTTAGCCCAAGACACAAAATCAGCGTGTCCTGGTCTTGGAATTGCTTTTAATTTTGTATAATCTTTTTTGTTAAATTCTTTATTTTCAAATCTTATTTTTATCTCTTCTCCATTCGTAACATTATTATTAAAACCGCTAATAATATCATATTCTACTAATTCTTGTCTGCTTGTATTGTAGGGCATTTTACCTTGTCTTTTTAATAGTTCAGCATTAATATTACTAAAATCAATTTCTATTCCTTTTTTTATTCCTGTAATAATTAAATCAATAAATTGACTATGTGACTCTCCAACTAAAGTATAACCTAAATTTGTGCCACCTTTACTTTTCATCTACTAACCCTCCTATTATTTCATAACATTCAATAAAGTTTGGAAATGACTTTTTAAAACTAGAAATTTCTTTTAAATAAAAATCAGATGTTGCTATTGTAGAAGCAACAATAAGTGCCATAACTACTCTATGATCATTGTAAGTATCAAAGTCTCCCCCATTTATTTCCCCTTTTTCAATTATCAAACAATTATTATCAATTTTATAGTTTGCACCCATTACATCTAAAAAATCGCATATTGCCATTAATCGATTAGATTCTTTATATTTTAATCTATCAACATTTTTGATAACACCGCCATTAACAGCAAAATAAACAGCTGCTACAACTGCCGAATCAGGCATATTATCTACATCAACTGTAGAATTGTTTTTAATTGTCATTAATAGTTTAGCATCTTTTTGTAGAGTAACATCACTTAGATTTTTAAATTTGATTGAGTGCACATTAAAACTGTTCAATATATCAAAAAAATTCTTAGCTGAGTAATCACATTCAATTTGATAATATTTTTTACTTATATATTTCTGATTTCCTTCTATATAAAATTGAGAATAATCATCGTTAAATTTGATATTAATTCCAAAATCTTTTAATGTTGAAATGGTCATTAAAACATAGGAAAGTGACTTAAGTTTTTTTTCTATAATTATTTTACTATTTATTTTTAAAAGTGGTAATAAAAATAATAATCCTGAAATAAATTGACTACTAACATCTCCTTTTAGATGATATACATCACTTGAAAATTTACCTTTTATTTCTATTGGCAAAAAATCTTTTTCAATTTTGTATTCAATATTATTTTTCATAAAAACATCAAAATACTCATCAAGTGGCCTTTTAGGTAAATTACCTTCTCCAGTAATACTTATCGAGTCGTTCAAATGAATTAACAATGGCAGCAACAATCTTAGCGATGTCCCACTTTCTTTCATATTAATTTTTGATGTTATTTTTTCACACTTACTTATAATTAATTTCTTACCCGTATATTCAATATTACTTCCTAAATTTTTTAACGCATCAATTGTAGCATTAATATCATCACAAATTATACTTACATCATCTAATACTGTTTTATTTTCACTCAATGCACCTGCAATTAAATAACGATGTAACATACTCTTAGATGGTGGAAGAACAACCTCTCCTTTTAAAACAGATGGTTTAAATACAAATACTGGTTCACAATATTTAACCAAATTTTTTATTTTCTCAAATCTATTTTGATATATTTCAATTAACTTATCAGTATCAAGTTTTTTTATCTCTACTACATTTATTTGTGAAACAAAAATTTCATTAATAAAATTTTGTTCACACTTTTTATCATGCTTCATAGTACTTAAATCAACATTTGTTACTTTTCTAATTAATTCTAGTCTCTCAAACATTTTTTTTATTTCTATAAACAATGGACTATCATATAGGGCAATTAACATTCCCCAATATACACATTCTCCATGAAATAAATCGTTATTAAGTTCTATTGCATGAGCAAAACTGTGTCCAAAATTCAAAATATTTCTATAGCCCCTATCATCAACATCTTTCATAACTATATAATTTTTTGCATTAATAGATTTTTTTATTAATGTTTTTATATCACCTTCAATTAATTTTGAAAAAGAGCTATAACAATTTATAATTGAAATAACTGATTTATCTATTAAAATACCATGTTTAATGATTTCCGCCAACCCATTTTTATATTGTCTTGTAGTAAGAGTTTTTAAAAAGTTTATATCTATAAAGACTTTTTTGGGAAAGTATATTGCTCCAATCATATTTTTGCTATTTAAGTAATTTATACCAACTTTTCCCCCAATACTACTGTCAACTTGAGCTAAAAGTGTAGTTGGAATAGCAATATAGTTAACTCCACGTCTATATATACTTGCAGCATACCCTACAATGTCACCACAAACTCCACCACCAATACTTACAACAATATCATTTCTACCTACATTATAATTAAATAATGAGCTCAGGATATTATTGACAGTATTAAAGTTTTTATTATTTTCAGTTGAATCAATAGTAATGTATCCACACGAATTTTCAATAACATTACTTAAATATTTTTTATGCAACTTTAAAACACGATGATCAATACACAAAAAGTATCTTTTTTCAGTCAAAAAAGATTCAATATCATTAATGTCACAAAATTCAATATTGTATATATATTCTTGTCTATTTACTATTTTCATCTTTAACCCCACACAAACATTTTAATCAATTTCGTCACTAATTAACATGTACTCTTCTATTAATTGTTCTAAAACTTCCTGATTTTTTTGATTCAAAGCAACGATCTTGTCATATTCTTCCTTTGAAGAGCAGATATCATTTTCAAACAAAAATGTTTTATTTAATTTAATCTCAGATTCAATACTATTAATTCGATTTTCTATTTTTTTTTGTTTTGTTTTCTTTGATTTTTGGTCTTTTTGATACGCGTAGTCATTATTAGACTTTTTTTCTTCTTTATCAAAAACCATATCTCTTTCAAAAATATACTCACTATATGTTTTATCAATTATATTGATTTTATTTTTACTAAATTCATAAATTTTTGTAGCTAATTTATTTATTAAATAGCGATCATGCGAGGAAAATATAATTGTTCCTTTATAATTAGATAGAGCTAGTTCAACAATCTGTTTACTATCAATATCTAAATGGTTAGTAGGTTCGTCTAAGATAAGTACATTGCTTTCTTGTAAACTTAATTTTGCCAAGCTAACTCTAACACATTCCCCACCTGATAAAGTTGCAATGGATTTATTTAAATCGTCATTTTTGAATAGGAACTTTGCTAAATGTGAACGTAATTCATAATTGCTTAGTAAAATATTATCTTTATGCACTTCTTCAATAATAGAGTTGGATTTGTCAAGATTTTCAAAAACTTGATCAAAATAACCAATTTTAATTGAATTACAACAATAAATATTCCCAGATAAGGCACTTAATTTCCCAGATAAAACTTTTAGCAATGTTGATTTCCCACAGCCATTTGCACCTACTAAGGCAATTCTATCTCCATTATATATTTCGAAATTAACTTTATCAGTCAATTTTTTTTCATACCCAATCATCAAATCATTAGCCCAAAAAATATTTCTAGTACGTGTGTGTAAGTATTTGAACTCAAGTCTCATATCTCTATCTAATAACGGTTTTGGAATTTCATCAATTTTAGCTAGTCTCTTTTCTAATTCCTTCGCTTTTTTAAACATTTTTTCGCTGTCTCGACTATTTCCCCAGATGCGATACTGTTTTATCTGTTCTTTTATTTTTTTTATTTCTACTTGTTGCTTATCATACATATTAAATCTAGTTAATGCATTATGCTGACTATTTTCTAAATATTTTGAATAATTCCCCTTATATTTGTATAGTTTATTATTAGTTACTTCTATAATAGTGTTACAAACATTATCAAGAAATAATCTATCATGAGAGATTACTATGAAACTTTCTACATTTTTAACAAGAAATTTTTCTAACCACTCTATAGCATTTAAATCCAAATGGTTTAATGGTTCATCTAACAATAATATATCAGGCTTTGATAATAATAATTTAGCCAACGCTACTCTGCCTCTTTGCCCTCCGCTCAATGTATCCACAGTTTGACTTAAAATAGGTTCTAAATGAAAAAGACTAATCATTTCGTTAATATTAGATGTAATAAAATATCCGCCTTGATTTTCAAATTCATTAAATGTTTTCTCATATTCATCTTGATTATTTACAAAATCAATAGATAATTCCAGCAATTTTGCTTCTAATGCAAATAAATGCTCAAACTGTTTATATAAAATTTCATCAACTGTCAGTATTTCATCCAATTTTAAATCTTGAGTATAGTAACCAATTTTTTTGTTTTTAGAAATTTCAATTTTACCATCAAATACGTCAATATCCATGATCATATCAAAAAGAGTAGATTTACCAATACCATTTTTACCAATCAAACCTACTTTCTCTTGTTGAAATATATTAACACTAGCATCATTATAAATAATTTTACTAGGAAATGATTTATTAATATTTTTTATACTTATCATCAATATTACCTTTCTAACATAACAAAAAAACTGGCAAGGACCAAGTCTCACACAATTGTACTACAATTGGCGCTAAAGTGCTTAACTTCTGTGTTCGAGATGGAAAACAGGTGTATCCACTTTGCTATTCTCACCAGCAAATATATAATAACACATAATTAAAATGAAATCAAGTATTTTTTGTTTTTTTAATATTAATTATAATGAATGCTTATAAAATCTACGGTTTTCCATTGCAAATAAACGTGATGTAAACTCAGTATCATCAATACCATTTAACGAACTTTCTAACATATTTATTCTTGCATCCAAATTATCTACAATACTTAAAATTTCTGCTTCCATAATAAATGGTAATTTCGGACTACCAAATTCAAGTTTACCGTGGTGTGCTAAAATCATGTGTTGCAATAACATTACTTCCTCTAATTGCTCAAGCTTGTGTTCTTTGGCAATAGAATATATTTCGTTACAAGCAATTGTAATATGACCAAGTAACTTACCATATGTCGTATACTCAGTACTTACTACTCCGCTTAGTTCAATCACTTTGCCAAAGTCATGAAGAATCACTCCAGAGTAAAGTAAATCTTTATTAATCATTGGATGCTTTGAAATAATAAATTCACACAATTCAAGCATACCAAGAACATGATGAGCTAACCCACTTACGTACTCGTGATGATTTTTGCTAGCTGCTGGATAGATAAAAAAATCTTCATAATATTTATCGATTATAGTGTCTACAATTTTTCTTAAAATATTATTTTCAATTTTTAACGTATAATTTAATATTCTTTCAATTAGTTCATCCTTTTCAATCGGTGCAGAAGGAAGAAAATGTCCAACATCCATTCCCTCATATAATTCAATTTTTCTAATTCTAATTTGATTTTCTTTTCTAAAAATTGTTACATCCCCAGCTATCTTAACAATTGTCCCATTAACGAATTCTAAATAATCTTTCTCACTTGCTGACCATAGTTTGGCATTCACAGTACCTGTTATATCTTGAAAAGTAAAATCAAGAAACATTTTACCATCTGTAGTAAATTTTTTTTCAGTACTATGAATCAATACGTATAAATCTTCAAAATTAGTATTCGCCTCTAACGTTTTTATATTAATCATTTAATTCCTCCTTAACTTCCATTATTAAATCATAATTGTATCCCTTTAAATATAATTTTTTTATAAGTTTTTCTTTATTATAATTTTTTTTATATTTAATAAACAATTTCTTTAATGAGTCCTTTTCATTATAATCAACTGCATTTAAAACATCATCAATAATATAACTTTCATATAAATTGGTAGCAAGTTTTCTTTTACAAAAATTAACTAACTCATAATATGACTTATTACTAGTCTTCGAAACAACTTTTTCCACTAATTTTTTTGCTTTGTTGAAATCCAAATCTTTCAAATAAACAATTTCATGATCACTTAGCAATATATTAAATCGCTTTAAATCATTAATTATTCTTAGACTACTATGATTTAAATTATTTTCAAAGTTGCCAATATATTCTTTTTTATATCGTACATCATTAATAATATTGTTACTAATTAAATCATTAATTATATCATCTGCATAATTTTCACCATTTAATTTTGAAATTTCTTTTCTCATTTCAAATTCACTATAACTTCTATAACTATATTTTTTTATACACTTATCATATAAATTATAATAATTATTCCAATAAGCGATTAAGTCCTTAACTTCGCTACATTTGACATTATCACTAAGTAGATTCAATTTTACAATGGTATTCTCTCTTACAATGTAATCCACTCCATTACATTCTAAAATTAATTTTTTACTCCCAAGTTTTTTTAGTTTTTTTATTTTAACCCCTCACTTTTTAATTCATTTAAAAGCATACTCATTTTTTCAACATCATCATTTAAAACAATTTGAACCTTATTATTAACAACAGAAACTCCAGCATTAGTAATATTTCTAATTATTTCTACATTAACCAAACTCACATCATTAACAAAAACATTTAATCGAGATATTTTTGATTCAAAATTGCTAATATTATCTTTTCCTCCTAAGCTACTCATTAATTCACTAGCATCTTGCACATTTAAATTATTTTTCTTTATTACTCTTGATCTCACTAATATTAAAAACGTTGCAATAATAACACATAAAATCACAAAAATTAATATAATTAACTTATACATACAAACAACCTCTTATAAATTATACCATAATATATCTTTTTTTTGTTTTAATGTACTAAATATATGTTATAATAAATATATATTTTGTAAAGGAGTATGTTATGAATTTAATTAAATGTGAGAATCAAGAACTAATTGTAGAAGCCTTATTAATTAAACAAAATATTGGTAAAGTTAAAATTGCTAATAACGATATAAATAGAATTTTATTCTTGATAAAAAATAATGTTGAAAAAGTTGGGATGATTAGTATATCCTGTTGTGAGAATAGTGTTGAAATAAAAGATTTTATTTTTAAGGACAGTATTGAAAACAAACTAAAAGTTGAGTCACTAGAATGCTTAGAAGTCTTTTGCGAGTCAATGGGATTTGAAACAATAATTTTTGATTCTAAGGTGGACGATACCTATTATTTAAAAAATATCAACTATAAAACTCGTGGTGATATCTTCACAAAAAATGATGCTGTATATTTAAAAATGGTAAAAAATATAAAATGGTAGAATTTCTACCATTTTTTATTTAAAATATAAGTCAGTAGTTGGATATTCATCATCACAAGTTAAATTTATTCCAAGTTCACGATATGTTTGCTCATCTGTGAAACTAAATATATGTGTTGAATGCGCTTCAACATTCTTAAGTTCCTTTAATTTTTTAAGCGCAACACTAGCTGCTGAATTGATTGAAGTTGAAACGCTAATAGCAATTAATACCTCTTGAACTGTAAGACATGAATTTGAAATACCTCGCTCTTCTTCTTTCAATTTTATTATAGGTTTTAGCACAGATGAAGGTAGCAATAAAATTTCTCCACTTAAACCTGATAAATATTTTATCGCATTAACTATCGCCGCTGCTCCACCTGTCATTAATTCTGTCGTCTTTCCAGTAACAACTATACCATCATTAAGTTCAATTGAAACAGAAGACGCCTTTGATGATTCTAATTTTTTTCTAGCGAAAGGGACAACTTTTCGATCGAGTTCTGTTAAATTTAATCTTTCAAGTAAATATTTTATTTTATCAACAGCATTATCATCTAATATTCCTTTTTTTACATCACACTTTGCCTTAAAATATCTTCTAATAATTTCTTGACAAGCTGCATAACAAACAACTTCATCATTAGTTATAGCTTTACCAACCATGTTCACTCCCATATCAGTAGGTGATTTATATATTTCCTTGCCAGTTAATTTTAACAACAACTTATTTACAACAGGAAAAGCTTCTATGTCTCTGTTGTAATTTATGGTTGTTTCACCATATGCATCAAGATGAAAACTATCGATCATATTTACATCATCTAAATCAGCTGTTGCTGCTTCATATGCTAAATTAACAGGATGATTTAAGGATAAATTCCAAATAGGGAAAGTTTCAAATTTGGCATAACCTGCTTTATTATTCATCCTATTTTCATGATAAAGTTGATTTAAGCAGGTTGCAAGCTTCCCACTACCTGGCCCTGGCCCTGTTACAACTACTAAACTTTTAGTTGTTTCTATATACGGGTTTTTACCATAACCATCCTCACTAGCAATCTTTTCTATGTCAGCAGGGTACCCTTTAATAGGAGAGTGAATATATGTCTTAACACCACGTTTTTTCATTTTTTTTATAAAAATATCTACACTTGGTTGACCTGTATATCTAGTTATTACTATACTATTAATCAATATCCCTAACTTTGAAATATTATCAATTAATCTTAAAATATCTAAATCATATGTAATTCCAAGATCAGCTCTTATCTTATTTTTTTCTATGTCTCCAGCGTAAATACAAAAAATTATTTCCGTGTCATTCTTCATTTTTTCTAACATTTTTATTTTACTATCATTTAAAAATCCAGGTAAAACCCTTGATGCATGGAAGTCATCAAACAATTTACCACCAAATTCCATATACAATTTTCCATCAATACTTTCAATTCTTTTTTTTATATGATCAGACTGCATCATTATATACTTTTCATTATCAAAACCTATCTCCATTTGCAGTACCCCCCCTTTAATATCTAATAAAAAACTACTATATTATAGTAGCCAATACGACATTGCTCGTCTAAAAAAATTATTATCAACAATAAATATCATACTTCCTCATTTATAATACCACCCTACACAATTAAAGTCAAGAATAACCAGCTATATACAACATTTTTTATCACATCTCTCACACATTGAATAATTACTCTTTTTATTGCCTACACCAAACATAACAGCAACACTTTTACTTGGACTGAACTGAAAATTTTCATTGATAATAATTTTTGTTATTTCATTTTTTAATATGTTATAAATTTTTTTTGATTAGAAATATCAAAATCCTTAGTTGATGGATAAATTTCTGAAGATATATTCAAATCACCTAAATCATTACTAATAAATTCTTTTATTTGATAGTTAATATTATCAAGACAAACTACTCCTATTTTATCAAGTATAATCCCACTAATTGATTCATTAGATTCAAAATACGATGAAATTTTTATATCAATCTTATCTCCTAAAGTGTATATAGCAACGTAAACATATTTTGAATCCATTAATTGTTTACAAGCATATTCACTTTCAATAACTGTTCCATCATCTAAACCAATTTTTTTATCAGAAATACTTTTTATAATTAATTTCCTTACAATAACTTGAATGTCTAGTAATTTATAAACCTCATTAAGCACATTATCAAGTTTTTTTAAAATAATTGGCGTTGGGCGTTTTTTACTATAACCTAAAAATTTGAGTACTTTATCTTTGGCAATTTCTGCACTTTCAACTTTTAATATCACTATTTACACACCCAATTTATCATACGTAATCCTGCCAGTATTAATAGCTGTTTGTAAATTTTTTATAGGAGTAGTATTCATACAATTACAGCCAAAAGCGCAAATAAAATTTTTATATGGAAGCATAGTTTTTATTAATTTTTTTGTTTCTTCCGCTATTTTGTCAGGTTCTGAATTATTTAATAAATTGATGGGGTCAAGATTTCCAATAAGTACTACATCTTTTGGTACAACTTTTATAACTTTTTCATATTCCATAATTTGATCTAAACTTACAGCATCTATGTGGCAAGAAAACATAAACTCGAGAAATGCCGAAGTGTCACCACAAATATGAAGGCCTTTCCAACAATTAAGTGAATCATATATTTCATTTAAATTGCTAACAATAAGATTCCTAAAGCGTTCTGGACTTAGAGTAACTACACTTGGTTCTGCAATTGAAATATATTTAGCTCCCGCTTCTTCAACAGCCAATGCATATCTTTTTACAGTTTCCGTTGTAAAATTTAATAATGTTTTCACAAATAATGGATTTTTTATAATACTTCTTAAAAAGTGTGTTGCACCTGCAAGTTGAATGGCTAGAGTAAATGGACCTTGTATTGATACATAAAGTGGTTTATCTATATTATTTGCAATAAGATTTAAACTTTTTAAATTAGTAGGCATTCTCCCAGAATTATAAGGGTCTGGTATACTATAATTTCTTAATTTTTCTATATCAGTTATGGAATGCTTTAATACACTTGGAAAATCGTATTTAGGTTTTAGTAATTCTAAACCTAATGTTTCACAAAAAATAGCCCCATCACACAAAGAATATATAAAATCTGATTCGAAAATTTCATTCATTTTTGTAGCTAGGTTTAGTTGCTTAATAGGACTTTTGTAAACTTCATAAGCAGTATAACCCATTATATAAAGTCCATTTGTGCCCATATCAGGTAGAAAAAAACTTCTACTTTCACTATTAATATATTCTATTAATTTCATTTAGATTTTCTCCTTCAATATTTTTTTAATCAGTTCTACTGCCAATGGAGCATTACTCGCATAACCATCAGACCCTATTTTATTAGCAAACTCCTTTGTTATACTACTCCCACCTACAAGTACCATAAGCTTATTTTTAATCTTCATACTATTTAGTTCATTTATAAGTTTTTGCATTTCTCCTCTTGTTGTTGTCATCATAGAAGAAAGACAAATTATATCTACACTATTTTTTATAGATTCTCTAATAATCGTTTTATTATCTACATTAACTCCTATATCCAAAACGTCATAACCAGTGGCCTTAAGCATTATTTTTAAAATATTCTTGTCAATTTCGTGAGTATCGCCACTAACTACACTAAGTAATATTTTAAAATTAATATCATTGGTAATATCTCCATAGTTTTTTAAAAAATCAATCCCTTTATTTAATACATCAGCACAAACTATAACTTCTGATAAATCATAAATATTTTCTTTATGTTTTCTCAGCACTTCACTCATTCCAACATTCAATCCACTTTGATAAATATCTTGTATCTTTATGTTATGATCATCAATTGCTTCATTAATCAAAGATTCTATATTTTCTTCATCCATTTTAAGTATACATAAACTAATCTTTTTTAAATTTTCAAAATATCACCTCTTTAAATATGTTGTTTTGTATCTTTATAAAAGAAATGAGCTTTGGACAAATCAAATATAAGATTTATAGTTTCTTCTACATTCACTTCTATTTCAGTTTGTTCTCTAACAATAATTATACTATTAGCATATTTAACGAAAATAAATTTTTCATTCCCCATATTCTCAATATTATCAACAATTCCCTCTATTTTAAAATTTTCGCTTTTATTTGTCACCTTTAACGCTTCTGGACGTAACCCCAAAATTAAAGGTCTATCCATACATTTTTTTTCTTTTAAATTTGTATAGTTTTCTTTATCTAATATAAGTTTCTTTGTACCTACATAAATATAAGCCTTCCCATTTTCTTCCAAAATAGAAATATCTAAAAAATTCATTTGAGGAGATCCTATGAATCCTGCGACAAACATATTTACAGGATTATTATAAAGTTCAGTTGGAGAAGCAAACTGTTCAATAACACCATCTCTCATTACAACAATTTTGTCTGCCATCGTCATTGCCTCAGTTTGATCATGAGTAACATATATAAAAGTGGTTTTAAGTTTTTTATGCAACTTTACTATTTCAGTCCTTGTTTGAACCCTTAACTTAGCATCAAGATTAGAAAGTGGTTCATCCATTAAGAAGACTTTTGGATGTCTAACTATAGCTCTACCTAGTGCAACTCGTTGTTTTTGTCCTCCAGAAAGTGCCTTTGGTTTCCTATCAAGCAACTCCTCAATACCAAGTGTTTTAGCAGTTTCTAAAACTTTAGCTTTTATCTCAGTTTTGGGTATTTTCCTAAGCTTTAGTCCAAATGCCATATTCTCATATACACTCATATGTGGATAAAGTGCATAGTTTTGAAAAACCATTGCTATATCTCTATCTTTTGGATCTACATCATTTATAATTCTTCCATCAATATAAATATTACCACTAGTTATTTCTTCTAAACCTGCAAGCATCCTAAGTACAGTCGTTTTCCCACATCCAGAAGGCCCGACAAAAATTATAAATTCATCATTATTTATTTCTAAATTAAAGTTATTAACTGCATTAACTCCACCTAAATAAACCTTTTCCACTTTATTAAATACTATATTTGCCATAAATATTCTCCTTTTACTCTTTTACTCCACTCGATACAAGTCCCTTAATTAAATATTTTTGAATTACAATAAAAAGTAGGAACACTGGAATGACTGAAATAACTGAAGCAGCCATAATTTTATGCCATGATGTCTCAAATATTGATTGATAAGATGTTAAAGTAACTGAAATAGTACGCATTTGAGGTTGAGTTATAAATGATCTAGCAAATAATAAATCGTTCCAAGCAACAATAAAAGCAAAGATTCCAGAAGTAATTATTCCTGGGGCAGTTAGTGGCATAATTATTTTAGTAACAGCTTGTCTTCTTGTACATCCATCTAACATTGCAGCTTCTTCTAAATTAGGCGAGATTCCATCTAAATACCCATATAATAACCAAACAGTCATTGGTAAAGCAAATGCAGCATTGGGAATTATCATCGCCAAATATGAATTTAATAATCCCAATTCTTTTATGATTTTATACATTGGACCAACTAAAATAATTGGTGAGAACATCTGCGTTAAAATAATTGTAAATAGAAATAAATTCTTCCCTTTAAAATTAAATCGTGATACTCCATATGCTGCAAATGAACCTAAAAATATACATATTATCATTACACTTGATGAAACAATAATACTATTTAGAAGCGCTCTTTTTATATTTCCATCTCCATTCCATACTGAAGAAAAATTTTCTAAATTTAAAGTTTTTGGTATTAAGTTTGGAGGCCACATCGTAATTTCAGCATAAGATTTAAAAGACGTAGATATCATTATTGCAAAAGGAATTAATATTAAAATTGCAATTACAGTTAATAAAATTGTTAAAACTAATTTGTTCATTTTGATTTTCATTTGCTTTTCTCCTTACTAATTTCTTTCCAATAAATCATACTCAAAGTAGTAAGAATAATAAATGCCAAAATAGAAATAGTTGAACTCATTCCTAAATTATATTTCTCAAATGCTTCTTTATATATTTTAATATTTAATACCTCCGTAGCATCTAATGGTCCACCACCAGTAAGAACATATATGATATTAAAGGAATTAAACGTCCAAATTGTAGTTAAAGTAGCGGTTACTAAGAAAACTTTTTTTATTTCAGGTATGGTAATCCATATAAACCTTTTTAGTGCATTTGCACCATCTATTTTGGCCGCTTCGTATAGAGAAGGAGAAATAGTTCCAAACGCAGATAAAAATATCATAGTAATAAGTGGTATTCCTATCCAAGCATCTACAAAAGCAGTAGAAACTACTGCTAACTTTTGATTAGCAAGCCAAGCAATGTTCTCTCCATCATAACCAAATAATTCTATAAAATAATTTAAGTACCCATATCTACTATCTAGTATCCATGACCAAAGAATAGCCACCGCAACTTGTGGAATTGCCCATGGGATAATAATTAAAACTCTGTACAATTTTTTTAAGTATATTTTCCCATTTAATAATAGTGCTAATATAAATCCTATTCCAATCTTGAAAGTTACAGCAAGTAAAACCCATTTTAAAGTTAACACAATTGTCTTATAAAACTCAGAATCACTTAACAAGTCAATATAATTATATAAACCAATAAAAGTATTTCTATCCCCTATTAAAGAAACATCATTAAATGAGTATTTAAAAGTTAGTAATAACGGATAACCATAAATTATTAGCATAAATAGAACTACAGGTAATATAAGTAAATATGGAGTAAGATTTTTTTTGTTCATATTAATATTTACTCCTTAAAATTACTGGAAGAAATCAATATATTCCTTCCTTATATATTATTTTTTATTTAATTCTTCTTCTGCTTCTTTTAGAGCATCTTTTGCATTAGAATCACCAGTCATAACTTTTTGAACAGCTTCTAAAAATTCTTCGTTAAATGTATCCCAAACAGGAACTTGTGGCTCTGGCACACCGTATTCTTTCATTTCATTAAAAGGCTTTAAAAATTCTTCTTGGTATCTTAATTCTAATTCCTCTTCTTTTAATATTGGAAAGAATCCTATTGCTTCATCATAAGCGTTTTGATATTCAAATTGTCCCATATGCTCAATAAACTTCCAAGCAAGTTCTTTATTATTGCTTTGTGAAGATATTGAGAAAGAATCAGTTACTAAAGTTTCTGCCATTTGTTTTCCTGCTGGTAATAATGCCACACCATAAGGTGAAGTGTCAACACTTTCATCTAATACAGTTTTCTCCCACGGGCCTGATATAAACATTGCTAAATCTCCATTTTGAAATAATTGAGCTTGATCAGATCTAGAAGTATCTACTGGATCAGGAATTATTCCAGCATCATTAAATTTTTTTAAGTATTCTAATGTAGCAATATTCTCCGGTGTGCTTAACTTTATATTACCTTCTTTGTCAGTAGCACTACCACCATTTTGATAAATAAAATTAAAAAGTTCATCTGTTCCAGAAGTAATATCGGTTGGAATTGCAAAACCATACATATCTGGATTATTAGCAGATATTTCTTTAGATGTATTTAATAATTCATCCCAAGTAGTGGGAACATTTTTAATCAAATCTTTCCTATAATATAAAGCTCTTGAAGAAAATGCCAAAGGAATACCGTACTGCTTTCCACCAATACTAGCAGTATCTAAAACATTTTTGACACGTTCTTCTTTAAAATCATCTGTAATATACTCACTTAAATCATCAATAAAATCTTGCTCTGCAAATTGTCTAAGTGATCTAGAGCCTGTAATCATCACATCAGGAGCTTCATCTGTTTGCATTAGTAAGACAATTTTACTATTAGCCTCATCCCATCCTGCCGGTATAACATTAACTTTCACATCATTTTCTTTTTCAAAGCTTTCTATTCCAGCATCATATAGTCCTTTCCAAAGTTCATCTTCATACCCTGGAATAAAAACTTCTAAATCACTTTTACTTCTTTTTTTATCTTCAGCATTACTACAAGCAACTAAAGACAGCATCAAAAAAATAACTATGATACTATTAAATCCAGCTTTAACAAATTTATTCATTTTATATTCTCCTCAATTATTTAATTTATTTTTGATTAAAATTTATCACTTTAAAGAATTAATTGGCACACAAAAACAATCATGAGTAAATCCTATTGAAAGTGATACACAACCAGTGCTACAATTTATTAATCATCGTTTTTTATCTTTAAATTGCATTGTCATCACTCCTCTCAATAGAAAATCTACGTTAATTATATCATAAAATTATTCACATGTCACATTTAAGTAAATTATAAATTTTGACAAATTAAAACCCTGCTACATTTAAAAATATTTAATGTAACAGGATTTATCTGTACTAGTCTAACTGACAATTTTCTACCGCACTATTATTAAATATGCTTACCACATTGCAGCATATCTTTTCTCAAATTTTTTTGCTAAAGCTTTAGCTGTGAGTAATAATCCTACACCATATTAAATATCTTCATAAATAAAGTTTCTTTAAAAACAAGTTTGTTTATAAGTATAATTTTACTTATTTTACTTCTAATGTGTAGTTGATTTTTTAAACTAGACTTACGTAAATAACCATTAAATTTTTTTAATGGTAGAAAAGAAATTAACATTAACATATATAACCCAACTTTAACCCTGTATCCTCATTCTCAAAAAATTAAATTGATTAAACTATAAATTCAGATGCTATTTGGCATCACATCAAAGATAATATAAATTTTACAAATAACATACTAATATTCCTCTTTACAAGAGTTTTTCTTTTTTACATATTATAAATAAATTATATCATAATTAACTATAAATATAAGTATTTACTTTAAAATATATCAAAATATTTAAAATTGGTATTAGTATATTAAAATATTAAAAAAGACTAAAGATCATTATAATACTTTCATAACTTTCTTTAATCAAACAGTATTTTAAGTATCTAAATTAAGAAACTTTACTATAATTCAAACTAATTAATGGTGACCCGTAGGGGATTCGAACCCCTGTGTGCATGCGTGAAAGGCATGTGTGTTAAACCGCTTCACCAACGGGCCATAAAATAAATGGCGGAGCAGGAGGGATTTGAACCCTCGCGCCAGTTTCCCGACCTACACCCTTAGCAGGGGCGCCTCTTCAGCCAACTTGAGTACTGCTCCATATATATTAATGGTGGATCCTAGCGGGATCGAACCGCTGACCTCCTGCGTGCAAGGCAGGCGCACTCCCAGCTGAGCTAAGGACCCAGAAAATGGTGGATCCTAGCGGGATCGAACCGCTGACCTCCTGCGTGCAAGGCAGGCGCTCTCCCAGCTGAGCTAAGGACCCATTTTCTCTACTTAAATATAATACCAAATCATAAGCTAAAAATCAACTATTTTTTTAATAAAGTTTTTTTTTTTACAAAAATAGATATAAAAATTAATATATGCTAAAATAATATTGTACTTAGGAGGTAAATATGTATGATGTAATAATAGTTGGTGGTGGAGTAAGCGGTATTGCCTGTGCACTAAATATTAATAAAAACTTAAATAGTTTATTAATTGAAAGTAATGATGTTATTGGTAAAAAACTATCTATTACAGGAAATGGCAGATGTAACATTACTAACTCTAACGTAAAACATAATTTTTTAGATAACATTTATAATTATAAGTTCATGTATAGTGCCTTTAATAATTTTGATAATTTCGATTTTATTAATGTACTTAATTCTTATGGCATTAAATTAAAAGAAGAAGATAATGGTCGTATGTTCCCAACATCAAATACATCTTTAAGTATTATTAATGCTTTTAAAGAAAATCTTAATCACATAAAAATAAATTTAAAGGAAAAAGTACTTAATATTAACAACTGTAAGAATGAATTTATCATAACTACATCTAAAGGAAAATACCAAACAAAAAAATTGGTTATTGCTACTGGCGGATTGAGTTATCCTCATACTGGTAGTGATGGTTTTGGTCTTAAATACGCAAGAAGTACAGATCACTGTATAACAAAGTTATTAGCTAGTGAAGCGCCACTTTATAGTAATAATCTAATATGCAAAAAATTACAAGGAAGAACTTTTGATAACTGCACTATTAAATATAATAAGAAAAAAATAGGAAATAATAGTCTACTAATTACTCACTTTGGTTTAAGCGGTCCACTAGCATTTAGAGCATGTTTTGATATCATAAAGAGTAACATCTATTCAATAAATATTGATTTTATCAGTGATACTGCATATAATGAATTAAAAATTAAGTTACTTGAGAGTAGTAATATTAAAAGTACACTAAATCAGTATATGACAAAATCTCTGACAAATTATCTACTAGCATATCAAAATATCAAAGTGAAAAGATTTAATGAATTATCCCTCAAAAAACAAGAACAGTTGTTAACTACAATAAAAAATTACCCTCTTGAATTAACAAAATATGCTGATATTAGCAAGGGATTTACAACCGGTGGTGGAATAGAATTATCACAAATAAATAACAGTACGTTTGAGTCAAAAATAATTCAAAACTTATATTTTATCGGAGAAGTTTTAGACATACATGCTCACACTGGAGGGTATAATATTACTACTTATTTTAGTATGGGAGTTAACTGCGGTAGAAACATATAATTACATATATAGATATTAGCACGAAAATTATATTGTGTATATTTACTTCTATACTAATTTTTGTTATAATTATACTGATTTTAAGGAAGGACAATTACATTTATGAAAAATAAAGCCAAAAAAAATTTACAAATTTTATTATATATTTTATCCCTTTTATCAATATTATATTTTACATATGGAACTTATAAATTAAAGTCAATTGGGAAAATGATTGAAATATATTTTCCATCTAAATATTTCCTACCTATACTTCTAAGTTTATTTATAGGTATTTTAATCCTTTTATTTAAACTAGCAGTTAATAATAAAAAAAAGGTAATAATTGCACTTTTATCTATATTCATTGTGTTCTCATCTTCATCAATTATCTATTTAGCTTCGTACATGCTTTCAATAGAAAAGTCAATTCAAAATGCTACATCAACTAAAGAAGAAAAAATTGATATAATATTCGTTGCTAATAGAGAATCTGATATAAAAGAACTAGATAATAAAACTGTAGGAATACTAAATAATATTAATAATAACGAAGGATATATTGCACCAAAAAAATATTTATCAACACTTGAAAATGTTGAACTAAATCAAAATTATAGTTCTTGGCATAGTTTGATAAATGCCTTATCTAACAATAATGTAGATGCAATTGTGTTACCTGCATCATATACAAATACACTTGATGATAAAGAATTATCCCATTTTGAAAATAACTTTGTTGTTATTGATAAATATACGATGACAATAAAAAAAGAAACTAAAACTATAAAGAATTCTCAAGATCCATTTAATATGCTTTTAGTAGGAACTGATTCCCCACTAACCAAATCAACTTCAGGATATTTATTTGATGTTATCATTATTGCGACTATTGACCCTGATAAAGGCAATGTAGTACTAACTTCAATACCTAGAGATTCAACACTTTATTCTTCTTGTATTGGTGGTAGCGATAAGGTAACTCATAATGGTGTTTATGGCATTGAGTGCTTAGAAACAACTTTAGAAGATACTTTCAATACTACAATTGACTACCATATGATTATTGGCTTTGAAGGTATTATTGATATAGTAAATTATTTGGGTGGAGTAAATATAAATAATCCCTATGGTGATATCAAGGTTCAAGACTCCAATCGTAATGCTGATAGAATTTCAATCCCCAGCGGTGAAAATCTATTAAATGGAGAGCAAACTTTAGCCTTTGCAAGAAATAGAAAAGCATCTACCTCAGGAACTGAAATAAATGCTAATATTCGTAGTTCCAATCATGTAGTTGTTTTAAATGCAATAGTACAGCAAATAAAAAAAGTTGGTATTATTAATGATATTAATGAATTAATTGACATAGTTGCTGAGTGCACTTTAACAAATTTTCCAATAAACGATTTAGTATCAATTACAAACTTAGCAAAATCGCTATTTAAAAATGACATATTTATAAAAAACATTACTCTAGAAGGTATTGGTATAACATACAACTCTCCAGCAATGGGAGGACAAGCATTATACGGATATCGCCCGTATAATGAAAGCATTAAATATATTTCAAACTATATTGATATGATATATAATCAAAAGTATGTACCAATGGATATTTCAATGAGTTTAAGCACAGGTTCAAAAAAGGTTCCCCCTACTGGTTATTATAATCCACCATTAAACAATTACAACAATAATCCTAGTTCTAATGAAAATAAAAACCCTACTACTCCAGATAGTTCTGGAAATACTGGTGATGACATTGACACTGGTGGTGACATTGACACTGGTGGTGACATTGACACTGGTGGCGACACTGATACTGGTGGTGACACTGACACTGGTGGCGACACTGACACTGGTGGTGACACTGACACTGGTGGTGATACTGATACTGGTGGTGATACTGACACTGGTGGTGGTACTAATACTGGCGAATAAATAAGAATTATTAATTAATAGTTTCATAAAAATACACTCTGTAAAGTAGAATATTTAAACTACTTTACAGAGTGCTTTTATTATTTTGTAAGTTCTTTTAAAATCTCGACCTTATCTAATTTTTCCCACGACACATTAATATCATCTCGTCCCATATGTCCATAACTAGCAACTCGTTTATATAATGGCTCACATAATTTTAAGTCTCTAATAATACTAGCTGGTTTTAAATCAAATGCTATATTAACTGCATTCATAATTTTTTCAACATCAATTTTATGCGTATCAAATGTTTCAATTAACACTGATACTGGCGATGAAACGCCTATTGCATAAGAAAGTTGAATTTCACACATATCACATAAATCAGCAGCAACAATATTTTTTGCAACATATCTTGCGGCATAAGCTGCAGATCTATCAACCTTAGTGGCATCTTTTCCAGAAAATGCTCCACCTCCGTGTCGTGAAAAACCACCGTATGTATCCACTATGATTTTTCTACCAGTTAGTCCAGCATCACCTTTTGGACCACCTATAACAAATTTCCCTGTAGGATTTATTAATAAACGATAATCACTTGAATCAACATTAAAATCTTTCAATACATTATTAATAATATCATTTTCAATGAATTGCTTAAAATCAAAATCATCATAATCTTCATCATGCTGAATACTCATAAGCACTGTATCAACCTTTGCTACAACACCACTATAATCAATTGTAACCTGACTTTTCATATCTGGTCGAGCCCATTTAAATTTCCCTGATTTTCTTAATTCACTAGCCTTTTTAACCAATTTGTGAGCAATAATAATTGGTAATGGCATATATTCACTTGTTTCTTTACAAGCAAATCCAAACATAATACCTTGATCTCCTGCTCCAATTTCCTTTTTATCATTTGTTCCCTCATCTACGCCAAGAGCTATATCAACAGATTGTTTATGTATTAATATCTCAACATTACATTTTTCACAATCAATACCTAATTCATCATTAGTATACCCTATTTCTTTTAATGTATCTCTTACAACTTTTTCATAGTCGACATTTGCATTAGTTCTTACTTCTCCACCTACAATTACTCTATTATCTGTAATAAAAGTTTCACATGCCACTCTTGAGTTTGAGTCACCTTTCAAAATTTCATCTAAAATAGCATCACTTATTTGATCACAAACCTTATCAGGATGTCCCTCTGAAACTGATTCGCTCGTAAATAGTTTTTTATACATATTAACTCTCCTTAATCATTTTTTATACTTGTAAAAATTTCACTATACATTTGATTATACTCTAAACCTAAGTTTTTGTAAACCTCTGATTTATTGAATTTATCACTTGGTAACATATAAGCTTCCGTTTTATATAATTTATCCCCACTATTTAGTAAATTTTCATTCACTCTTATATTTGTAGATGTATACCCAACGTACTTCGCATTTTTAAGTGCATTTTTTTCGTTTAACATAAAATTAATAAATTCATTTGCTAATTCTTTGTTTTCAGAAGTTTTTGGTATAATTAACCCATCAAGCCAAATATTTGTACCCTCATCTGGCACATAAAATCCTACATTCATATCGCTTTTACTTTCTATATAATCATTATAGGTAACAAGATAATCACCACTATATACTACAGCCATTGCACCATCTCCTACAGAAACAAGATTTTTTAAATCATCTGTTCCATATCCTCTGGCATTTTCATTTAATTTTTTTAATGACGTTTTAATTTTATCTAATTCATTTTTATCTTTAGTATTAACAGAAAAACCATTGTATAAAGCTCCTACTGACATAGTATCTCTAATTGAATCATAAAGGTAAACTTGATTATCATATTTTTCATCCCATAATACATTCCACCCATCTAAGTCTTTTGAATCTACCAAATCTTTATTGTACATAATTCCAATATTACCAGTAAAATAAGGAACAAAATATTTTCCTTCCTTATCAAACTCAGTTAATTCATAATATTTTGGATCTAAATTATCAGTGTTAGTAACAATACTAGTATCAATTTCCGATAGTAGATTTTCCTCAATCATTAACTCTATAGTATATTCACTAGGAACAGCAATATCATATTTTATAGCACCAGCAGATATTTTAGAATACATAGTCTCTGATGATTCTACTTCCTCATAAATAACTCTGACATTAAATTCCTTTTCAAATTTTTTTACAAGTTCTTGGTCAATGTATTCTCCCCAATTTAAAATATTAAGTGTCTGACGATTATCACTTCCACAGCTTGCAAAAATAAGCAGTGCACTCATTAAACCTAAAATTAATTTATACTTCATAAGTTTTCTCCTTTCTATTTTGTCTAGCATAGTATATCATTAGCAAAGTTATAATAAATACGAACATTAAAGAACTAATAGCATTAGCAGTCGGATTAATCCCTTTTTTTGTTTGGGAAAAAATCCAGATTGATAGATTATTTATTCCATTACCAGTTACAAAATAACTAATTACAAAATCATCAATACTCATCGTGAAAGCAATAAGCGCCCCAGTTACAATATTAGGCCAAACTGCTGGTAAAATAATTTTACTAAGAACTTTTCTTGGTTTTAACCCCAAATCCATTCCTGCATTTATTAAGTCAATACCTAAACTATTTAATCTTGGCAAAATTGAGATTACAACATATGGAATTGAAAAAGCAATATGTGCTATCAACATTGAACTAAATCCAAGCTCTACTCTAATAAATATGAATAGTAACATTAATCCCACACCTGTAACGATATCAGGATTAATTAATGGTATTTGATTAATAGTTATAAGTATTTTTTTGTATCTATTATTTAGAAACATGATTCCAACACCACATGAAAACCCAATAATAACTGAAATAGTTGTAGATAATATTGCAATTTTAAAAGTTGTTTTGATAGCATCCACTAACATTTGATTACTTAAAATTTCCGTATACCACTTCAAACTAAAATCAGTAAATATATACTGGTTTCTACTTTCATTGAAGGAATAGAGCATAAGAACAAAAATAGGTAAATACATAAATATAAAAATTACCAATAAATATATATTTCTAAATACATTATTTTTCATATTTATCACCTACTCTTCTAAGTAGCATTGTCGATATAATCATAATTGACATAATAAATAATGATAATGCACTACCGAAATTCCAATCTCCAACAGTAATAAACTGTCTTTCAATAATATTTCCAATCATATCTACTTTACCACCTCCTAGATACAATGGGATAATAAACGATGTCACAGCAGGAATAAATACAAATATTATACCACTTATAATACCCGGTATTGATAATGGAAGAATAACTCTTTTAAATACTTCCAGCCCATTACACCCTAAATCTTTAGCCGCATTAATTAATCCTTTATCTATACTAACTAAAGCAGTATAAATTGGAAATATCATGAATGGTAAAAAATTATAAATCATTCCCAAAATAACAGCATAATTAGTATTAAGCATATCTAAAGATTCAAACCCAAATGAATTAATTAATTGATTTAATATGCCATTATAATTTAAGATGCTTTTCCATGCATAAGTGCGAAGTAACGCATTCATCCACATTGGTACAATAAATAGCACTAGTACAATATGTTGATATTTAACATTAACTTTTGTAATAAAATAAGCACATATATAACCAAGTACAAGTGTAATCAACGTAGTTACTAAAGCTATTTTAACTGACCTTAAAATAATTGTTAAATACATCGGTTCAAACACCTTTGCAACATATTCTAGTGAAAAATTAGAAAAATCTATAGTTCTATTACTAGTCAGTGCAAAAATTATTATAAAAACTAACGGTATAACAATTAAAATTATGCTGTATAAAATATATACTAAAGAATATTTTTTAAACATTATCATAGCTATCATCCATAATATGAACATCTTCTTGATGAAAAATTAGTCCTACTTCACTTCCAACAATTACTTGCTTTAAAGCATGAATTACAAATTCAAATTCCTCAACTAAAACAATAATTTCATAATGCACACCTTTAAATGTAATGTCATCAACAATACCACATAAAAAACCATGTTCCTTATTAACAATATAAATATCTTCTGGCCTAATTACCAATTTAATATTTGCTCCTTTTTTTAATTTAGCAACATCAATCTCAAACTTTTTCCCAAAAATACTTACAGTATTTAAACCAATAACACTTGAATTAATAATATTATTTTCTCCGATAAAACTTGCAACAAATTTATTTTTAGGTTCATTATAAACTTCCTCAGGAGTACCAATTTGTTGAATTTCTCCATTATTCATAACCACAATTTTATCACTCATTGTTAAAGCTTCCTCTTGATCATGAGTAACAAATACAAATGTTATTCCTAGCGATTTTTGTAGATCTTTTAGTTCATATTGCATATCTTGTCTCAATTTCAAATCAAGTGCAGAAAGTGGCTCATCAAGTAATAGAACATCAGGTTTATTTATAACTGCTCTAGCTATTGCAACTCGTTGTTTTTGTCCACCACTTAGTTCCTTTATATTTCGTTTTTCATACCCAGATAGTTTAACTAATTTTAAAACACTATCCACTTCATTTTTAATATCTTTTTTACTTACATTTTTATTTTTTAATCCAAATGCAATATTATCATACACATTTAAATGTGGAAATAATGCATAGTTTTGAAATACTGTATTTACTTCCCTATCATAGGGATTTAAGTTATCAATTACTCGATCATATAGTTTTACATTTCCTGATTTATGTTTAACAAATCCGCCGATTATATTTAATAACGTTGTCTTTCCACAACCACTAGGACCCAGTAACGTAACAAATTCATTTTCATAAATATCTAAATTAATATTATTTAAAATTATTTCTCCAAAATAGTTCATTGAAACATTTTTAATTTCCAAAATTTTCTTCATTATCTTCCTCCTAGAATACAGGTGGTGTTGAAATCCACAATATTTCACTCTGTGCTTTGTGTAGATTTTTTATATATTGGTTTGTATGTGGTTTTGAGTAATAAAAACTGTCCCCTGTTTTCAAAACATATAATCTATTGTTAACAAATAGTTCAACTTTTCCTTTTAGGATATATCCAAACATATCTCCTTCATGAGGACAAACCAATTCTGTTTTACCTTCTTTAGCTAATATTACTTTGAGGGGCTCAATTTGTTTTGATTGAGCATCTGCAATCAAATATTCAATCGTATATTCATTATTTTCTTTAGTAAAATAGTCCTCTTTCTTATAAACAATATCATCTTCTTCATCAAACTTCATAAAAAATTCGGACATAGTTAACCCAAATACCTCTAACAAATCTTGCATTGTAGAAACCGATGGTGAGGTCAAATCATTTTCAAGCATAGAAATAAAGCCCTTGCTCAGTTCACATCTAGAAGCAAGTTCTTCTTGAGTTAATCCATATTGAATCCTTAAATCTTTAACTTTCTTCCCAATTTCCATATGCACCTCAATATTTTAAATTTAATATTAAATATTTTGAACAAGAAAATTATACTACTTTATTTGTATTATGTCAAATGATTTTTTAAAAACATACCCTTATCTGTATAAAAAAAGTAGGATATCTCCTACTTTTCATATGTACCAAATATTATTTGTTTACTGTTTTCTACATGCATTTTGCCATTTGCAAAAACATAATTAATATTTAAACTTTTATCTACAATTATTAAATCACTGTCTTTATCAATATTTATATATCCTTTATGCTTAGAAATACCTAATGCATTGGCAGGATTAGTTGTGAAATATTTCAAAGCATCTTGAACATCAAGTGAAGCGTCGTTTACTAATTTCTTAAATGTACTATATAACACATCTACTGATTGAACACCTATTTTTATTAATTCTCCTTTTTCATCATAATCTGAGTAACTTCCAAATCCATCCGAACTAATTGTAATCAAACTTTGATCAACACCATTTTCTATAGTTTTGACAACTGACTCAATCGGATTATTTCCTGCAGTTATATCAATATATCCACCTAATTTGGCAAATTTAATTGCATCATCAAATAGTTTCTCATTTCTTGAAACATGTGTTGGTCTAAAAATTTTAATAGGAAGAGCACTTTCTGCAATTAATTCTAGTAAAAATTCTAAACCATTCTCATGATCACCCATATGAATACATACGCTACCACTCTTACCACTCAGCATTCCAGCAACTCTTGCTTCACTAGAAACTCTTGCAAATTCATTTTTTGTCAACATTGAAGATCGATGATCAGACATTGCTATTTTTACTCCAATTACCTCATCAATAAATATAATATCTTTTTTAATAGAACCAGTCAGTGTAACAGTTGGAATTTCATAACTACCTGTATAACAAAATACACTTAATCCTTCTTCCTTTAACGCCTTAGCTTTTGCAATCAAGTTTTCTACACTCCTAGTCGTACCGTCAGTTCCAAGAAGTGCACCTACTGTTGTTATACCACAACTAGTAAAGTCCCCTAACATTGATTCAGGGACTCTAGTTTTAAAACTTCCTTCTCCACCACCCCCAGTAATATGAACATGATTATCAATAAATCCAGGAAGTAATTTTTTCCCACTACCATCAATAATTTTTAATCCTTGTAATTCAATAGAGATTTCATCTTCAATGGCTTCAATTTTTTTACTAAATAAGATGTCTTTTTTTCCAATATAATTAGGATTATATATATCAATATTCTTAATTAGATACATTATTATCACCTTTTTTTATTAAACATCTAAGCATGCTTCCATCAGATTTTGCAATACCTATTCCCGTATATCCAAGAATTATTGCAATAATTATACCTGACCAATTTAGTATCGCCCATGGTAGATATTCAATTGTACTAACACCTAATGCACTAGCCATATACGCACCTGCTGCTGACCATGGAATCAGTGGTACAAGAACCGTACCAGAATCTTCAAGTGTTCTTGATAAATTTTTCGCATGAAGATTATATTTTGGATAAACATCATTAAATAACTCTCCTGGAATTAGTATTGTTAAATACGAACTCCCTGTAACAAATGCAACTGTAAAACACGAAGCAATTGTTGAAAATATTACACCACCTGCAGTTTTTACACCCTTTGTAATAATACTAAGTGTAGTATCAAGCATGCCACTAACACTCATAATTCCTGCAAATCCCATTGCACAAAATACTAGTACTGTTGTAGCAGTAACAGATGTCGCACCACCACGATTTATTAACCTTGTAACTTCAAAAATTGGCTCAGCGTTCAATGGAGTCATTTCTACGTTAAAACCACTAACTAACGATAAAAATCCGTCTTGAACTGAAAATCCGTGTGAAATTATTCCAATTGGGATACATAATAAGCTTGATATTAACATAATAGGAATTGTTGGTAACTTAAATACTGAACCCATAACTACAATTAGCAACGGTAACAATAATAAAATATTAAAATTAAACATTTCATCTAATTGAGTTGTCATATTATGCATTTGCTCAGGTGCAGCATAACTACTAACATCAGCATTAAGACCTATAATTAAATATATTATACAAGCAAATATAGATGCTGGTATAGTCGTATAAAGCATATGTTTAATATGTTCCCTAAGTTCACTTCCTGCTGCAATTGGAGCAAGGTTTGTAGTATCTGATAATGGAGAAAGTTTATCTCCAAAGTATGCTCCAGAAACAACTGCACCAGCTGTAGCTGGTAAACTAACATCAAGTCCACCAGCAATTCCCATCATTGCAACACCAATCGTACCAGCTGCTCCCCACGATGTCCCTGTAAGTACTGATAACAGTGCTGATAGTAAAAAAGCTAAAACTATTATATATTGCGGATTTATCCATTGCACTCCATAATATATAATCATTGGTACAGATCCTGAGAACATAAGTCCACCAATTAGAAAACCTACACTCCATAAAATTAATGTAGCCGGCAGCGCTTTAGAAATTTTTTCTACAATTGCACCCTGCATTTCATTCCACGAATAACCTAAATAATAAGCAAGAATTCCAGCAAAAACTGCACAAATAATAATTATCGGTTCTGACTTCAAACTGATTTCTATTCCTATCAGTTTATTTAGTGCTCCTGAACCAATCAATAGCAATATAGCCATAATTACAATTGGTGTAAGCGACATTAAAGCACTAGGAACTTTTTTTTCTCTTTCCATAATATTTTCCCCCTTTTATAAATTATATTTTACCTTGCTATTTATAAATTATTAAATATAAAATTTTCAAGACAAAATTAATTAAAATCATTATACCATACTTTTTATTTATTTTCATTACTTCCCTAGAATAGAGAATTAAATCAACCATTATTTCCAAAACCAAACTTTTTTAATGTAACTTTATTTTGCACATAATTTTATAAGTTTTATCTGCAACTTCATTATATACACTTTGATATGTAAATATTATGTGCGTAAAGATGTTTATATATAACTACTCTAGTCTTTTAAATTTATTAATAGAATTCTTTAAAAATTTTGAAAACAATATCTCATATATTTTTTTTGAAAAATATAATAAAAAGAGTTTCGTTAACTTCGTATGATCAACAAAACTCTTCTATTATATTTACTGTATTTTACTTACCAGCATTTATTAAATAATTACTTAATATCTTAGCAGCATTACACATATCAGATATAGCAATATACTCATCAGTAGTATGTACTTTACACATATTAACTGAAACATTTAGTGCTACAATACCATTTTCATTAAAATTATTGGCATCACTTCCACCACCAGTACTTTGAACAATTGCCTCAAAACCGCAATCTTTTGTAGCTTTAATATAACTAGCTAGAAAATCATTTGAATCACTAATTTTAAACGGATTATACGCCTTGCGTACTTCTATATCAACATGAGCATTAAATTCAGTAGCAGTTTTTTCAAACATATTTATTATATGTTCAGTTTGAGCTTCCAATTTACTTTCATCTAAACTTCTAACTTCAGCAACAATATCAACTTCAGCAGTAACAATATTAGTAGCAACTCCACCATTAATCATTCCTATATTACAAGTAGTTTCTTCATCTATTCTAAACAAATTCATTCTTGAAATAGCGTGTGATGCAACATAAATAGCACTGATTCCTGCCTCTGGTTCTATTCCTGCATGAGCAGGCTTTCCTTTCACTTTAACATTTAAAATATTTTGTCCTGGAGCACTAGTAATAATTGTTCCAATTTCACCACCTGTATCAAATATAATAGCTTTTTTTGCACTTATTAAACTGTAATCCAAGTTTTTAGACCCATTTAATCCCCCTTCTTCACCAACTGTAAAGACGATTTCCAATGGTGGATGCTTTTCTCCACTTTCTAAAATTGATTCTACAGCCTCAATAATAGTAGCTATTCCACCTTTATCATCTCCGCCAAGTATGGTATTTCCTTTAGAAGAAATAATATCTCCGTCAATATGAACTTCAACTCCATTCCCAGGTGTAACAGTATCCATATGAGCTGATAAAATTACTGGATCTCCAAATCCTGATTTTGTAGCAATTACATTATTAGCATTTGACCCAAAAGACTCTCCTGCTTTATCTTGCTTAACGTCAAAGCCTAAATTTGCTAAGTATTTCTTTAAAAATTCTTGCATATTATATTCATTACCACTTTCACTATCAATACTAACCATATCAACAAAATTTTTCACTAGTCTCTCTTTATTTATCATTTCATACCTCCTATGTAATCTCTAAATATATTATATTACATATCTCCATTAATTTAAAGTGTTTTACCACAATTGAACAACATAAAATTAGTATATTTATTTATAGGAAAACACTTACATACTAACAATATTATCATGCTTCATTATAATTTAAACAATGAATATACATATTAGCATATTCTAAAAAATTTATACATTGTTATATATACAGATTACTCCTAAAATATAGTCAAATGTCTGATAGTAAAAAAATCTATATAATCATTAAATAGTGTAGAGAGCAATATTTTTAAATGTTATAAATTTAAACTTGGGTCAATTGCTTGTCCAATAAATAGGTCTTGATATGAACCATAAATATATTGGGCTTTAAATTGTGTCCCTTTTGGTTCACTCCAAAATTTAATTGCAAAATCACCGTGTGTTTTTGGTGTGATTGTATAAACTACATCTAAATTAAGTCTATCATTATTAATTGGATTATTTGCTAATTTAATATCAAAGTTATTATTAAGTTTTTCTATATCATTATAGATTTTACCATTCTTTACTGTGATATCATAAGTTTTACCAACATACATCTCACTTGGGATATTTGCTGTTACTGAGTTTTTATTATTAAGGACATTATAATAATGTTCTACACGATTATAATATGTTTGGCTTATACTACTTCCCGTATTAGTTCTTCCAGTTATTGCCCATATCTTATCTTGAGCAACTCCCATATATTCACCCCAATATGCTGGGTCTACTGCCATAAAGTAATCAGCAGCCCTTGCCCATTTACCTACTTTAACACTATTTATATCACTCAATGCAACCTTACCAACATCACTTGTGATTGTTCCGCTGCCGTGAACGTGCCCTGGTTCAATACAATAGGCTATGTAATCAGCGTAAGTGGCAAATGTAAGTCCACTCTCGCTTCCATATACATTACTAAATTTTACTGATGGTGGTGCTTTATATACGTTTATATGTCCTCCACCATTGATTGCAAAACTATCTCCTCCATATGGATTTGGTATTTTCATTGCACCTTCACTAGTCCTTAACTTACCGTTTTCAAACTGTTTTAAATTAAACTTTTCTTCTTCTATTAATGTAAATGTTTCATCGCTTTTTGCTTTTACCTCATTTGTTTTCATCTCAATATTGAATATTGACAATAAAAAAAGTGCTACCATAGTAACACTACCAATTACTTTTATTTTATTTTTCATATTACCTCCTATTTTTTATCTGTACCAACAAGCATAACTTCCATTAATATTATTTGCATATCTATAATCTGATACTGCCATTAAACAATCGTATTCACTTCCGTATGGTGTTTTTGTAGGGTCATATAAAAATTCACCTTGATAAACATCTATACCCCATGTCCACGCTTTTTGTTTACTGCTACCACTATTGGAACTACTACTTGAATTACCTTTATTACTACTTCCACCACTATAACCACCATTACTACTATTCCAATTGTTGCTATACCCATTATTATAACTATTATTTGTTTGTGGTTTTGCTTTTGTTCCTACTGTTGTTACTTCCTTTGTTGCATCTACTAACTTTATATCATTAGCACTATCTTCATATGAACCGTTAATATAATTAATATCCATTATAACTGTTTCACTTCCGTTTTTTCCCTTTTGTGTTACTTCTTTATAATCATTAAACTTACTATCATCTTTCTTTGTTTCCTTTGTAAATGCTATTTCTTTATTTGTAGTTCTTTTTACAGAGTGAGTAACTTTTATGTCATAATTATACTTACTATTTTTTGTTACTTTTACTTCTTCTACTTCACTAGCACTAAAATCTTTATTATACTTCTTTTCAATTTCATTTACTAATGTTCTTGAATTTTCTATAATTTGTT
>JBKEDG010000093.1:0-10709 GCA_047975285.1 Bacilli bacterium | reverse complement strand
TGCCCCACTTTGCTTCAATGAATTAATTTCATACTTTAAAAAATCTGCTGTTTGATATGTAACAAATCTTTTCCAATCTAAATTTAAAGCATGAACTGCCATTTCACCTAATGTTGATGGACTTTCTATTTGATCAAAATCATCATATTTATGACTCCAAAATAATGACCAGTATTTACTATTTAAATTTTCAATTGTGCCGTATTTTTCTTTTAACCATTTTCTGAAAGCACCTTGGCATTTATCACAGTGACATTCTCCGCCGTATTCGTTGGAAATATGCCATATAAACACAGCTGGATTTTTTGAAAATCGTTCTGCCAACTTACTATTTATTGTATTTACTTTTTCTCTATACTTTGGCGACGTATAGCAATGGTTGTGCCTTGCACCAAATAAGTTTTTACTTCTATCATTATTTACTCGTAGTACTTCCGGATATTTATCTGATAGCCATTTTGGTCTTGCCCCAGAGGGCGTGGCAAGCATTGAAGATATGCCGTTTTCATAAAGTTTATTTATTATTTTTTCTAACCAATCAAACTCAAATACTCCTTCTTTTGGCTCTAATACAGACCATGAAAAAACACCTATGGATACTACATTCATCTTTGCTTTTTTCAAGAACTCAATATCTTTTTCTAAAATTTCTGGGCTATCTAACCATTGCTCTGGGTAATAGTCACCACCATATATTATACCTTTCATAGTACCTCCTGAATTTTAAAATTATCCTTTAACCGCTCCTGATGCTAAACCTTTTATAAAATATTTTGAACCAAAAGCAAAAATAATCAACATAGGTATAACAGAAAGTGCCAAGGCAGCACCTCTAGCACCCCAATTCTGTGTATATGCAGTAGCTAGAGTTTGTATACCAAGAGGGATAGTAAATTTTTTGCTATTTGTTAAAACAATGCTAGGCATCATAAAATTATTCCATGACCATAAAAATATTAACATAAATTGTGTGCCAATTGCTGGTTTAACCATTGGTATCCCGATCTTAATGAATGTATTAAATTCACCACTACCATCTATTCTTGCACTCTCAATTAATTCCTTCGGCAACGATGTTTTAATAAATTGAGACACAAAATAAACTCCATATGCACTGGCAAGCCATGTGAAAATTAATGGCCAATGAGTATTCATAAGTCCTAGGTTCTTCATTTCTACAGTATAACCTAAAAGACCTATTTGTGCAGGTATCATCATACTTGCCACAATTACCCTTGTTACAAAATCACGAGATTTAAACTTATAAATTGATAAACCGTAGGAAGCCATAAGGGTTACAAAAAGACTAAATATGGCAGATATTAGGGATGTATAAAAACTATTCCAATAATACTTTAAAAACCCTCCACTTATAATGGTTGTGAAATTATCTATCAATACACTACCAGGTAAGAAAATTTCAGTTCTATAAATTTCGCTAGTAGTATGGGTAGCCATAGATATAATAAAATAAAAAGGGACTATAGATACGGTAGAAATTATTATTAATGGAATTACATAAAGAAACTTATTTAATTTTTTCATCTAATTTTCCTCCTTTTTATTTGTAATTTTTGAAATTGAACCACTTACTATTAAAATAATAATAAATAAAGTATATGAAATACCTGCACCATAACCAAGAGCAGTTGAGCTTTTAAAAGTTTGGTCGTAGAAATACATCATTGCTGTAAGGCAAGATCTTTCTGGTCCACCTAAAGGTGAGTTAATAGTTGAAAATAATAAAAACGGTTCTTCGAATAGTTGAAAACCACTAATAATACTAGTAATAACTAGAAATATAGTTATAGGTTTTAAGTAGGCAAAGGTAATACGGAAAAATATTTGTCTACTATTGGCACCGTCTACTCTTGCAGCCTCCAATATTTCTTCTGGAACTGTAGATAATGCAGCTAAATAAATAAGCAAATAATAACCTATGTTTTTCCACACAATTAACAATATAACTACAAATCTAGCTGTATTTGGTGCACCTAGCCAGTTAACACCCTCTGCAATTAATCCACTATTTATTAAGAGATTGTTTACGATCCCTGTAGACCAATCAAACATAAATGAGAATATCATACCTATGGCAACAGGTGTTGTTATGTATGGTAGAACATTTATAGTTTGAAATAATCTTCTTGTTTTAGTTAATTTATATAATAATACAGCTAATGCAATACCACCCATAATTAATATAGGGATATAAATTATCATAAACATGAATGTATTGCCCATGGATTTCCAAAATAATTTATCATTTGTTATAACTTTTAAGTAATTGGCAAAACCTACAAAATGTCTATTGTCTACTCCCTTTATAGTATCCCAATCTGTTAAACTTATAAAAAATGAATATGCTGTTGGAAATATAAAAAACGCAAAATAAAATATAAAATATGGTGATAGAAATATTATTGGCCATTTTGCTAAAGTTTTTTTCTTTTTTATACTCATAATTCCTCCCATTAATCGTAAAAAAATGGGCTGTTACCAGCCCCCATATCTCTACTCAATATTATAATCAGGAAGCCTAATTTCTAATTCTTCCTCAAGTTGAGCTACAGCATCATCTGCCGTCATGCTACTGTCATTATTTAATGATGTAGTTACTAGATTTAATGTTTCGTGTATTATGTTATCATCTATATTCATTGCTCTAGGCTTTATTTCTGGAATAATTTCATCAAAGTAAACCACTCCTAAATCCTGATCGCCAAACCAAAGGCTTTTTACAACTTTTAAATCTGGATTATCAATATATGGTTGTTTAGCACTTGTTAAGTATCCGATACTATTTAAAACTTCTGCACCTTCTGTAGATAGATGTGAATATTTTATAAACTCCCATGCTAAACGCTTATCTTCACATGTTTTAGATATACCCGTAGTTGTACCACCCCAACTTATGTTTCCACCTGGAGCACTCATTAACGCCCAATGACCTGTTGTTTCACCTTCTGGATCATTTGGTTCTATGTTAAAAGGAACTGACCATGTAGCACAACCAGTAAATATATGTTTACCTTCGCCAAATGATGCATACCACGCAGGTGACCAAGCTTCTAAATTATCAGTTGCGTTATTATCACGTAATTCTACAGCAATTTCCAATGAATTTCTTATAGCATCTGTTACTTTTATTACATCACCTTCAATCCATGATTTACCGTCTTGTTCACGTGCAAATTGTTGAGCATCTGAAGGGCCTTGCAACATAAATACTGTTCCGCCACTTTTTTCGTAAACCTCTGCACCTTTTGCAGCGAAGTCGTCCCATGTAGAAAGCATTGCTTCTAGTTCTTCTGGATCATCTGTCCCTAAGTATTCTAGTGCTAAATCTTTTCTATAGGCATAACCCGCCGGAGAAAGGTTTTGTTCAATCCCACACACTTCACTGGCAGAGTTTAATAGCTTTTGGTGAGTGTAATCATATACATCGTTTATATCAAAATTATATGGTTCAGCTGACAGGTCTTCCCACATATCCAATTCAAAAAGTTTAGCTCTTGAGTCAACAATAGCCCATGGAAGATCAGGAAGTTCTGTAGCTGATGCAACTGCCGTTTGATATTTTTGTAATGAATCACCATTTGCCATAGGTGTATATTCAAAAGTTACATTTGGATACAACTCATTAAACCCTGCAGTTATAGCATTATAATATGGATCGTCCCAACCCCAGATTGTTAATGTTCCTTCATAGTCTTCAGGTAGTGGTTCATCATAGCTTACTTCGCTTGCGCTTTGGTCTGCTGTACCTATTTCGCCACTACGTTCAGCTTCTTCTCCTCCGCCACAAGCAACAAGATTGAAACATAAAATTACAGATGTTAAAGATGCTAATATTTTTCTCTTCATTTTGTTCCTCCTATTTAACTCAACATTCTATAAATATATAATATCAATATTTTTTTTGCTTTTCTATGTAACAAAATATATTTTTTGTTTGCAAAATATATTTTTTAGAACCGCAATAATATGCGGGCAAATTCTTCCAAAAGAACATTTAATTTTGCCAAATCAAAATACTTTTTCCATAAAAAAATCTCGAACTGATTTTTACATCACTTCGAGATTTAATCTATTCTATGATAGGTAAAGTAAGTACAACTTCTGTACCATGTTCAATATTATTAATTTCCATTTTATATTCTGTGCCATATAAATATTCAATACGATCACGTATATTGCTTATGCCAATATGTTTTCTATCGCCATCAATATATTTATTTTTTTCTTTCTTTATAAAAGCTTCTCGTATATCTTCTTCTATACCAATGCCATTATCTTTTACTGCTATTTTTATATTTTCATTGACTATATTTATAAATATATTTATTTTCCCTTTTCTATCGGAAGATAAAATTCCATGTATAATTGCATTTTCTACAAGCGGTTGAATACTCGTCTTTAATATTTTAAAGTCTAAAATATTATCTTCACATTTTATTTCAATATCAAACATTTCTGGATATCTATATCTTTGGATTTCTATATAGCATTTTGTTAACTCCAATTCATCTTTAATGGAAGTTTCAATATTATGTTCACCAAGATTTATTGTTGCTTGCAAAGAATACATTAATGATTTTGTGACTTTAACTACATCTTCATTTCTACTATCAGATGATAAATAAACAATTGTGTTCAAAATATTATAAAGATAATGTGGATTAATTTGAGAAATCATTATTTCTAACTCCATATCTTTTTTTAATTTTTCACTTTCTATTCTGTCTTCAATTCCTCTTTGTATTTCTAAAATCATATTTTGATAACATTCGTAGAGGGTTTCTATTTCGTCACCTGTATTTGTTTTACCTATACTTATCATTTCATTAAAGGTATTTTTGCTCATTGCATATGAAAGCTTTGTAATAGGCTTTATAATACTATTTAATATTTTTGATATACTAAATAAAATTAATAAAAGTGAAATAAAAAAAGTAATTAAAAAGAATTCAAAAACAAATTTGCTCTGCTCCCATAAATAATCATTAGAAATTAGTGTATAAAGAGTCCAACCATTTTTATCTATATTACCTTTAATTAAATAACCATTTTCTAAATGAAATGTTTCTTTATTGTTTTTTAAATAATCAGTAATTTTATTATCTAAGTCTTTACTAAAAAGTACTTCATTATTACTCCCAATTAAAACTACATTGTCATACTTTGTGCTATATAATTCGATTATATTTAGAAAATAATCTAAGTATATTTCTAAATATAATGTGCCCTGTGGCTTACCGAAACCATTTAGTTTCCATATTTTAGTTTTATAGGCAATAACAGGTGTATTAATCCATGCTTCTTCACTAAAATATGGACTTGAATACGCATCATTATTTTCTATATATTCATTTATTTCTGTTTTATTAAATTTATTATCCAGTGCCTTGTAGTCTGTTAAGTTGTTACTGTATTTTCTACCATCTTCCGTTTCTAAAAATGAACCTGCAATATAAGTTCTTAAGCCGTTATAAAAGGTTAGTCTTTTTGAAACATAATCAAAAATTCGCACTTTATCAAATTCATTTTCAAAAGTATTTATTTTTATATTTTCTTGTAAAGTTTCATCTACTATAATACTTTTGGCAAAGCTTTCAATGTCTTCTGTTATGAAGTTAATTTGATTTATAACTTGATCTTGGTTATATATTTCATCTGCACGTTTTTGATCTCTTACTACCCTATTAAAATATATGAATCCAATAAAGCTACTTATTAGCATTGATAAAGTAATTATTACAGAAACATTACGCAAAATTCGCCACTTTAGCTTTGACTTTCCTTTACTCTTTCTTTCCATTTTTATACTCCTGAGGTTTTTTGCCTGTTGATTTCGAAAAAATCTGACTAAAATATTGACTTGTTTTGTATCCAACTTTTTCTGCTACTTCTGCAATATTATAATCTCCAGTTTCCAGCAATTTTTTTGCTTCTTCAATCCTTATATTTGTCAAAAATTTCAAAAAATTAATTCCCGTTTCTTTCTTAAATATATTTCCTAAATAAATTCCATTTTTATCAAATTTTTTACCCAATGTTTCTAGTGTAATATCATTATTGTAGTTTCTGCGTATATATCTTATCATTTTTAAAACTGCCGCTGAATAATTATTGCCAATCTCATTAATTTTTAAATTTATATTCTCAAAACAAGAAATGTAATAATTCTCTATTTCTTCTATTTTATAAATATTTTCAGAAAAAATCGGCCTATCAATAGATTCAATACCTTCAATTTTTTTAAGTAGAGATTCTAGTGATTGAAGAACTTCTTTAGATGAATTTTGATTAAGTACTATTTTCTTGAACAATTCTTTTATTGTTTCTTTATATTCATCGCCAATATTATATATATTATTTTCAATTTTTATAATATATTCAATCCAGTAATTATCCTGTTCAGCTTCTTCATTTTTGAAACTACACAAGTTTTTAATTTTTCCATATTTCCAAAAAGCTGAATGTCTAATTTGATTTGACATTTTTTGAAATGTAGAACTTATATTTTCTCGTTTTATTTCTTCGCTATATACTAAATTAATATTTTCTATATTATCCCTTTTTAGTGTATTTATTATTTCTTTAGATTTTTGATATATTGATGTATTTATTAGATTTTTACTAGAACTATTTTTTATTTCATATAATATAAGTAAATTGTTTTCTGTTATTTTCACTTCAGAAATATAATGTAAAATTTGATTGTCTTCACCTTCATGTAAAACTTCAAATTTTTTAGAGTCATCCATTTCCAGGTTCTCTACATGAAACCCTCCATTTCTGTAGGTGCTATTTCTATGAACAAATATCACACAAAATCTGCTACTCAAATTTGAAATTTCCTTATTCATATTGCTTTTATTATAAATAAGCTGGCTCAAAAAATATTTTTGATATATTTTTTCCTTTTCATTGTATTCAAAGAGTTTGTTTTTCACATCTAATAATTGACTTATTAATAATTCAGGGCTTAACTCATGTTTAATAATATAATTTTCCACACCAAACTCAATCGCTTTTTTTGCGTAATCAAAATCCTTATAGGCTGATAGCAAAATAATAACTACATCCGAATTTATTTTTTTAATATTTTCTGTTAATTCTATTCCATCACTTTTCGCCATTTTTATATCAGATATAATAATTTCAGGATTATATTTTTTATATAATTCCAGTGCGTCTTTTCCGTTTGTGGCTTTATCTACTATGTTAAACCCATGTTCATTCCAGTCAATTAGTTTTTCTAGGTAATTAAGTGCCAGTACTTCATCATCAACAAGTAGAATATTTAATTTTCTAGACATATACATTCTTCTTTCTCTAAAGGTTGAATTTCACTAAAATATTATAATATTTTCAAATGAAAATTAATTTACCTAATATAGGCAGACATGTCAAACACATAATAAACCACCATATATTTTTATATTATATAATATTACTGATGTATTACAAATACATAATGTACTTTTAGAACGGCAATTCATCAAAACTTATATCATTAATATAATTATTATAGTATATAATTCTCATATAAAAACTCTTCTACAAAATCCAAACTAAAAATCATATGATTATTTTCTTGTATGTATCTTATTAAATTTTTGCCATCAGATGTAGGTAATTGAATAAATGGAATTAAAATTTCCTTAATGAATTGTATATTCTTGGTTTCGTATACCTCAACTAAAATAAATTCATATGTATCTTTTTTGATCCAATTATTTTTATTTTGCTCAGTATCTGGAATACTGCTATTAATAAGCATATGTTTTAAAATTTCGTCGTATCTATGATTAAACTTAATCCCTATGAAGTAGCCGGCTTGGCTTAATAAGCCACGGTTATTTAAATAAATATATATTTCTTTAAATTCATCTTCACCATTTTCTACTGCAAATTTCCTAATTTTTTTGGAACTTAAGATGGTTTGAATTAAACCACTTGGTATGTTCGCCTAATCTTCTCTTGATTTGCAGAACATTTTTGATAATCTAATAACTTTCCTCAATTCATCTCCTGAATTTTTTATTTCTACCTTAAACTACTCTTCTAGTGCCTTAATATGCCTAACTGACCACCCTGAACCAACATGTTCGTAAGTATATTCATCATTATCTGAATACTCTTTATATCTTTTGAAAATGGCAAAATCCACATAATAACCTGTTTAGCTATACTTTAAACGTACACAACTTTTTTTACCTCAGGTTCTTCTGCAAATTGTCTAGTTTTTCTTTCTAATGCGTTTGCAACTATATTTCTGGTTGCAAGAGGCTCTAAACTATTGAGGTTATCTGTTTCAAATACTATACCAACATCTATATCATAATCACTTTTGTCATTTTGTGCAATAGTGTGCATAGCTATGCCACCTTGAATTCTTTCCTCAGCAATTTTATAATCTTTATTTTTTTCTTCGTTATATTCTAACAATCCATCCTTTAATCTCTTGATATTTAATTTTCGCTTTTTCCTTAATTCATTTTATTCCTTTGCTGGTAACACAACCTTTGTTCTATAAAATTTATTAGATTCTTTTGAACAATCATACATTTATCAACTCTCCTTTTATTTCTATTTAGAGTTCATCAATCTGCATAAAACAAATAACTCTATGCTAGATTTTGGTATATCTTTATTAGAGTGCGCTTTTTTTATAAAATAATAGCTTATCCTATTCTTCTTTCTTCTAAAATATACCTGTACCTACTATATTTATTTAACTACTTATTAAAATTAGACCATTTTGATTATCTCTAAAGTAAGTAATATATTTATCTCTTTGGATAAAAATATGCTAGTGCAAGCAACATTACACAATTCATCCTACTCAACGTAATTCCTTCATTAGATATCTACATTATTGCTATTTAGAATAATATTGTGTTTACGGATTGCTATAATAAGATTGTAATGCATACTCTGATTATCACACCTAGAAGTAAATTCTCCAACTATATCTTTTCATTCTTTGACAATAAATTTTAGTATTTCTCATTTTAGTTAACCAAGCATGACAGTAGCTTTTTTAGTAACCGATCTACCGTTAGTTAATAGCCATACCCTTTTAATTTATTCGTTTTACATCAAATTTAGAATTTTTTAATAAGGTCATTTATCTGAACTATCAATTATTGCAATACCACCTGGTCAATATAGAATACTAATAGTTGTCTTATTTATCAAATTACTTCCTAATTGAAATTAGAGCAAAATGTATATTTTATTACTTCATCTATACCTGATGTAGTAAATAAGAGGTCTTATTTATGCAGGTCACCGACATATATATAATATTCTTTAAACTAAAGTCAGTAAATAATTTATTACGTTATTTTTAGTTCTTCCTCATTTAGTTCTACTTTATATTCATTTCTGTATGACTCAATATCTCTTTCTATCTGAGCTCTATCATTTGATACAAAAATAAATCTACCAAGTGAATTATTGTAGTGAACAAATGTTGCACATTAGTGATTCAATTTTAGAACTAGGCATATAAATCCTTTTTACATATTTTTCTTGTTTGGAATCATGTAGCACTGGGAAGTTACTGGGAAGTTATCCAACCGAAAAATTTGTAAACTGTATAAGCCATTTCAGGTACTATACCCAACTGAAGTTTTACATGTTCTATGAATAAGTCTACACCTGTTGCCGCTTTAATAGCTGGCACTATGTCTCCTCCACCTGTTCTTATTGCAATTTCTAAAAAATGAACTCGTTATCCTTTAAAAAACATTCTTAATGAAAGGCACCATCGGGTATATTTAAATCATTATTCACTTTCTTTGCAAAATCTAGCGCATTTACCTGTAAAGCACTTTCTACCGTTATAGAAGATAACACTTCACCAAATTCAGAATTACAACAAGAGCCTGTATATTTAGATGTAACACAAAATAAAATATCTACTTTATGTACTAAATCGTCAATATGATAAATATCGGCATCAATAAACTCTTCTACTTCAATATCATCAATTGTATCAGAAGAATCTCTATTGTAGTCGAGAGTTTTATTATATATAGTTTTTAACAACTTTTCTTGATTTCTTACTACACATACTCCTCTACTAGCTGCAAAAGTGCGCGGTTTTACTATTGCTGGGAACTTAACTATATTCGATTCAATATCAGATCGAGTAAAAAGTTTCGGTTTCCTCACTTTACTACTCAATGAATTTTTCATCAAAACTTTATCTCTAAAAATGGTTTGTCTATACTTTTTTGAACAATTTTTATTAGGTTATATATGATAAATCAAAATATAAATTATGTGATACAAACAAGTATTCCGCATTTATTCCACGGTCATATTTACTTTGAGCCTCTGCCCCTCTAGACTCCCAATCTTTGCCGAAAATAAGCCTATCATAACTACTTTCGGCACAAGAGTATACCAGAGGAGCCACTCAAAATAAATATGCTTTCGCGGTATAAAAGCCAATCCTTCTCTATTACTGCGTCTTCTTTAGCTTGCATTAGCCTTTTTTAATCTGTACTCAACAGGAGTTATATAATTTAATGATCTATGAATGCGTTTATAGTTATACCATAGAACATATTCTGAAAGTTCCTTCTTTAATTCTTCTAAATCATTAAATATTCTTTCATATGCAAATTCTGTTTTTATAATTTTATACGCTGCTTCGGCTACTGCATTATCATAGGGACAACCTTTTT
>JBKEDG010000092.1:0-26932 GCA_047975285.1 Bacilli bacterium | reverse complement strand
ATCAAAAAAATCAAACAAAATACTAGAATTTGAATTACATACTCTTATCGATTTATATCTAGAAACAGATTCTAAAATTCAATTAATAGATAAAGAAATTTCTACAATTATTAAAGAACTAAATTCCCCAATTTTAACAATACCAGGTATTGGAGAAATATCAGCAGCAGTTATAGTTTCTGAATTTGGCTATATATATAATTTTAATACTCCAAGTAACATGCTTGCATTTGCCAGACTCGAACCAAGTGTAATACAATCAGGAACAATTTCTCATAAAGGTAAAATGGTAAAACGTGGAAGCGGACATTTAAGTTATACATTAATGAATGTCGCAAATACAATAATTATATATAACCCACAATTTTATGATTACTACACTAAAAAACGTTTAGAAGGTAAAGCACATCTTGTAGCTTTATCGCATGCTTGTCAAAAGGAAATTGGAATAAATAATCAAATTCTACCTTCAAAAAAAATGTTTATTTTGAAGGCTTTTGGCGTGGAATATTTCCAATATAAATATTTCTTTAAAAAAGGACTTGACTTATAATAGTTAGTCTCCTTACCTTTATATAATAGCATATATTAGAAAAAAAAGTTTATAAAAATTATAGAAAGTATAATTGCAAGTATATCAGTTAAAATTCCAGTATAAAAACAATGTTTAATTTTAGTTATTCCAACTGAACCAAAATATAGTGTTAGAACATAAAGAGTTGTTTCAGTAGACCCTTGTATAACAGATGATAAATATCCATAAAAAGAATCTGGACCAAAATTTTCCATAATATTATTAAAAACTACAAGTGATGATGAACCTGAAATTGGTCTTAAGATTGCTAAAAGTCCTACTTGTGAAGGTATATTTACATTAAATACAGCATTTAATATGTTTTCAAAAAAATATTCTAAAAGATGACTATTAGTAAAAATATTTATTGCAAAAATCATGCCAAGTAAATATGGAAAAATTGAAATAGCAATACTTATTCCTTCTTTAGCACCACTTACAAATACATCATAAACATTAACTTTTTTTATATGTCCATGATATACAACACCTAGTACCATTATTGGTATTATTAAATTAGAAATATATGTCATTTATTTCTCCTTATATAATGTAATCTATCTAATATTAGTGCAAAAATTGATGCTTGTGTTGTTACAATTATTGAAATAAATACTGTTGCTGTTGGATTACTACTTCCAAAACTTGTTCTAAGTGCTATTACTGTAGTTGGTATTAGTGTAACTCCACTCGTATTTAAAATAATAAATGTACACATACTTCTACTTGCTTCATTTTTATTTTTATTTAACTTTTGAAGAGATTTCATTGCTTTTAAACCAAAGGGAGTTGCAGCAGAACCAAGACCAAAAATATTTACAATTACATTAGAGGCAATTAAAGATAAAGATTCATGATTTTTGGGTATTTCTGGAAATAATTTAGAAAGTACTGGATTAAGTAGTTGAGCACATTTTTCCATAAGTCCACTTTGTTTAGCTATTTCCATAAGACCTGTCCAAAGTGCCATAAGTGGAAATATTTTCATAATTAAAGAAAGTGCACTACTTCCACTTTCAATTATTTCTTTATTAAGTCCTTCAAGATTATTTGACATGATATAAAATATAATTGGAATTATTATTAAGTATGCCCATATTTTATTTATCATTTAAATATCTCCATGAACTTATCCCAAAAAGTTTTTTTCATCTTTTTACCGGTAGCATAAATTTTTTCTGTATGAACTACATCACCTTTAAATAATACATCTACAGTACCTACTTTTTGATCATCTTTATATCTTTTAATTTTTTCTAAATTTATATTTAAAGTAATACTATCTAATTCATCATTACTTAAAGGATAATAAAAAGAATTAATAACATATAAATCACTATAATAAGTATCATCTTTTACTTTAAAATTATTTTTATCTAAAATTAAATAAGATTTATATTTATTAAATAGTTCTTCATATATATTTTTGTGATTAGTAAAATCATTTGGATCATTTAAAGTTGTAATAATTAAATTCATATTATTTTTATTTGCACTAGTAACTAAGGTTCTAAGTGCTTTTTTCGTATATCCAGTTTTTCCACCAGTTGCATATTTATATTCATTTAAAAGTCTATTTTTATTATGCCATACATAAGTTTTATAGTTTGTTTTTACTACATGTTTTTTAGTACCTGTTATTATAGTAAAATCTGGATTATTAAGAGCATATGCCATTAATTTAGACATATCTAAACTAGTTGATGTATTTTTAGTTTCTTCATCAAGGCCACTAGCATTATTAAATAAAGTATTTGTCATACCTATTTCTTTAGCCTTTTTATTCATCAATTTTGCAAATTCTTTTTCATCATCTGCAATATAATCTGCAATAGCTAAAGCTGCATCATTACCACTTCTAAGCATTAATCCATAAGTTAAATTTCTAAGAGTCATAATTTCTCCAGGTTCTATATATATACCTGAACCATACGATTGTAAAACAGAATCATTAATTGTAACTTTATTATCTAATTTACCTGATTCACAAGCTATTATTGCTGTCATTATTTTTGTAATACTTGCGATTAATTTAATCTCATTTTCATCTTTAGCATAAAGTATTCTACCACTATCTTGTTCAATTGCTACAATAGAATCACTACTTATTGCTGATAAATAAGTAGTTAAAAACGTAAAACATAGTATTCCAATTATTATTTTTTTCAAATTAATCACCTATTAAACTATATTGCATATACAAAAATAAATTACAAAAAAACATTGATATATAATCAACGCTTTTTTAGTTTTAAATATGTTTTTTCATATTAATATAAAAAATATTTTTAATTGTTTTCTCCTTTATAAGTTCCACTAATTTTTTGTCTAGTAGTTTTATCTAATGAATCTAATACCCAATTGTTATCTATTTTAGTAAGATTAATATCAACTGTGTATGTTACTTTTTCATCAGTATTTTCTAATTTATCTAAAATATCTGTATTATACAATGATTCATCAAATATACCTTCTTCATTATAATAAGATTCATCATTTGTATCTTTTAAATTTTGCATATCACTAATAACACTACCATAATTATAAACAGTTATTTCTGCTGTAACAATAGCTTTATCTCCATCAATAGTTTCATTTTTAATTTCATAAGTTAAATCTCTATAATTCTTTTTTATTATTGCTTCATATTGAGATTTTTGTAAATCTGTTAAATTTGCCTCATCTGAAAGAACTAAGTCTATTTGCTTTATAATTTCATTATCCAAAGTTTGATATTTATAAAATAAATTTTCAACTTCTTTTTTAGGATTATTTGTATTTGTCATACATCCTACTAATAAAATACTAGCAAAAAAGACAAGCATAAATTTTTTCATTTTCATTACCTCCAGTAATATAATGCTCATCTTTTAATTTTTTATTCATTAAAATTCACAAGAACCTGGAGTTCTTGGAAATGCAATTACATCTCTAATATTTTCAATACCAGTTAAATATATTAATAGACGTTCAAAACCAATACCAAATCCAGAATGAACGCAAGTACCATATTTTCTTAAATTTAAGTACCATTCTAATTCTAAAACATCAACATTCATATCATTCATACGTTTTTTAAGTACATCATAATTTTCTTCTCTCTGTGATCCACCAATTAACTCTCCAAGAAAAGGTACAAGTAAATCAGCTGCTGCAACTGTTTTTCCATCTCCATTTACTTTCATATAAAATGCTTTAATATCTTTTGGCCAATCAGTTACAAATACTGGTTTTTTAAAATATTCATCAGTTAAATATCTTTCATGTTCTTTAGCTAAATCTTCACCTTGAACTGGTTTAAAATCAAATTTATTACCAGAATTAATCAATATATCAATAGCTTCTTTATGAGTAATACGAGCAAATGAAGAATTAGCAACTTCTTTAAGTTGTTTAATAAGTCCTTTTTTTACAAAAGAATCTAAAAATTTCATTTCATCTGAGCATTTTTCTAATATACCATTAATTACATATTTTAATACATCTTCTTCTACTTCTAAAATATCATCAAGATTAGCAAAAGCTACTTCTGGTTCAATCATCCAAAATTCAGCCGCATGTATTTTAGTATTGGAATTTTCTGCTCTAAATGTTGGTCCAAAAGTATAAGTTCTACCAAATGATGTTGCAAAAGTTTCAGCTTGTAATTGTCCAGATACTGTTAAGTTTGCTTTACTTTCAAAAAAATCTTTAGAATAATCTACATTACCATTTTCATCTTTTGGAAGATTATTATAATCTAATATTGTAACATTAAACATTTCACCAGCACCTTCTGCATCACTTGCTGTAATTATTGGTGCATTTAAATAAACATAGTTTCTATTTTGAAAATATTCATGAATTAAAAAACTTGCTGTACTTCTAATTCTAAAAACTGCTCTAAAAAGATTTGTTCTAGGTCTTAAATAAGCTTGTTCTCTTAAAAATTCCATAGAATGTCTTTTTGGTTGCATTGGATAATCCTCGGTATTATCCCCAAGTAAATTCACACTTTCAGCTTTAATTTCAAAAACTTGATTTTTACCCTCACTTTTAATTATTATACCCTCAATATTAATCGAACTATCATGTTTAAATGTTTGAACTTCATCAAAGTTTTCTATAGCTTCATCATATACTATTTGTAAATTTTTAAAACTTGAACCATCTGATAAATCTATAAAACCAAAATTTTTTTGTTTTCTATGATTTTTAATCCACCCATTTAAATTAACTTTTTTCCCAAGTAATTTTTCATAATTTTCTTTTATTTCTTTTATTTGCATATATTCCTCCTAATAAAAAAAGCCTTTCGCTAGGAACGAAAAGCCGTGGTACCATCCTAATAAACTCATAGGCTTATAACGTAAGCACCGGTCTAACTTTGCATTAGACTCATCAAAGACTGTTATTCATATTATTTGTTTATCTATCTTACACCCTACATAGACTCGCTATAAAACAATTTCAATATTACTTTGTTCTTATCACCTGAATTGATTTAATTATACTATAATTATAATTGAAATGTCAAGATATATTATTTTGATTCACAGTTTTATAATAAGAATTAAAACCGCCTATTATACTAATACAATCAAAACCAATTCTATTTAAATATTTTACTAGTTCATAAGATTTTTTTCCAAAATCACAATACATATAATATAAATTAGCTTTATTTAAATATTTATCTGGACTTTGTAAAATATCTTTAATAGAAATATTTTTTGAATTATTAATATGAGATATATTATAAGAAAAAGGATCACGCAAATCAATTATATTAATTTTATTTATAATTGGTAAAACCTCATTTATACTAATTTCATTTTTCATAACTACTCCTTAATGTAGTTTATGAAAAACATTACAAAATGTTATTACGTTTGTTTTTACTTACTAGATAAATTACTAAACATATGCCAACTATTAAAATTATACAAAGTACAAGTATTAACCAAAACCACCATGTAGAAAGTAAATATCTAAAATATACTAAGTTAAATTTTGAATATTTTGAGTTTGTATCAATTGAAAATTTTATATTTCTTTCAGGATTTGTTGGAGTCATTATCCAGGTATGCACATTTTTATCAAAGTCAATAATATCAGCATTACTATCAATTAATTTAAAAGGAGCACTTAATATATATTCAAACTTATTATTTCCAATATTATTCATAGTAAGTGTATCATATTGTTGAAAATAGGAACTTGTTATAGTAAATACACCTTTTTTTTCAAAAACTTTATATTTGTAAAAGGCTTCTTTAGGACCTATCACATTATTTTTAATATAATCAGTTATACTTTCATATGGGTGTTTTAAAGTATATCCATATTTTTCATCATTATCTATTTGTTTTATTTTATGATTTGGATATTGTTTTTTAAGATAAGCATAGTCAGAAGGCTTTTCTTCCATATGTCCAAAACCTGGATCATGTTCAGCATAATAAGCAATATCTTCAGTAAATTCTATGTATTCAGTTACAGTTTTATCTTCATTAAAAGTAACTACATATTTATTTGTGCAACCTACTAAAAGAAAAATTGTTAATATTATAAGTATATTTTTCATTAGTCCTCCATAAAGAAATCATCAAAAAATTGTTCATCAGTAATTACTTCAATTTCTTGATTATTCATAATTTGCTTGTTTACAGGTTTTGGATTTTCATTCATAGTTTGAAGAAAATCTTTAAATGGAACAACTTCTGCATTATCAACTATAGACTTTTCAACATTAACTTGAATATCTTTGTCAACTTTATTCATATTTTTTACATTCATTTTCTCATTAATACGTTTTTTTAGTTCATCAAGTTCATCGTTTCTTGCTTGATTTTCACTAATAATTTTCACTGGGCTAGGCTTAGACTCTTTAATATTTGAGGTATTAAGTTTTCCAAAAGATGTTTTAAATTCATCTGTAGCATTTACAGATTGAGTCGTAGAATTACTAAATGGATTAGTTTCATTTTTCATAAGCATTTCATTTAATTTATTATTGTTTTGCTCTTTAACAAAAGCTTTAATATCAAAATTATCAACTGGTGCTCTATTACAATTTGGATACTGTGTTTCTTCATATGTTTTCTCATTAAAATCATATTCCCAAATACCAACAAGTTTTGTTTTAAATGGCCTAGCACGTTGCCTTAAAACAATTACCTCACCTTGTTTTAATCTTTGTAGTTCTGTAATAGCTAAAAGAGGGTTTTTATCTATTTGTTTAGTTTCTCCAACCTTTATTTCTTTTTTAGTTTCTCCAGCAAGTTTACTAATTTCTTCAATAGTTGCAAGTTCTGTAGACATTAAAAACAATAAATTACCACAGTTTGATTTAATAGTCTCTGCCTTATCTTTACCATAAACTTCGGAAAGTTGTGAGAAGTTTTGGATAATTAAAGTATATCTAATTAATCTAGAACGAGCTGCTGAAATCATACTATCAATATCTTTTAAAGGAGGCATATTAGCAAATTCATCAAGTATAAAATTAGTTCTAATAGGTAGTTTCATACCATTTTCTTGAGCCACATCAATTAATGTTTCATAAAGTTGCTTTAAAAAGATTGTAACAAGACCATGATATGTTTTTTTCTCATCTTGAACTACAATATATACAGCAGTTTTTTCTTTTCCTATATCTTTCATATTAAAATCAGTAGTTGCAAGCATTTTGGAAAGATTTTCCTTTGAAGAAAATGTTTTAATTTTTTGTTTAAACACTGCCATAATACCTTGTTTGGTTTCATTTGCTGTAAATATAGTAGTAGATGCATTTAAATATGCAACACTAGTTTCGTCAATAGTTTTAAAATATTCTTTCATATAGTTAGAAGATAAAAATTTTTGATCTCCAACAGTTGCCATTATATTAATACTATTTAAGTTAATTTCTGAAGGTTTTGCATTTTGAAATAAACTTAGTGCAAGTCCAGTAAAGTAATCTGATGCAGCACCTTCCCAAAAAGGATCTTTATTAGCGCCTTCTCCCCTCATGATGTTTAAAGCAAGGTCATCTAAAAGTTCAATAGCTTTATCCTCATCACCATCTAAGTATAATTGATATGGAAGTCGAAGTGGATTCCACGCATTACCTTTATCAGGATCACGAAGATTTATAATAATTACATTGTAACCTTTATCCCTTAGAAAATTTCCAGTTTTTTCATAAACCTCACCCTTAGGATCGGTCATAATCATAGATTCACCTTTTTTGGCTAATACATTTATCATAGGAAATACTAATCTAGTAGATTTACCGGACCCCGTAGAACCTATTACAAGTGAATGATACTCACTATCATCTACATATGCTTCTTTACCATCACTCCAAAGAGGAATACCAGCTTTATCAAACTCTTTATCAGAGCAATTTACTTTTGCAAGACTTCCTTTAAATTCTTTTTCTGTAGCAAATTTATTTTCTGGTTCTTTTAAACTTTTAACAATCTTAAGCCCAAATCCACCTTTTTTATCTTTAACAAATAATTTTTTATTAAAGGCAAGTATAGCAATTATGCACATAAAATATGTACAAATTGTAGCAATCCATAATTGAGAAAAAAAAGCTCTAGAAGGATTTAACGTTAAATTTTCCTCACTTACAAAATGATTTATATTTGCAATTAAAAGTGGTACTAAATACAATAAGTAAATACAAAACATTAAAAATGTTATTAATTTCTTCTTTTCTATTTTATATCTCATAAATATTCTCCTTTAAAATAATATAGTTATTTAAACCAAACTTGGGCATCGTTAATATCAATTCCAGATTTAGAATCTTTTACATAAAGATCTATTTTTGTAGCACTCATACACGCACCACACTTATCAAGAATAATACCATCGTATTGTATACCATTTATAATAATAAAAATTTCAGTATAAGATTTATTTGTTGTCTTATAAGGAACTTCAATATAATGTATATTATCTTTATATTGAAATTTATTAGGATATTTTTCATATAAATCACGACTAGCAGCTGCCATTACTAATTTACCTTGGTATGTATACCAACCCTTAGAATTAACCTCAAAATCAGATGTTTTATAACCAGAAGCAGTAGCATTACCTGATCCTGTAGCATCATTAGGATGATAATAAGTCATTCTATATTGAACATATCCTATCCTTAAAACTTTAATGATATAATATTCTACGTTTGCAATTGTTACTTTATTATTAATAATATCGTATTTTTGTATACCATCATTTACAGTTCCTATAACTAATTTATTATCTTTTCCATCATACAATCCAATTAAATTTGGAGAATTAGCATTTTTATTTGGTGCTAAAAATATTATATCTCCTGTATAAAGCATATTTGGAATTTCGGAGCCCTCAAATTGTTTGTATTGATCACTAGCTATTTTAGGATTATTAAATAAATCATTCATGCTGTCGCCTAGTTCTATATCTTGATATTCTGAAAATAAATATTCTACAAAACTCATATTAGTAAATGACTCAGGAGGATTATCATTTTCTAGGACAATTTTACTTTTCATAAGTTCATTTACCTTATTAATCATGTCATCATTTGAATTAGCAATACTCGCAGATTTATTACAAAATAGGAAAGCTGGATCAGCTAATTGGCCATTAATATAAAGTTCAAAATGTAGATGATTACCCGTTGAACTCCCAGTTGTACCTACTTCACCAATTTTTTGCCCTTTTGTGACTGTTTCTCCTTTTTTGACAAATTTTGAAGATGATGTCCAAAAATGCAAATATCTAGTATTAATCGTAGTTCCATTTAAATTATGTTCAATCTCAACGTGATATCCTGCAATGTTATTGAAGGCTACATCTGTCACTGTACCATCTGCAATAGAATAAACATCAGTTCCTGAAGGAGCAGCAATATCAAGTCCTGCATGATTGGACAATTTACCAGTTATAGGATGAATACGATTACCAGCAAGAGAAGTAATCGTTCCTCCTTTTATAGGTAAATCCAAATTATCCATTATATTATCGGCATAAGTCGGATATTCAATACATGCTCCTTCTCGATCATTAAAACCGTCTACAGATTCACCATCAGAATATGATTCACCATTTTCTAAAGCTGCTTTTTCATCTTTAATGAAATTCCAAAGTTCTGCTTTTTCATAAACATTAAAAAGAATTTGTTCAATTTCTTTTTTTCCTGTATCAGTAAAAATATATTCTTTACAATCTTCATAATCATCGTCATATTGGAACTCATATTCTTTACAATATTTAGTAAGGTATTCTTCTTGAAAATAGACAGCAAGTTTTGCTAAGTCTAGGTAAACAGCATCTTTTTCTTCTCTCATATATGTACATGATGCACTTTCAATAGTTTCATTCTCAGATAAAACTATTTTCTCTAAAAATTTTTTTACGCACTCCGCTACAGATTCACCTATTACCTCATCATTCCAAACTAATTCTTTATCTACGGTTTTAAATTTATGCCATTTTATATAATATTTACTAAATGTATTTTTTGATCTACCGAGTATACTTTTTTGATATGTAAAATAGGGAAGTGCACCTTGATCATCGTTAAGATTATAAACATCATAAGGTGGTTTTCCATTTGCACCTTTTCTTCCATTTAAGTATCTGTAGGTATAAGATGGCAGCACCCTACCTTCAATAAAAATAGTTTTCCTAATGGTAGCTTTTTGTTCAATATAATAGTTAAGTTTTTTATATATATGTAACATTCCGGACAATATAAAATCTATACGTTTTTTTAAAGTTTTATATTTCTTTTTACTAAGGGCATCAATTTCTTCAGCAGTCATATTTTCTTCGTTTTCATATTCACCAAAATCAAAAAGATCACTTTCATTATACTTAGCTTCATCGTCATTTCCAGATAATATTACAGCATCAACCAAAGTTATTAATAGTTTTTTCATGTTTTTATTTGTACTGCTAAAGTATATAGGATAATGTTTAGGCTTTTGTTTAAACATATAATCGCCACTCAAGTTAGTAGTATAATCTTCATAAAAAACTTGGTTATCTAGATAGTTTTGATAGTTCACAATATAAATAGAATCAATACCTTCTTTCATATAATCATCTACTTTTTTATTTAAATATTCATAATACTCTATCATATAACTATCACTTTGATCATTTTTATCAAAAAGCGAAGAAAAAATTGAAGAAACAGCATAATAAATAGCAATAACACATAAAAATATTAAACAAAATATTCCAATAGTAGGTAATGTGGGAATAAGAATTTTTAACAACAATTTTTTCTTTGCTTCCTTTTTAGTTAATTCAACTGGGTCCATACTTACCTACCTTTTATAAACCACCTCTAGAACCAAATGATTCAAGTTCATCATCGGTAGCAATTACATTAATTTTCATACGCCTGTGACCACAAACAAATAATGCTTCTCCTTGACCACTACGTTTTATACTATCTTTTTCATTATCATTTAAGTCAATTAATTTACTTAAATCTTCAGCCGCTTGTTTTTTAAGTGCCATAATTAAATAATAAGCTGAATTATCAAATATAGCTTTACCTTGAGTTATAATCTTAGGACTTATAAAATCACTAGGTTGTTGTGTAATAATAATTGTTCCTGTATTATATTTTCTTGCACGTCTTTGAACTTGTGCTAAAAACTCTGCACCAAGTGAGTTATTTTCATTGATAAGTACATGAGCCTCATCAACAGTAAGCACTGTATTTTTAGATGGATTTAAACACAAGCTCCAAGCATATTTTAAAATATTAAAGAATAATGCATTTCTAATATTTTCACTACTATTCATCAGTTCTCTAATATTAAATACTATAAATTCACTATTATATTTAATCGAAGTATGTCCATTAAAATAAAATCTAAGTTCTTTAACAAATGGACGTACTTTTAATTCAAGACGTTCCATTATTTCACGTTCTTGAGTTCTTTCTGGCATTCCTGAAAGTTTACCTTTTATAGTTGTATACACATCATCAAATATTGGGTAATTTTTTGATGTAAACCCCATGAAATTAGTTTCAAAATTAATACCAAAACGTTGATATGTTTCTTGAACAACTTCACTAAACATCATAAGTACATCTTCAGTAATTGAAGGATCATAATAAGTCATAAATGCCTTTAAAAATTGAAGCGTTTTAGTAAGAACTGTATATCCAAGCCCTTTTTCAAGTTCACTTTGATCTACATCTAAAATTACTTCAAGTGGATTTATTATACCAAAATCTCCACCTTTACCTAAATCAATAAAATCTCCACCAAAAGTTTTAGCCATTTCTTCTAATTCACCTTCTGGATCGATTACTATTAATTGACTACCATTTCTAATATGTGTTCTAAGCATTAATTTAGCTGCAGTAGATTTACCAGAACCACTAGTACCTAAAATAATCATATTAGCGTTATTTCTATTTTTTTCTTTAGCTATTTGATATAAAAATTGATTAAATAAAATTATACCTCCAGAAAAATCTACTCCAAGTAATGTAGAAAATCCAGGGTCTTTAATACTATCAAAAATAAATGGATACATTCCAGCAATTGTTACTGATGGAATTGGAATACCTATTCTATCTTCTAAGTCTTGTTTAGGAAATATAGGTATCATTGATTTTAATACTTTTTCTTGTTCAAAACGAAGAGTAAATGCTCTCATTTCCATAGAATCTAAATAATTACGTATATTAATTTTTTGAGCTTCTAATTCTTCTTTATTATCAGCAGAAATCATAACATGCATTTGAAAATCAAAAATCCTAGATTGACTAGATGCAAGCATACTAATAAAACCTTCAAGGGATTCATAATCTTGTCTAAGTCTTTCTTTAAAAGTTTTATCTTTTTCATCCATATAACGTTGTTTTAAGTCAACAACTTCTTTATTTATCATTTTAGATAAATTAGACATAGGTACTGGAATATGCTTAATAACAACCTTTACACCCGGTAAATTTGTTAATTGAGATAAATAACCTGGAGAAATATATCTTGGATATGAAACAATTGTCATAATTGTACAATGTTTTTCGCTAATAATAAAATCACTAGCGTTTATTTGCATCCCTTTTGGAGCAATTTGTGATTTAATATTTATCATGCTGGCATCACCGAATTAAATGTAGTCATCATACCTCCGTTAAAAAAATTATTCATTATTACATACATATCATCATTACTTGTCATATCAGAAGTAAGACCACATGCATTAAGTTCTTGTTTAATTAATTTAATTCTTTTATAAATTAAGTCATCATCTTTTGCTTTAAATATAATATAATATTCTGTATCAACAACATTATTTTTCATAAACATATTAGCTTTATTGATATCTTCCATAATCAATTTTTTTACTGCAGGAGATGCTTGATTATTATACTGATTTTGAAGTGATGCTAAATATTGGCCTATATCAACAGGTCTATCTGCACAAATCATCCAAAATTCATAATCTATTGTATTATAAAAATTTTTAAGTCCAATTAATATATTAATTTGACTATCTGCATCTAATATAAATATATTTCTAGGTCTTATTTTAACTCCAGTTACTTTTTCATTATTTTCTAAAATAATCATTCCATTAGCTATATTTTTAATTGGTAGCCAATCTTCTGTATATTTACTTCTAATTCTTTTACTCATCTCTTGTACACCATCCTCTCCATATAAACCTTTGCCTCTCGGTTAGAAACTTAAAAAGTTGAATTGATAGTATTCTTACGTTATGATAGTAAGCTACTGGAAATACTAGAAACCCTGCAATAAATGCTGGTGTTAGTATTATAATAGTAGCCGTTATTTCTGTAGTTTGAAGTATTATAAGGAAAAGTAAACTTATCCCTATGCCAGTTAAAAGGATACCTAGATCTATTGGTCTAAACATACTTAATATTAAACCACCCTTTTTAGTATTTGCAGGTATCATATAGTTTTGATTATTCATAAATTACCCCTTTTTATTAAATGTATTTCTTTGATTATTAATAGAAGAATTACTATTTATAGTTTGAGAAGTTCCTGTAAGACCTTCTGATCTTGCATTTGCAACATCTTTAGATAAAACTGTACAATTATTAATTGTAGTAACTTCTATTGGTCTATTGCTAATAGCTTTATTAGCATTAATTAAAGATTGAATTTCTATTGTTAAAGACTGCCTTTCAGATTGAACAATAGAATTTATATTAGCAATAGCAGAACTTATTGCAATTGGATCACCTGTAGAATTTGCTGTATTTATATTTGTTTTTAAAGTATTCAAATTTGTTGAAACATCATTATGAGAATTTGCCGATATTTGATCTATTGCCATAGCAAGATCACTATATTGTTTATTTATTTCAGTTATAACCTTAGTTTTTTCTACATTTAATTGATTTTGCTGACCCTGACTAGAATTAACAGTGGCATTAACTGCTTCAAGTTGAGCTGTTAATTGACGTAACATGCTTTCTTTTTTCAATACTTCTTCGTGTGAAGCAGTAGTATCATTTCCTGATTTAATATCAGAATCTAATGTAGCTTTAGCGCTAGCAAGGTCATTAGTCGTACTAGAAATTTGAGAACTTAATAATGGAATTTGCATTTGAGCTTGAGCTTTATTATTAACAGCTGATTGAATACGATCATTAATTCCATTTAATTGATTATTTAAATTTATCATATTATTTCCAACATTTCCATTAATAGCACTGGCTGCATTATTAATATTATTAAGATTGTTCTTGTCATTATTAATAACAGCAGCATTGTTCTTGATAATTCTTTCATTTTCCTCTAAGGCAGTCTTAAAACCAATAGATTCTTTTTTATCAAGACGATCATTCATTTTTCTATCTAATTTTGCATTCCATTGAGAATCTTTAAGATTTTTTGTATTTTGTTTCGTAATATTAGAAGCAGCACTGGCTGCAGAATTCATGCTTTGCCAAGACCTAGCTTTAGATGCTGTACTACTTGCCGACAATACATTTCTAAAACCATGAGTACTTAAATATGCTTGGTTTTGTTTTTCTGTCGTAATACGATCATTATATTTTTTCATTCTATCTTCATTGCCGACAATTTCAGCATTATTTTTCATCGCTTTATTAAATACATTTTTTCCTTTTGAAGCCATAAATGAACCAGTTTGCTTTACCGCTGAAAGACCTCCAGCACTTATAGCAGCGCCTTTAGCAACCGTAGCAACAGTTTGTGAAGCAAAACCTAAAATTCCCGTGCTTTTTATTCCAAGTGCAGTTGTTAATTTTTTAGGCAATACTAACATTGATCCAAGTAAGCCAAAAACCAATAATAATCCCACCCAAATATTTTGTCCTTCTGATGTTACAGAAATTAAAGGTAATGCTACAGTAGTCATAAGAAAAACAATGAGTATCATTAAAATTAATCTAATAAATAACAATGAGTATGCAGAAATTAACTCCTTTTGCCAAAAATCATACAATTTTACATCCTTAGGATGTATTTTGGAAACAAGCGCTATTGGTGCTAGAAGTTGATAGATAATTAAATTAACGAGTCTAATAGCAAGATCAAAACAAGTAAAAAACAAGATGAACAATACTGCTATACCACATAGTGTTGATATTAAAAACATATAATCATATGTATAAATTCCACCATACTCTTTTTGAATATACAGCTCGTTAAATGTATTTTTAATACCATTACATTCTGAAGTATCACATGCTTTTATTAAATCTGATTTTAAGTTTGAATCAACAGTGCTACTATTTGGATTTTCTGTAATAAAAGCTGAGTAAAGTGTAACAACAAATTTATTAGCCTTTTTTTTCTTTGTATCTGTAGATGAACTATTAGTTTCAGTTGCACTTGAACCAATAAATAAATTTTCTATAACCTGTTCCTCTATTATAATACTTTGCAATTCAAACATTAAATCGAAAATAAAAGGTAATAAAACAATGCCACCTAATGCAAATAAAACATTAGATATTAATTTAAATCCACCAATTTCGTTATTGGTAAACTTTGAAGGATCTGCTAAAAAATTTATTAATATAAGTGATATTCTAAACAATAAATAAATACCAATTATAGCATAAATTCTATTAAAAAAATCATTTGAATCAAATCCCTCAATATTGCCTATATTAAAATCAAATGAAGCTATATCATAGAATAGCTGATACACAATACTAATTAATTTATAAACAATTACGTCTAAAAACCAAAATATGCTTCTAAATATACCTTCTGACATGTATCTATCTCCCAACTATAGTGCTAATACACTTTTCAATACTACATACAGTATAACAAAAAAAAAACAATAATAAAATATATATTATCATTTTTTTATATTATCCAAAAACTTGACTTAAACATTCCATAATATTATTTTTAGTTTCATTTCCAATAATAGAATCACCAGTTTCATTTGATGGTGATAAAATTGTTAATAGTATTTTCAAAAAGAAATATATTAACAATACAATTACTAACGCTACAAATCTTTTAACCAATAATGCTTGAGCATTTTTAATCTCTTTATCTTCACTTTTAGCCATTGCTTTTGCAAAATCAATTGAACTAAAAATGATAAGTACTATTGGAACAGCAAATATTATCATTGTGTACACAGTATTAATAATACCAAATAATGGTATTAATTCAGGATCACTACAATTGAATCCTAATAAAAATAAATTTTCCATTTGTTTCTCCTTTATTCATTTAAATTATCTTTGGCAGTTTTTGAGCCAGAAATTATCCATTTTATACATTTAGTTAATTCGGTTTCGTCACTACTTGTTACTTCATCAGCAGAAAAATTAACAACACTAATTACAGCAAGTATAATAACATTAACTAATAACACTACTGCAAACACAATTAGTGATTTAAATAATGATTATTAGGTAGCTTTCATTGCATCATCAGCCTTATCAACCGATTTTAAAAATGCCATTAAAAATCTAATACCGTTTACCACGATAATAACTATTGGAATAGCAATAATTATTAATAAATAAACTTAATGAACAATATTTAAAATGCTATCAATATCATATTTTTCAGCCCTGGTGTGCACCAACTATCAAGTAATAAAAATAAATTATCTATAATATAATCTATAATTAATAACTCCCTTTTATAATTTTATTAATACAACCCGTAATTTGAGTAGTATCAGTTTTATTATCACTTGTATTGGAATTATCGACAACATCAATTACAGCCACAACAATAACATTAACTAATAACACTACTGCAAACGCAATTAATGATTTAAATAATGATGTTTGGGCAGCTTTCATTGCATCATCAGCCTTACCATCCGATTTTAAAAATGCCATTAAAAATCTAACACCATTTACCACAATAATAACTATTGGAATAGCAATAATTATTAATAAATAAACTTGATGAACAATATTTAAAATGCTATCAATTTTACTGCCCGAGTTACACCATGTATTCCCCAATAAAAACAAAGTATCCATATAATCCTCCTTATTGATAATAATAAAGTAATCAACAATAAAAGTCAATAAAATAAAGTACTAATCTACATTTAATATGCCAATTTTACGTAAAATTTGTTTTATTGCTTCATTTTTCATTCTATCATTTAAATCTGGTATATTTTGAAAAATTTTAATTCTTGTTTCAGCCTCAAAATCTCTAACATCACTATCAGACAACATACTTTGATTTAAAATAACTTTTTTTCCATTTAATTCTTTGAATATATTTCTATTTTTTCTAATTAATTTATTTAATTTTATAGTTGATGGTTCAAGTAAATATAAAAGTTCATTACAAATACTTAAATCAGTTGAATTATTTAAATCAAGTAATATTATATCCATATCACTAAATTTATTTAAATCATTAGCTAAATTTAAATTTGTAGTACTATAATAATCATTTGAACTAAAATACATTAAATCTGCTCTATCAACTTCTAAACATGCGACTTTATAATGAATTTTTAAAATATTATAAAGCATATGTATAAATGTTGTTGAACCAGCATGTTCAGTTACATTTCTAATTCCTATTATTCTTTGATGATAAGTAGGTGTTACTATTGTATCATTAGAAAATACATTATGACTAGATGGAACTTCTACTTGAGTATAAATAGGAACTTCTACTATTTTTTCAACAACTTTTTCAACAACCTTAGTATTTGGTACATTACTACGATTCATTTTGTGATATTGAGCTACATCTCTATAAGCATTAGCATGATTATATAAATATAAAATACCCTCTCTATTAGTAGTAAAATTATAAATACCTAATGATACTAAATCAGACAAAAAGTCAGGATTATTAAAATCATCTTTTGGTAATAATAGTATTATTTTATTAATATCAAGACCAATAGACAATTTTTGATAAGTAACTAAACTTTTATTATGTTTAATAGCAGTTATATCTAAAACCATTTTATTGAAATATATAATAGAAAAATTTGATATTATTTCCTCTATTTCAAAATTCCCATCCATAGTTTTCATAATATCAATATCTAACATTGAAACTATTTCTTTTAATTTATTTACTACAATAGCATTCATTTATATTCCCCCATTAACCATATAATAACTTTGTTTCACCTTTAATATAAAATAAAGGTATATTAATATCACCACCAAAGGCCCCAAATCTTATTTTAAATGGTATTCCAATTTGATAATAATAAGTATTAACCTGACTACTAACATTATTATATTGAACTATACAAACGTCTTCTGTTGATACAGTTGTAGAAGTATTAGTATTATCAGCTATAAATCCCTCACAAGGATCAGATGTACTTCCATATGAATTAATATATTTTGTTGAAAAACCATTATTTTCATATATTTCTTGTATTGGTCCACCTATGTTTTCAGGTGTTTGATATTTTTCAATAACGTTAATAATTTGATTTTTAACTCGAAAAGCTCTAGCATAATTAAAACTAACGCCAAGTATTATTACGAAAACTGCCAACATACCTAATGCCCAGTACATAATCTTTGTAAAGCCTAAAGCTTCTCTCATTTAAATCACCATCCTAAAAAGTTTATTAAGTTATTATTTGTTTCCTCTAATTATTCAAGTTCATAATTAGTTTGAAAAGATTCAGATATTTTTTCTTTAATTGTGGGCCAAAGAAATGCAAATAATGCTCCAATAGCCGCTATAGATACAACTGTAATTACAGTCATATTTAATTCTCCACTCGCTTCTTTCATTTATAATTTCCTCCTTTATCCATTTATATCTTGAGTATAAATTATTATGTTTTAAAAATCAACATTTTCTAAAACATTGACGTAAATATCGCCATTAACATAAATATCATAGCACCACCACCAGTAAAAACAAGCATTATAGTAGTCATACCTTCCATTTTTTTAAGTCTAGCTGCATATTTCATTTCCCTTGACTTTGCTTGAAGTGCGGAAATATTTTTAGAAAGCATTGATAATTGTTCATGCTTATTTTTATTTCCACCTAAACTAAGTCTATATAAAAGACGCATCATTCTCATAGAATCTTTTACTGGATAATTTCTTGCAAATTCCATATAAGGTTCAACTGTAGAATCTCCTTTATTAATTTTATCTACTAATTCTTGCAATCCATCTTTAAACATTCCTGGTGCACCTTCAATTGAATTTGCCAGTGCCACTGGAACAGTATAATGTTGTATTAAAATTTCTAAACCTTTTAGATAGTATGGAAGAGCAACATCAATATCATAAAGATGTCTTTTATAATAATTTCTTAACTTATTATATCCAGATTTAAATACAATATGTGCAACTACTAAAGCAACCATAAAGTGAATATAGGTCATTGATCCTATGCTAAAAGCTAAAACAACAACAATTACAAAAAGTGCACTTTGTAGTCTTTTCATAAATGCAGTATTTACATCTACATTTTGACCATATTTAGTTTTTAAATAAAATTCATAGTCAATTTCTTTAAGAATATCTAATAAATTTTGATTTTCATCAATAATATTTTTAACATTTAAATAACCAAATTTTTTTATAATAATCAAAGCTATTAAAAGTACAATAACTATTTCCATTATTCAGCCCCCACATTTTCATTATAGAACTTTTCACCTCTTAGTAAAAAGAAACTATTTACAATAATAATTACATGAAGTAACGCTTGGGCAAATATTGTTTTAAGTAAATCTATATACGCATCAGTACCTACAAGTACTTGTATTAACATAACCATTAAATAAAGCATTATACCAAATTGAAGAAATTGTCTATGAAATTGCGCTCTATCTAATTTATCTTTATAAACAGATTCAACTAAAAGATCAATATCATTTAACATATTATCTAATGCATTATCTGTTTCATGAGCACCTTCTTTAGTTATTTGTAAAAACATTTGATGCATATTTTTAACTATATTATATTGATATTTTTCATTCATAAATTCAATTGATTGTTCAATTGTGCCATTTTCATATGCCATCATAATAGAAGTTTTTATATCACTTGCTATTGGATCTTCAATAATACCAGATTGATAAACACCTTCTAAAGACTTAACGAAAGACTTAGTAATTTGAAATTCCATTATTACATTTGTAGTATATATTTGAACTTGTTCAAATAAAAATTCATTATATAATCGTTTTGTTCTAAGATATGCAAAAAAAGGTATGCAAAGTGTTGCTATTGAAGCATATATAATTGAAATAATAATATTATAAAAATATAAATAGGATATTCCAAACATAAATGTTGCTATTAAAATACATTGAAGGAGAAAATCTCTTTTTGAAAAATCAGTACCTAGTTCCTTAATTTTTGTACTCATTTCCTTATAAGAATAAGGAGCATATTTGGAATAGATTTTGTTTTTATTATTAGAAAAAAATTTATAAACTTTATCAGCACTCTTTTGTCTATAAATTATTATAAGTATTGCAATAGCAAATACGATTAAAATTTCCATTTTTCCTCCTTAATCTAAGATTTCAACAGTACGTTCAGATAACAATTCACTATCAGCACGACGTTTTTTATCATCTATTACATTGTGTTTTACTACAGTAATTCCTTGAGATCCAAGATATCTAATCAAATATTTACTAATTGAATTATATATCGTACTACCATCAGGATTTTTAAGAAAAATATGATTCATTCCAGGTTTATTGTCTTCATCAACATAAAATTCTGTTACTTCACATATTTCACGATAAAATCTACCAGTTTTTGGATCAGTAACTGCTCTAACATGTATACCAAGTTGAATATATCTATGTATAGAAGTTAAAAATTGATCTATATTTGTAGTACCTTCTAACAATGAATACAAACGCATTGGAATATTCGATGCTCTATCTGAGTGAATCGTTGATAAAATATAATGTCCGGATGATACAGAGTTACGAACAGCTGTAACAGCCTCGGCACTACGAACCTCTGATAATAGTATCCATTTAGGATTTTGTCTCATACATGCAACTAATACATCTGAATATGAAACTATTATATTAGTCTTCATAGCAACTATATCTCTATGAGGATAAATTTTATGTAAGTGAAGTTCTAATGTATCTTCTATAGTAATTAATTTTTCAGTCTCTATAGTTTTAGAGGCTAAAAATTTAACAACCTCTGTTTTACCTGAACCTGTTTCACCACTAACCATTATATTACAATGGCCATGTACACATTGTATAATTAAATCTAGTATATTTTGTGGAATATAATTTTCTTCAAGCATTTTATCATCTTTAAGACGAATTAATGCAGGTGTTTTACGAATTAAGACAGCAATACCATTAGCAGCTACTGATTCGTGAATAAAATTCATACGTAATTCTTCAGCTTCTGAATCCAAAAGTGGATTGGCCATGTTAAAATTTTTACCCATGGCATTTGCACACTGAAATGCAAGCTTTTCTACTATTACATTGGTTACATTTTGAGTAGGAGCTTTTATAACACCTTTGTCAAGAGTTTTAAGCCATAATTGACCATTATTCGAATAAGATATATCGGTTATATTTGGATCATCTAAATATTTTTGTAATGGTCCATAATCTAAATCTACAAAAGGATTAACTGCCATATTATTCCTCCGTAATCAAATCAGAATTATTATCATTTTCATTATCTTCAACTTCATCTATTCCAGTTCCTACATCAGGTAATTCATCAACAGGAATTGCTTGAGTTTTTGAATCTATATAATTTTGTATTTGTTCGCTTGATACTCTAAAACTACTAGGATTTTCATTATAAGATTCACTAGTAAGACCAGGTATAAATGAAGCACCTAATAGTGATAAATAAGTACCACGCCTAAACAATAACTGTGTTTCTATATCACTTGCAAACAGCAAATATGCTGGTATTCTAACTTCATCAGTATTTTCAAATACCGGATTACCTTGTTTATCATGAACATCTAAAACTTTTATATTTTCAAATAATTTACCAATTTTCATCTTTCCATCATCATCAACATATTGAAAATACATATCGATGGTATCCCCAGGCATAATTTTATTACCATATGTTGTAGCTGTAGTTACAGGAAAGTATGTAAATGTTTCCCCTTTTTCTAAGAAAAGGGTAAAGTAACTTGGTAAATCTTCTCCCGCAACTACAGAACTTTTATAAAACATATTTCCCTGTGAAATCATAGTATTATAGTTACTATACATGCCATCAGTTAATGTTTTTGAATTGTAATATATATCTAATGACTGAACATATTTTTGAGGAACTTCTATCCATTTAATTAAATCATTAGTAATTTTAGTTTTGGGCTGTATATCTACTGCAGCAACAGGGATTTTAACAGGCTTAATAACACTATTAATTCTATTATTATAACCAAAATAGAAAACAATAAATATTAATATAACACCCAAAACTGTGACTGTTTCTTTCTTTTTTAGAAAATTAGTAAATGATCTTATCACTTCATTCATATTTTCTCCCTTCTATTCTTTTATTTTAAACTCGTTTCTAATACATAATCCAGTCTATTTACTACAGAAAATTCCTTATCATCACTATTTTTTCCATCTACTAAATTTTTCTCTTTAGTAGTAATTTCTACACTAGCTTTAGGAGGACTTTCCATTATATCGTAAAACTTTATATCGTATTCTTTTGAACTATCTGCAACTTCTGACCATCTACGTAAAAAATTTTCAACAAATTTTTCTCTATAAATACGCAATGTTCCATTTTTTCTATAATAAGCATAATCTACTGAATCAACCATTGCAGCCTCTGTTACTTCTTTTAATAAGTAATAATTATGTTGATCAGTAGTAGTAATATTATTCATCAATAGAACGAAAAATAAACCTACAATCGCTGCAATTATAAAACCTACTAATAAAAACGGTTCTTTCATTATTCATCCTCCTTAGAAGGTTTATTAAAAATCCATTTAATATTTTTTTCTTGTAATTTATTAGAAATATTTCCTCCTTGATTACTTGAAATTTTAGTTAAAAATGAACTTCTTCCCTCATATGAATTTTGTACGAATTCAAAATTATTCCAATCAACATAATTATTATTAGTTTCTGAATTATATTTTTTAATTCCTGTTATTAAGTCCTTATTTAAAGTAATACTATAAATAGGCTCATTTGAATAAATATTTTTATCAAAATGAGAACTAACATTATTCCAATTGACCATATTCCAATTATTATTTGGTTTTCTACCAAAAGCTTTAATTTTTTCAGTACTAAGTTCTACTTGTTTTCCATAAAAGCCTAATGAATCTGGTTTTAATTTTTCTGGAATTTTATCGCCGCCGTTACCGCCGCCGTTACCGCCGCCGTCACCGCCGCCATCACAATCTTCTTCTGTAGTTACATCTACCGTACACCCCCCCTCACACCACGGCCAACAAGTATTACAATAAACTGGTGGATTTGGACCATCACAACCTGTTGGTATATTTTTACAATAAGCTGGTGGATTTGGATTATCACAAGGATCAGGTATTTCTAAATACTCATTAACAATATTATAATCACAATTATTTTCAATGATTAGTTCCTCTGCCATTTTTACAATCTGTCCATCTATAATTTGCTTGATATTAGTATCACTAGTAGTATCAAGTTTAAAATGAGTAGAATAAGTACCCGGAATTGCTTTTACGTTAGTAAAATAAAGCTGATTTATATTATAAAAATTAGTATTTGATTCTAAATTATCAGTAAGAGCAAGATAACCTGTTTGTCTATCAATATAAGTTTTAAGACTATTTTTATATAAAATACCTAATTTTTTAACTGTTATCACAGAATTTTCAACATTTTCTATAGAAACAAGTATATCATTTTCCACACTTGGTTTATATCTAATATCTTGATAAATTGTTGACCCATTTATACTACTAAAAATGCTTAAAGTGCCTTCAATGGTAAAATCGTAATCAAGAATATAATTGTCACATTCTTCTTTATTTTTCTCAAGACGATCAAGTGCATATTCAGTTTCTTTTAACTCATCATTTAACATCTTTAATTCTGCGCACTTAGCATCCGCTGTTCCGTAGGTAACATCTTCGTAACCATCGTTGCACACCTTCCGTATACATATTGTACTTTTGATTTCACAACCATCAGCATCACACACTTTCTTATCACACGAATATTCCTCTTCGTCTAATTGTTCACCCGGTGTACTCCAATATGCGTTGTTATCAGAACTTTTTAGTTCCACACCCGTGTTGTGAGATTTCCATATAGGATTACACATTGATTTTGTTATTTGTTCATTTTTATCACAAGCGTCTGATACTTCTGATATTCTTTCGTTTAAATACATTATAGATTCATTTATATTTTTTATAAATTGTTCACGGTTGTAAGCATAGGTTGTAAAGATATGCTTATATTCTAAATCAAGTTTTAAAGGGACATAAGAATATGCTAAAGAACTTCCTGCTCTAACTGTCCTATTTAAATTAGGTATAACAAATTCATATTTATAATATTCATATTTAGCTTCACAAGCATAATTAATACCATTTGTATTGTTTGCTATTTCATAGGCATAATATGGTTTTGAATCATCAGGATTTGCCTTTTCATGATCATATTTATACTCTACATCAGGATTATAAGCACTAATTATTTCATATAAATTCTCTTGATTTTTCCTAAGTTCAGTTTCATCCTCATTACTTATAAATCCATTTTCTTCAGAATATCCAAAAAATTTACACTCTTTTTCTGGATCTGGATCTGTTGGAATTTTGCAGTATTCTGCAAAATAATTTTTACCCTCAATATTACAACACTCATCTTTAAGTGCTATTTGGGTATTTTCATCTAAAGTATCAAATATAGAATTATAGTTATTATGTTTTTCCTCACAAGATCCATCTACATCTATACCAGGATCAGGGTTTGGATCAGGTATGTCAATACCACTACCATTAGGGCATAAGACAGGATTTGCTGCAAAAACAGGTGACGTAGAACAACATTTGAATTTATCTTTTTCTGCTTGAAAAACTTTATCATTTACTATGTCTGGATTATTTTTATATTTTAAATATAATTCATCACATAACGTTGTGTCACAAGCACTAGGATCATATTTAATTTCAAATAAAACTTTATAAGGTGCAAATAACATTCCCCATAAGGTCAAATTAAATTTTTCATTGTCTGTAAAATTTACGTTATTTGAAAATGAGCCTTTATTATTTTGAAACCATAAATCGCCTTCATTATATCCATTTTCTAAATCAGTATTACCATTTATATTTTTAAAAATACCCGTGCGTAAATGTTTATCATATATTAGTGCAAAATCACTTTTTCTAAATAAAACTCTTTTTCCTATGCTTGTAGGGTTAACATATGCTCCAGGGTATAATGAGTTATTTTTAAATTTAGGAATGTCTAAATATTCAAATTTATCATTAAATCTTTTAGGCAGATTATCAGTTTGCCAATTAATATAATTAGTATGACTGATAACATCAATATTTTCCACTTTAAATTTACCTTTACTGGTTTGCAAATTATTTCCACTGCTTAAAAATGAAACAGCTTCATTATCAGTTTGAGATATTGGTATGTCTTCATTTAATATACCAGTAGTAACATCATACATTGAATTATTACCTAATATTTTTGTACCACCATCTTTACCAGTAAAAATAGATATTCTAGGTGATCCTATATATACGCCATAACCTAAACATTCTCCTGTATCTTTATCCTCTATAGGATTTGAATAATTATATGATCTATCTTCACTATAAAATTCTAAACTACCAAAATCTGTCTTAATAGAATTAGTACCACCATCATATTTTTTATGTTTTTCTTCCATACCTTCCATAATTTCGAAATATCCAGGATGGTCTTCATAATTTTGATTACATTTTGATACTTTTGCAGCATCCCAAGTTATTTTAAGTTGATATTTAGTCCACATAAAAGCAAATTGTTCATACATTAAAGTACCATTTTCAGTAGGTGTAGGATTAGTTGATGATGTATAAAATGTTTCTCCAATATTTGAGCCACCTTTTTCAGTAACTAAACTATTTAATTTCCCACATATATCTATTTGCCATCTACCATCATTTCTCTTTTTTAAAACTTGTTTACAAAAAGTACCATTACTTGAAGAAGCTTTTAATAAACTAAAACTACTTGATTTTAATCTATACTTAATGTAATCTTCATTACTTGCACCAGCTGGACGTCCATCAGTATATTTTCTATAATTGGTAGGTATATTAAGTAACTCTTGATCATTAAATACATTGCTTTGATCTAATAATTCTACATCAACAATAGCATCATTAGAAAAACCATAATTACCGATAGACTCCAAAATAGGTAAGTTGCTACCAATATCGACAAAAGAAAAAGGAGAAAGCTTAAGAGAGTTATAAGTATATGGATTATAACTAAGTGCCTTTCCAATTGCTTGATTTTTCCATTTATGTTCTAAATCCCAATATCCTACCTCGGTTTTATTATTTGGATTTCCATTTGGATAAGAAGCAATTGTAACATAACCAATTTGCATATATACAGCATCACTAGTACATTTTCCATTTTCCATTGTTGGAGCAGTAAATAATTCACTTTCTCCTTTACTAGGATCTCCATAAATATATTTAGCATTACCCTTAATAAAAGGATCTACTACAGCATTAAGCGTGGTAGTACATGTAAATAAAATAAGTAAAATAAATAAATAAATAAAATTTTGTTTCATATTAAGCCTTCCTTTTTTTAATTTTTTTACCAATATAAAGACCTACTATTAATAATATAATTATAATAACTATAAGTATTAAAATATTTATATTATTTCCAACAATTGGCTTGTTT
>JBKEDG010000091.1:0-64084 GCA_047975285.1 Bacilli bacterium | reverse complement strand
ATACTAATTGGTCGACAATTTAATAAATAAAGTAAAATATCTATTATCTGGTTTTGAGAGAATTACTTACAAGATGTTTCAAAAGAAACGGTGAGTAAAGCAAAGTGGATACACCTGTTCCCATCTCGAACACAGAAGTTAAGCACTTTAGCGCTAATTGTAGTACGTTTGTGCGAGACTTAGACATTGCCGGTCTTTTTTTTTGCTCTTTTTTAATATATTGCCAAATGTTTATTTTATAGTAAAAATCAATTGAAAAATTTAGGTGAAGTTTTTAGATCAAGTTCTGTATACATATGTTAATAGTCGTTGGTTTTTTACAACATTTTTAGCCTTCGCTTGTGATAAAATTATATTAAAATAATCTCATGACAATGGAAACTGTAGAGAAATTGTAAATAGTATGATATAATATTAATGTAAATATTTTGTATAATTGTCTTGATATGGAAGACGCGTATCTACCTTAAAACCGTAAATTTTAGGACTACAAAAGATTAGCATGGTAATTTTAGCATACTTGTTTTTGTAGGGGGACAAGTATGCTTTTAATTTTAGGAGGAATTATGGCAAAAGTTGCAGTAGTTATGGGATCGAAAAATGATTGGGAAGTTATGAAAGATTGTGTTGATGTGCTCCGATTTTTTGAAGTGGACTGTGAATTTAAAGTTGTGAGTGCACACAGGACACCAAATTTTATGTATGATTATGCAAAAAAATGTGAATGCGATTTGCTTATTGCTGGTGCTGGTGGAGCTGCTCATCTTCCAGGAATGATTGCTGCATTAACTGTAATTCCTGTTATTGGAGTTCCAATTAAATCAAGTTCTTTATCTGGGATCGATTCACTTTTGTCAATTGTTCAAATGCCAAAAGGAGTACCGGTTGCAACAGTTGCAATTAATCAAGCAGCTAATGCAGGGTTACTTGCTATTTCCATTCTATCCATCAATGATACGGTTTTGAAATCTAAATTAACTAAGTATCGTAATACAATGCGTGATACAGTTTTAAAGAGTGTGATTTAGTATGAAAATTGGCGTAATAGGCGGAGGGCAATTAGGAATGATGATGGGGCAAGCTGCTATAAGTAAAAATCATAATATATATAGTTTAGATCCTAGTTCTGATTGTCCAATAATTAAATATTCTTCTAAGCACTATCAATGTGAATTAAATGATAAAAGATGTATTGAAGATATGTGCTCTAATGTAGATGTTGTAACATATGAATTTGAAAATATTAATTATAATATAATTTCCGAACTCGAAAAAAAATATGATATATTTCCAGCATCAAATTTACTTTATTATAGCCAAAATCGCTATAGAGAAAAGAGTTTTGTTACTGACTTATCCATCCCAACTACAAAATATAATATTATTAGAAGTGAGCAAGATTTAATAGAATGTTTTAAAGGCAATAAATGTATCTTGAAAACAGTAAGTGGTGGATATGATAGTAAAGGTCAAGTATTAATAAAAGATAAACTTTGTAATGATTCTCTTGAACTTGCATCTAAATACGAGTGTATTCTAGAAGAATTTATAGAATATGATTATGAAACAAGTATAATAGCAACAAGAAGTCGTGGTGGAGACATAGTTTACTTTCCACTTGTTATTAATACTCATAAAAAAGGTATACTGTTTTCTACGTATGCAAGTAAAGTTATTGATAATAATTTAGATAATCAGGCAAGAAAATATGTAAAATTAATTGCAGATAAATTAAATGTTTGTGGGACTATTGCACTTGAATTCTTTGTTAAAAATGATAGATTAATTTTCAACGAGATGGCACCGAGACCACATAATTCAGGACATCACACAATAGAAAGTTGTAATGTTAGCCAGTATGATAATCATGTTAATGCTATTACGAATAAACCATTAGTCACTCCAAACCTATTATATTATAGTTTGATGTATAATATAATAGGTAGTGAAATATACTCTAATTTTGAAAAGTATGATGGGGTATTCCATAATTATGGGAAAACTGAAGTTAAAAGTGGTAGGAAAATGGGACATATAACTTTTGTAGCTAATTGTAAAGAAAAACTAGAAAAAAAGACAAAGGAATATTTGGAGGGAATTTATGGTATCTAAAAGAATTTTTGTTGAAAAAAAATCTGATTTTGATTTGGAATCTAAAGTGTTAATTAGTGATATAGAAGATAATTTAGGAATACATGTGAAAAGTATAAGAGTAATAAATATTTATGATTTAATTGATGTTAATAACAATAAAATAAATATGTATATAAATGAAGTTTTAACTGAACCTGTTACTGATATTTATTTTGATAAAATTGACTTAAAAGATAGTAAATATTTGGCAACAGAATTTTTACCAGGGCAATTTTGTCAATGTAGCCAAAGTGCTATGGAGTGTATCAAACTTATTGATGATGAATTTGATGGCGATATTAGTGTAGGGAAATTATTTATCTTTGAAGGAATTAATGATTTTGATTTAAACAGAATAAAAGGTTATCTTGTAAATCCTGTTGAAAGCAGAGAAAAGGATTTATCTGTTATTGGAATAGATTTAGATGTAGAAGTTGATGTTGTTAAGACAATTAATGGTTTTAATAAAATGTGTGAAGAAAATTTGAAAAATTTACTAAGTCAATATGAATTAGCAATGGATTTAAATGACCTTAAATATATACAGGAATACTTTGTTAGTGAATCAAGAGATATAACTGAGACAGAATTAAAATTATTAGATACGTATTGGTCTGATCATTGTAGGCATACAACATTTGAAACATCATTAACTAATATTACATTTGAAAATGGAAACATCAAGTATAAATTTCAAGAAATTTTTAATAGATATTTAGATATTAGATTAGAACTTGGTCGAAGTAATAATCCCATTACTTTAATGGATATGGCAACAATATGTAGTAAATACCAAAGAAAACTTGGAATATTAGATAATCTTGAAGTTAGTGAAGAAATAAATGCTAGTAGTATATTTGTTAATGTAGATGTTGATGGGGAAATTGAAAAATGGTTATTGATGTTAAAAAATGAGACTCATAATCATCCTACTGAAATAGAACCCTATGGAGGGGCGTCTACATGCATCGGAGGTGCGATAAGAGACCCTTTATCGGGAAGGAGTTATGTTTATCAAGCAATGAGGATTAGTGGTAGTGGAAATCCACTTCAAAAAGTAAGTGATACTTTAAAATATAAATTGCCTCAAAGAACAATAAGTAAACTTTCTGCACTTGGAAATAGTTCTTACGGTAATCAGATTGGTATTCCTACAACCTACGTAAGAGAAATTATTGATAAAAGTTATACTGCTAAACATTTGGAGGTAGGTGCAGTAGTAGGTGCAATTAAAGCAGATAATATAAAAAGAGAAACACCTACACTAGGTGATGTTATAATTTTACTTGGTGGGAAAACTGGAAGAGATGGAATAGGTGGAGCAACGGGATCATCAAAGTCGCATGACGAAAAATCTCTTGAGAAATTAGGTGCACAAGTTCAAAAAGGTAATGCCATAGAAGAAAGAAAAATTCAAAGGCTTTTTAGAAATCCTAAAGTGACTAAGATGATAAAGAGATGTAATGATTTTGGTGCTGGTGGGGTAGCTGTTAGTATTGGTGAGATTGCTGATAGTATTGAAATCGATTTAAACGCTGTGCCTTTAAAGTATCAAGGATTAAATGGAACTGAAATTACTTTATCTGAATCACAAGAGAGAATGAGTGTTGTAGTAAAAAAAGAAGATGCGAAAGAATTTATAAAGTTATCTGAAAATGAAAATTTAAGTGCTAATATTGTTGCTTTTGTAACTGATAATGGAAGACTAAAGATCAAGTGGAATAATGATTATATTGTTGATATTTCAAGAGATTTTATTAATACAAATGGTATTAGAAAAAGTAATGATGTATACGTTGAGAATATTAACACTGAAAATATTTTAAAAATAAAAAAAGAATTAAGTAAGGAGAATGTGTATAGTTTATTACGTGAGGATAATGTTGCTTGTCAGAAGGGGCTAGATGAGATGTTTGATTCTACAATTGGTAGAACAACGGTACTTATGCCATATGGTGGGAAGAATTATCTAACAAAAACACAGGTTAGTGTTCAAAAAGTTCCAGTACTATCTAAATCTACGACAACGTGCAGTATATTATCATATGGTTTTAATCCACGCATAGCATCAAAATCTGCTTTTCATAGTGCCATATATGCAGTTATAGATTCAGTAACTAAAATTGTAAGTGCTGGAGGGAGTTTAAAAGATATACGTTTGTCCTTTCAAGAATATTTTGAAAAATTAGGTGATAATCCAAAAAAATGGGGCAAACCATTCCAAGCATTGCTTGGTGGTATATATGCTCAAGATGAACTTAATATTAGTGCTATTGGTGGAAAAGATAGTATGAGTGGGACTTTTCAAAATTTAGATGTTATTCCTACACTTATATCATTTGCACTTTGTCCAAGTAAAACTGATCAAATTATTTCACCTGAATTTAAAAATATTGATAATTACATATATCTTTATAAACATAACATTTCTGATGATGGGCTTCCAGATTTCACTCAATTAAAGAAAATTTATGCTGATGTGGAAAAAAATATTAAAGCTAAAACTATTTTGAGTGCTTATAGTATTGAATATGGATTAATTGAAGCCCTGATTAAAATGAGTTTTGGTAACGATATTGGAGTAAATATTGAAACAAATCAGGATATGTTTAATCTTGATTATGGATCAATTGTAGTTGAAAGTACATCAGAAATTAATGATTCTAACGCAATATTACTAGGAAAAACTAGTTCATTATTTAAAGTTAATACTTTAGAATTTAATTTACAAACCTTGAAAGATATTTGGTCTGAAAAGTTCAGTGTTCTTTATAAAATAAGAAACAGTAATAATTTAAATGTTTGTAATAAAATGTATGGACAAAAATTTAAAAAAACAAATGATGCTAGTCCTAAAGCATTTATTCCTGTTTTTCCAGGAACAAACTGTGAATATGATATGCAAGCAGCATTTTTAGAAGAAGATATACCATCTGAAATATTTGTTTTTAATAATCAATCAACACAAGCAATAAAAAATTCTATTATTGAAATGGAAAACCATATTAATAACAGTACCATTTTAATATTATCAGGGGGATTTTCAGCAGCAGATGAACCAGATGGGAGTGGTAAGTATATTGCCTCAATTCTTAAAAGTCCTAAAGTCAGAGAAGCTATTGAAAATTTAATTGATAGAGGTGGACTAATTATTGGAATTTGTAATGGTTTTCAAGCTCTTGTAAAATGTGGTTTATTACCATATGGAAAGTTTGATAGTGTAGACTGTTCTAGTCCGACTTTATTTAAAAATAAAATTTCTAGGCATTTATCGCAATTTGTTACTACAAAAGTTGTTTCAGTTAATTCTCCTTGGTTAAATGGGTTTGAAATAGGAGATACTCATAAATTACCTATTAGTCATGGTGAAGGTCAATTTGTTGTAAGCGATGAACTTGCAAAAAAGTTATTTGATAATGGACAAGTGGCATTCTGTTATTGTGATGAAAATGGAAATATTACTGGAAAAAGTTTAGACAACCCTAATGATTCTAGTTATTCAATCGAAGGTATTATTTCACCGTGTGGACAAATCTTAGGGAAGATGGCCCATAGTGAAAGGGTAGATGAAATGCTATATAAAAATATTGCAAACGTATGTAAACAGACATTAGCGAAGAACGCAAGGCACTATTTTAATGGAGGAAATAAAAATGGACAATAATTTTTTATACGAAGGGAAAGCAAAGATTATATATAAAAGTGGTACGAATATTAGGGTACATTTTAAAGATGATGCCACTGCATTTAATGGGGAAAAACATAGCGAGATTAATAATAAAGGAATACTAAACAATAGTATTACATCAATTATATATGAATACTTAAATAAAAATGGTATTTCTACACATTATATTGAAAAAATTAATGAACGTGAACAGCTATGTAAACGAGTTGATATAATTCCACTTGAAATAATTGTTAGAAATACTGTTGCTGGATCAATGGCTAAAAGATACGGTCTTGCTGAAGGTAGAGATTTAAGTTTCCCTGTAATGGAACTTAGCTATAAAAATGATGATTTAAATGATCCACTAATAAATGATAGCCATGTAATTGCTATGGAATTATGTACTAAAGAAGATTTAGGCGAAATATATGACATTGCAAGTAAAGTAAATGATTTGTTAAAGAAACTGTTTGGTAAAATTGGAATTAAATTGGTTGATATGAAATTTGAATTTGGGAAAGATGAGTCTGGCAAAGTGCTTTTAGCTGATGAAATTAGTCCAGATACATGTAGATTATGGGATCAAAATACAAATAAAAAAATGGATAAGGATCGCTTTAGACGAGACCTTGGAGATGTTGAGGAAGTTTATGAAGAAATTTTAAGAAGATTGGAGCAGTTATGATAAAATTAGATTACGATGATGATAAATTTCATGAAGAATGTGGAGTTTTTGGTGTTTATAATGTTGAAAATGCTAGTAGTTTAACTTATTATGGACTACATGCGCTGCAACATCGTGGTCAAGAAGGTGGTGGAATTGTTAGCTATGATAATGGTAATATTCACTATCATAAGGGGTTAGGGCTTGTACAAGAGATTTTTGATAATTCAAAACTAGATAAACTTGTAGGAGATTCTGCTATTGGTCATGTAAGATATTCAACTGCTGGTGGAAACAATCTTGATAATACGCAGCCTTTTGTTTTTACAAACACAAATAATTCTTTTGCACTTTGTCACAACGGAAATATTGTGAATGCAGAAAAATTAAAAATCAAATTAGAGGATCTTGGAAGTATTTTTCACTCCAGTTCTGATTCTGAGATTATTGCACATTTGATTAGAAGGGAAAAGTCAAGAGATTTATTTACGGATTTGAAAAAATCGCTTACTAAACTAAAAGGTGCATTTGCATTTTTGCTAATAACTAAAGATAAGGTTTATGCAATGAGAGATAAATGGGGACTTAGACCGCTTTCTCTTGGGAAATTAAAAGGTGGTTATATCTTGAGTAGTGAAACGTGTGCTTTTGATGTTGTAGGTGCAGAATTTATAAGAGATTTAGTACCAGGGGAAATTATTGAGATTTCAGAAAGCGGAATTAAGTCCGAAATGTATGCCAATTCAGACATGCATTTATGTGCTATGGAGTTTATATATTTTTCTAGACCTGACACTGATATCGAAGAAATTAATGTTCATGCTACAAGAAAAAATGCTGGTAAAATTCTTGCAAAAAAGTATGGTGTCGAAGCAGATATTGTAGTGGGGGTACCAGATTCCTCTATTTCCGCAGCAATTGGATATGCTGAAGAAAGCAATATTCCGTATGAAATGGGAATAATAAAAAATAAATATGTTGGTAGGACTTTCATACAACCATCGCAAGATTTACGAGAATTAGGTGTTAAATTAAAACTATCTGCAGTTAAAAGTTTAGTTGCTAATAAGCGTGTAGTAATGGTAGATGATTCTATAGTTAGAGGAACCACTTCAAAAAAAATTGTACAAATGTTAAAATCAGCTGGTGCTAAGGAAGTGCACGTTAGAATAGCATCTCCTAAGATAATTGCCCCTTGTTTTTATGGGGTTGATACATCGTCATATGAAGAACTTATTGCAACTACTGTTACACAAGATCAATTAAGAGAGAAAATTGGTGCAACATCACTTGAATTTTTAGAATGTGACGAGATTAAAGAAGCAATTAGAGGAGATAATCTTCATAAATGTGGACTTTGTATGGCCTGTTTTAACGAAAATTATCCAACAGAAATTTTTACAAATATTAAAAAATGAATGAGGTGAATGTATGTCAAATAAATATAAGGAATCTGGAGTAGATTTAGATGCAGGTTATAAAAGTGTTGAACTGATAAAGAAACATGTTAGCAGAACAGGAACAAAAAATATGATTGGAAGTTTTGGTGGGATATTTGATTTATCTACTCATAATTATAAAGAGCCAGTTCTTGTAAGTGGTACAGACGGAGTTGGAACTAAACTTGATCTTGCTTTTAAAATTGATAGGCATAATACAATTGGTATTGATTTGGTCGCAATGTGTGTAAATGATATAATAGTTCAAGGTGCAAAACCACTCTACTTTCTAGATTACATAGCTGTTTCAAAAAATGTACCTAATAAAATTGAACAAATTGTGAAGGGAATAGCGGATGGTTGTGTAGAAGCTGACTGTAATTTAATAGGTGGAGAAACTGCTGAAATGCCAGATTTATATCAAGATAATCAATATGATTTAGCAGGGTTTAGTGTTGGATGCGCTGAAAAACCCAACCTTATTACTGGAGAGAATGTAAAAGTTGGCAATAAATTGATTGCAATTCCATCTAGCGGGTTACATTCTAATGGATTTTCACTAGTAAGAAAGATTTTACTAAAAGATAATAACTATGATCTAAAAAAAATTTATAAGCCATTTGAAAAAACATTAGGAGAAGTGCTTTTAACTCCAACGAAGATATATGTTAAACAAGTTTTAAGTGTCTTAGATAACTATAAAATAAACGGTATGGTACATGTGACAGGGGGAGGTTTTTATGAGAATATTCCAAGAGCTCTTAGTGATAATTTAGGAGTAAATATTTTTATAGATAAAATTAAGACTCCAGATATATTTAAATTTTTGCAAAATATTGGAAACATTAATTTAGATGAAATGTTTAAAGTTTTTAATATGGGAGTTGGAATGATTCTTATTGTTAATGATGAGTTAGCCAATAAAGTAGTAGAGTTTTTACAAAATATTGGGGAAGAAGCGTATATTATGGGAGAAGTGATTAATAAAAAAGGTGTAAACTTTATATGAAAAATCTTGCTATTTTTGCGTCAGGAAACGGAAGTAATTTTGAAGCACTTGCTTGTGCTAATTTAAATTGCAATATTAGAGTTTTGATATGTAATAAAAAAGATGCATATGTAATAAAAAGAGCACAGAAGATAGGTATCAAATATGAGATAGTGGAAAGTGAGAATTACTCAAAAAAAGATTATGAAAAAAAAATAATAGAACTTTTACAAGCATATGAAATTGAATTAATCATTCTTGCTGGATATATGAAGATATTTTCATCTGATTTTGTTGATAAATATTCTAATAAAATTATTAATATACATCCTTCCAAATTGCCTAATTATCGTGGTCTAAATGCTGTTGAAAGAGCGTTTTCAAATAATGATAAGGAAATTGGTGTTAGTGTCCATTTCGTAGATTCTGGAGTTGATACTGGAAATGTAATTGCATGCGAATGTATCAATGTATCTGATGATGATACATTAGAAGATGTGTTCAAAAAAATTCATGACTTAGAACATTCTTTGTATCCAAAAGTATTGAGGAGGATTTTATGAAAAGAGCTTTAATATCTGTAAGTGATAAAACTAATGTTGTGCAGTTCGCTCAAAATTTATTAACAAATGATTATGAAATTATTTCTACTGGAGGAACGCTTAAACTTTTACAAGAAAATGATATAAAAGTAACAGCTGTCAGTGAAATAACAGGATTTGAAGAAATTTTGGATGGAAGGGTAAAAACATTACATCCTAATATCCATGGTGGAATTTTAGCTAAAAAAGATGAACAAAGTCACATGGATCAGTTAGTTAAAAATAACATAGAATTTATTGATTTAGTAGTAGTAAATTTATATCCATTTAAAAAAGTAATCGATAATAATTGCGAATTTGATGTTGCTATTGAAAATATTGATATTGGGGGACCAACGATGCTAAGAAGTGCTGCTAAAAATTTTGAACATGTAACAGTTGTTTGTGATGTAAATGATTACGATTTGATAAGTAGGGAATTGGAAGATAATGGAATTATTTCAAGGCAAACAAGGTATAATTTGGCGGCAAAAGTGTTTAAATTAACAGCACAATACGATGCTTTAATTGCTTCCTATTTAGATGATTGTTACTTAAGTTTAAACTTTAGTTTGATTAACAATTTAAGGTATGGAGAAAACCCACATCAAAGCGCAATGTTTTATAAATCATCAAATGATTTAGACTACTCAATTACAAGTGCTGAAAAGTTACATGGTAAAGAATTAAGTTATAATAATATACAAGATGCTAATGCTGGATTAAACTTATTAAAGGAATATAGTGAACCTACATGTGTAGCAATTAAGCATTTAAATCCGTGCGGAGTAGGTAGTTCTAATAATATTTCGTTAGCTTTTGATAAAGCATTTAAAAGTGATCCTATAAGTATTTTTGGGGGAATAGTTACTTTTAATCGTAGATTAGATAAGGAGGTGGCTTTAAAATTAGCCGACTTATTTTTGGAAATAATAATAGCACCAGATTTTAGTGATAATGCTTTGGAAGTTTTAACAAAGAAAAAGAATATAAGAATACTCAAAGTTAAAATGAATGATGAGTATATAGATAATAAAAATATTACCAGTGTTAATGGAGGCATTTTAATACAAGATGTAGATGATAGCAAGCTTGATACAATTAAGTGTGTTAGTAACAATAAAGTTTACAATGAAGATGAGGTTTTATTCGCTTGGAAAATATGTAAACATATTAAATCAAATGGAATTGTTGTAACATCAAATAATATGAGTGTTGGTATTGGTGTTGGACAAACAAGTAGAATTGCTTCTTGTGAGATTGCTCTTGAATCAGCCAGAAAAAAAGGTTTTGTAGATAATTTAATACTAGCTAGTGATGCATTTTTTCCTTTTGATGATGCTATAGTGCTTGCAAATAAATATGGGGTAAAAACTATTATATCAACAGGTGGAAGCGTTAATGATGATAAAGTAATCAAAAAGTGTAATGAATATGGAATAACATTGATTTTTACTGGCATAAGAAACTTTAAACATTAGGAGGTATATATGAAAGTATTAATTGTTGGACGCGGTGGTAGAGAACATGCGCTTGCAAGGGTATGTTCTAATTCAAAATTAGTTAGTGATGTTATCGTATCTCCAGGTAATGGTGGAATAAAAAATGAATTTTCAACTGTAGATATAAATGAGCAAGATGTAGAAAAATTACGTAAATTTAGTATACAAAATAGTATTTGCCTTACAATTGTTGGACCAGAAGTAAGTTTAAGTAGTGGAATCGTAGATGAATTTGAAAAATATGGCTTAAAAATATTTGGACCTACTAAAAGTGCAACAAGAATAGAGAGTAGCAAAGAATTTGCAAAGAATTTAATGAAAAAATATAAGATTCCTACTGCAGAATATGAAGTTTTTGATAATTATGATTCAGCAATTGATTATATAGCAAAAAGTGGGCTACCAATTGTAATAAAATACGATGGTCTTGCTGCAGGGAAAGGTGTTGTCATTGTAAACACTATGGAAGAAGCAAAAGTAACACTAGATTTAATGTTGAACAAGAAAGTATATGGTGATGACAAAGTAGTTATTGAAGAATTTCTTGATGGAATTGAATTTTCACTTATGGCAATGGTAAAAAATGAAAATGTTTATAATCTTGAAATAAGTCAAGATCATAAACAGCTATTAGATGGAGATAAAGGTCCAAATACAGGAGGGATGGGTGCTTTTAGTCCAGTTGATATTATAAAAAACCATGATATAGAGTACTCTATGGATAATATAATGAAACCGATTGCTAAAGCGATGGTAAAGGAAAATTGCCCTTTTTGTGGATTTTTATATGGAGGACTTATTTTAACAAAGTCAGGAGTTAAAGTTATAGAATTCAATGCTAGATTTGGTGATCCAGAGGCAGAAGTTGTTTTACCAAGGATAGAAAGTGATTTTGTTGTAAATATTTTAGATGTACTAGATAATAATAGTCCAAAATTAAAATGGTCTACAGATTATGTTGTTGGTGTGGTAATGGCATCAAATGGATATCCTGCTTCTTATGATACTAATATTCTTATCAAAGGTGATTTAAAAAATGCTTTTCATATGGGAACAAAGTATGATAATGATTACTATACTAATGGTGGTAGAGTTTTAATGGTTAATGGTAGAGCAAGCAGCCTTGAAGAGGCAATAAAAAATGCCTATGATAATGTTAATAAAATTGATTGTGATAATCTAATTTATAGAAATGATATAGGACAAAGAAAAAAGAATGGTTAATAGACCATTCTTTTTTAAGCACGCTCAAACTTTAGTTTTTTAATAGCTCTAGCTGACATATGCACAGTTTTAACTTTACCATTTTCATCAACTATCTTTACTTTTTGTAGATTAGCTTTCCATCTTCTACGAGATGAATTCATTGCATGAGATCTATTATTTCCAGACATAAAGTCCTTTTTTGTTTGATAACATTGTTTTGCCATAATCTGCCTCCTTACTTAACAGTTGCCATAATACTTTAATATTTTATCATATATATCTAAATTAGTCAATAAAAATAGATGAAATTATTGAATGCAATTGACAAATAAATGATATATTGTACAATTATAAGTGAGGTGATTTAATGAAATTATTTGTATTTGATATTGATAATACGCTTGTTAGCCATTCAAAAAATAAATTAACTATTCCAGACACTGCATTTTTAGCGATTGATTTAATAAAGAAAAGTGGAAATAAGTGTTTAATTGCTACTGGAAGAACTTATAATACAACAAGACACTTAATGGAACTTTTTGATATTAAGGATGCAGTAGTAGCCAATGGAAGTACAGTTATTATAGATCATAATGTTATCTATGATAAGCCAATTAATGAAAATGTACAAAAGCAAATATTTGAAGAAATTAAAGAAAAACATATTCCAACTTTAGCAATGGATTCGCACGATATCTATATATATGATGATGTAGTAGATAGAGATTTTTTTGTAAAGCAAATAAGAAGTTTCATAGACCCAATGTATGAAGGAACAAAGCATAATATAAAGAGTTTTGACTTTAATAATTTATATAATTCAATTTCTTTTTTTACTAATGAAAAAATAAAAGACTACGAAGAAACATCTGTAACTATGTATGAAGAAGGTGGCTTTGAGCTTATGGATATAAATTGTTCTAAAGCATCTGGGATTTATAGGTATATTGATATAAATGGGATTGATAAAAAATCAGTTTATGTATTTGGAGATAACTATAATGATATAAAGATGTTTCAAGAATTTTATACAAATAGCTATGTTTTAGGAAATGCTTGTGAAGAAGTTAAGTCGTATGCAAAAAATGTTTGTGACCATATTGATAATGATGGAGTATATAAAGCAGTAAAGTCTATATTAAAATAGGGGTGATATAATGCAACAAATTAAGAGCATGATAAAATGGATAGGTAGAAATAGTTTTTTTTATCTAATAGTACTTATAATGATAATTTTTCTTGCGATGACAAGAACACTAGTTCCACAATTTGGTGCGTATGTTATAGATTCTATAATTGGGGATAGTCCTTCTATACTTCCTAAGATTTTTGATAAATTCATCCAGTCTGGATCTACTATCATGAAACAAGTTATTTTGCTTGCTATTGCCCTTGTATCTTTTCAAATAATACGTGCAGTCGTAATGTTTTTTAGCCGATTTTTTTATTCTTTTGCAAGTGAGAATACTTCAAGAAATATAAGAAACAGTTTATATTTACATCTACAAAAATTACCATTTAGTTTTTTTAAGACTAGAAATTCTGGTGATATTATTCAAAGATGCACTACAGATATGGACGTCATAAAAACATTCTTAGGAGATGAGTTTATTCAATTAGTTTGGATTATTGCCATTATTTTTGCTACTACTTACCAAATGGTAAAAATTAATTTAGTTTTTTCAATGATTTCACTTTTTTTATTTCCAATAATTCTTATGGTTTCAATATTTTTCTTCAAGAAACTGTATATTCAGTTTAATAAGATTGATGAATATGAAGGAGAAATGATTGATGTTATAAAAGAAAATGTTACTGGTATACAAGTTGTCAAAGCTTTTGGTGGTCAAGATTTTGAATTTAAAAAGTATGACAACAAATCAAATAAGTATTATCTGCAATTACATGAATTGTTTAAAACACTTTCAAAACTATATGGAACTACATCTTTACTGACTGCTTTACAAACGTTTGTAATCATGATTTTTGGAGTGTTTTTTGTCAATAGTAATTATATTTCAGTGGGGACTTTAGTGCTATTTCTTTCGTATACAAAATTATTAACTTATCCAATAAATATGCTAGCTAGATTAATTACTAAATTAGGGAAAAATTATGTTGCAATTGATCGTATTAATGAAATTTTTGAGCAAAAAATAGAAACTATTGAGGAAAACAAGCCTAGAATAGATGGTAATATAGAGTTTGACAATGTTTCATTTTCATACCCTGATTCAAATGTGGCAGTCCTTAAAAATATTTCTTTTAAAATTAATTCTGGGGATAAGGTCGCAATAATTGGGAAAACAGGAAGTGGTAAAAGTACTATTGCATATCTTATTGCTCGGCTTTTTGAACCACAAATAGGTAGGATATTAATTAATAATAATGATATATCAATGGTTAATAAAACATATTTGAGAAATAATATTGGGTATGTTGTCCAAGAACCATATTTATTTTCAAGAAAAGTGAGAAGTAATATAGGAATTAAAACTGATGAAAATGAGATGAACAACATCATACACTACGCAAAAATTGCTAATATTCATAATGATATTAATCAATTTGAGAAAGGGTATGAAACAGAAGTAGGTGAAAGAGGAGCTACACTTAGTGGAGGTCAAAAGCAACGAGTTGCTATTGCCAGAATGCTAATAAATCAGTATAATATTCTAATTTTTGATGACTCTTTAAGTGCTGTTGATAATGAAACAGACATTTCAATTAGAAAATCACTTTCCAATATAGACGGTGTAACAACGATTACAGTTACTCATAGAATAACATCAATTTTGGATAGTGACCTTGTAATAGTGCTCGACGATGGACAAATTGTAGAACAAGGTACTATTGAGACTTTGAAAAGTCAGGATGGTTATTTTGCTTCGATGTATCAAAAACAAGTAGGTGATTATAATGAATAGTACTTTTAGAAGAATGGTGAAAGGAATAGTAAAATACCAAAAGCTATTTATAATTGGAGTCATTTTAGTTTTTTTATCAGGGGTAGTTGATTTACTTCCACCAAGATTTCAATCATGGGCCATTGATAACTTGATTGTAAAACAAAATATGGAATTATTCCCTTATTTTATAATATTATATGCTTTTATAGTTGTAATCATAGGGACGTTAACTTTTGTATGGATTAGAATAATTGGTAGCTTGGAACTTAGTTTTTCGAGAGATTTAAGAAATCGTGTATTTAAAAAAGTGCAGGAACTACATTTACAGTATTTTAATGATAATGATGATGGATGGATTATTGCTAGAATGACAAGTGATATTAGTAAGTTAAGTGAAGTTATGAGCTGGCAATTTGTTGATAGTTTTTACTTCATTCTTATTATAATTTTGTCAATAATTTCTATAATATCATACAGCATTAAAGCAGGTGTTGTAGTCGTAATAATGTATCCATTAATAATTTTTGTACTATTTATAATTAAAACTTTTGTTTTAAAACAATTTAGAAAAGTTAGGGCACAAAACTCAGTAATTGTTAGTAAATTTAATGAATTTATAAGTGGAATTTTGACTATTAAAACAATGGCTATAGAAGAAAAGAATTTTGAAGAATTTAAAATTGAATCAAACAGATTAAGAAGATATTCTAAAACACAAATTATTTTATCTGGATTATTTGGACCGACTATTATAATTATGGGGTATGCAATGTTTGGAGCAATAGTTGGATTTAGTGTAGATAGTTTCGTTGTGGGCAATTTAACTATTGGGGAAGTTTCAGCAATAATGAGTTATACATATATATTACTAGAAGTGACAACAGAAATAACAAATATTTTATCCCAACTACAAAATGCACAAGCAAATGCTGAAAGGGTATATGGGTTATTAGACACAGAAATTGAAATTGATGATTATAACAGTAATGCTAATAACGTTGTGAAGAGTATTGATTTAAAAGGAGATATAGTATTTAAAGATGTTTGCTTTAAGTATAAAAATGGTGAAATTATTTTTGACCATTTAAATATAACGTTAGAAAAAGGGAAAAGTGTTGCGTTGGTTGGATCAACTGGTAGTGGGAAAACTACTATGGTAAATTTAATTTCAAGATTTTATGAAGTACAATCAGGAACTTTAAGCATAAACAATCATGATGTAAAGACGCTGAAGAATAATTTGCTGCACAAAAATATTGGGCATGTATTACAACACCCATTTCTATTTAATGGTAGTGTGATGGATAATATAAAATATAATAGTGATGTTTCTAATGAACAAGTTTTTAAGATTTGTGATGATCTTGGAATAACAAATGTTTTTGATAAATTGGAGCGAGGTTTAAATACAAAAGTTGGAGAAGGTGGGTCGAAATTAAGTGTGGGGGAAAAGCAGTTAATATCATTTGCAAGAGCTTTAATAAATAATCCGCAGATTATAATTTTGGATGAAGCTACATCTTCAATTGACTATGAGAGTGAAGAATTAATTCAACAAGTTATATATAAAATGATGAAAAATCGTACAATGATAATTATAGCGCATAGATTAAGTACAATTGAACAATGTGATAGAATTTTATATCTTAAATCTGGGAAAATTATTGAACAAGGTACGCACCGAGAATTAATTGACTTGAAGGGAAGTTATTATAATTTGGTAAATTCAATAAATTTAAATTGACAAATCATAAATAATTGAGGTTTTTTAAAAAAAGTATTGCAACAGTAGAAAAAATATGATATTATAGTAAAGCATTGGAGGAATACCCAAGCCTGGTTGAAGGGACCGGTCTTGAAAACCGGCAGGTCGTGAGAACGGCGCAAGGGTTCGAATCCCTTTTCCTCCGCCATTAAAATTTATTGTAATATTTTATTATCGCGGGGTAGAGCAGTCTGGTAGCTCGTTGGGCTCATAACCCAAAGGTCGTTGGTTCAAATCCTTCCCCCGCTACCATGGTCCAGTAGTGTAGTGGTTAACATTCCTGACTGTCACTCAGGAGATCGCGGGTTCGAGTCCCGTCTGGACCGCCATTTTTTTATGGCTCCATAGCTCAGTTGGTAGAGCAGTGGATTGAAAATCCACGTGTCGGCGGTTCAAGTCCGTCTGGAGCCACCATTAGAATTATGATGAATAGTAACTTGATAGTTCGTCAAGCAATAATAAAGGTGATGTCGGTAGTAATGTTTGTGGAAACTAGAGCTAATAATTAATGACGCGCCAGTAAATCAAGACTTCCCTGCCAAAAGGTAGGTAGGCTAGATACGAGTTTTGTACAATAATTTTTTAATATATTGATGATATGACATCAGTCATCCCTATTGGGATGGCTTTTTATATTATTTAAAATAGTATCTCCTACCAAAATAGGTAAGGAGGTTTTCAATATATTAATATTAATAAGAAAAGAGATAAATATTATTTATTTGACAAAGCTTCAAACGTTTTTATTGAATTTGAACATTTGAGAACTTTAAATCCGTTTATATCTTTTAGAACTAGGATATATTGTTCTAATATATCTAATCAGAAAGAAGATGTTATGGCTTACATACAAATCGTTGCAAAAGTGCAACGAGATTTACACAAAAAAGTTAGAGTTGGTTGTAAAAGAAGAGAAGGGTATATTTTAAATATAATGTTACCTAAAAATCTTAATTTATTAAATTTAGTAAACATAAAGAATTGAAAAGTTATGTAAAATGTTATAAAAGTATTGATGAAGGTAACGATATGAAATATTATATCAAAAAAAACTTAAAATTACTTCATAAAAGAAAAGTAGGAGTTCAAGATGTTTTAAATAGTTTGAGATCAAAGAATTATTTTAGTTTAATAAGGATATAAGAAAGTAGTAAAAATAATTATACAATATCAAATTACATGAAATTTCATAAACAACAATGTTTGAAAATTTTGAATATGTTAAAAACTCTTTAATGTATTAATTTTCAAATGGTTGATTGAGGGTAAAGAATAATTTAATTAAAGTGTTAAAACGTATTTTATTTGATGTAGATATTTGATAATTTTAGGAAAAGAATATATTTATAATGTAATTATATAAAATTAATCATTAAAAAAAAGTGTTTTATTTGTTAAATATACGTATAGGTAACATATGTACATTATGAAAATATGTTACTAACACTATATAATATTTGTCAAAAAATAATTTAATGCAATAGGATAATTATATTTATTATTAAATTGTGGTATAATTATTATGATGGGAGGTACTTATGGATTTAGTTGGATATAAAAGGCCAGATAAAGAGTTTTGGCATGGCAGAATAGATGATGATAAAGAATTTTCAGGATTTAGATGGCATCAAATTGTTAAGTTGGTTGATTTAGATGCACAATTTACTATTACACCCAAAAGTTACGTTATAATTTCTTATAAAGTAGATGAAGGTATAGTAAAAAATCAGGGGAGAAGAGGAGCTAGAAAAGCTCCGGATTTAGTGAAATTACACTTAAGTAATCGTCCTTGTTCATTTGGAGAAGACATTAATATATTTGATGGTGGTAGTGTTGTCTGTATTGGAGTTGACGTAGAAAGTGCTCAAAATACTCTTGCTAAATTAGTTGAAAAGGTATTGAGTGTTGAATGTTTTCCAATTATTGTAGGTGGTGGTCATGATGTAGCATATGGTAGTATGAAAGGAATTGATAATTTCTTAGATAATTCAGACAATTTTGGAATAATAAATTTTGATGCTCACTTTGATAATCGTCCCTATACACAATCAACTTCTGGGACGATGTTTAGACAAATTAGAGATGATTTTAAAACATCTAAAAGAACCTATAATCATTTAACCATAGGAATACAAAAAAGTGCAAATACGACAAGCTTATTTAATGAAATGAATAAGTCAGGAGGAGAATATATTTTAGCTCGTGATATTAAAATGACTAATTCATATCATAATTCACAAGTTGTAGATAAATTTCTAAAAAGAAATAAAAATATATATGTTTCAATATGTTGTGATGTTTTTTCAAGTGCATTTGCACCTGGAGTAAGTTCTCCACAGCCACTAGGGATTTCTCCTGATGATTTCATGGAATTTTTTAAGCAAGTTCTATCTAGTAATCAAGTTATTTGTTTAGATATTGCAGAAGCGTCTCCAGATTTAGATAGCTCATTTACAACAATAAGTCTGGTATCTTTAATAATTTTTACGTTAATTAATTATGAGTATGAACAGCATTAATTATGACAATATTTATTGGTGGTGATGCAAGTCCAGTCATTGAAGAAGTTATAGAAATTTGTAATAATATATTTGATATTGTAGTAGTATGTGATGATTCTCATAATATAAAATATGAGAATATTAAAACTATTATTGTGGAAAAAGGTGTAGATAGCAGTGATTTAAAAATTGTGTCACTAGTAAAAGCAAACGATTTAGTTGTTACTAATGATTATGGTTTAAGCAGTATAATTCTTGCAAAAAAAACGTATGTAATGGATTCTGATGGCAATCAAGTAACTGCTGAAAACATTGATAGGTTACTATATTTTAGGGCAATGAATGCAAAACTTAGAAGAAATGGTGTTAGAGTTAAAGGACCAAAAAAAAGAGATAAAAATCAAAACATTATTTTTAAAACAAAGTTAAAAAACTTTCTAAATAAGATGAAAGATTGAATATTGCAACGAGATTTATTATGTGATATAATATATTTAAATTTACTAGGAAGTGAAGTATTAGCAAGTAAAAATATTTTCAGAGAGTTAGTGGTCGGTGTGAACTAACAATATTTGTTGTGAACTTGTCATGGAGTAAAATCGTTGATGTGCGTTAAACATTTAAGAGTAGATATATCTAAAGCAAGGTGGTACCGCGCGTAAGCGTCCTTGCATAGATATTTTTTTGTAAAAAAATATAGGAGGAAGTTATGGATCATAAGAGTTACGAAACGAAATGGCAAAATTATTGGAATGAAAATAAGAGCTATTATATCGACGTAAAAAATCACAAAGATAAGTATTTTATTTTAGACATGTTTCCTTATCCATCTGGTGCGGGATTGCATGTTGGTCACACTGAAGGGTATAGTGGAAGTGATATTTTAACACGTTATAAAACTATGAAAGGTTATAATGTTTTACATCCAATGGGATGGGATGCATTTGGTTTGCCAGCAGAACAATATGCAATATCAACGGGAAATGATCCTCGAGAGTTTACTAATGAAAATATTTTAACATTTAAAAAACAATTAAAAAAAATGGGATTTGTCTATGATTGGGATCGCGAAGTAAATACTACTGATCCAGAATATTTTAAGTGGACTCAATGGATTTTTTTACAATTATATAAAAAGAACTTAGCAGAAGTTAAAGATGTTGAAGTAAATTGGTGTAGTGAACTTGGTACAGTATTAAGTAATGAAGAAGTTCTAAATATTGATGGTAAGATGGTTAGTGAACGTGGTAACTACCCTGTTGTGAAAAAGAAAATGCAACAATGGATTTTAAAAATAACAGAGTATGCGCAAAGGCTTTTAGACGATTTAGAACTATTAGATTGGCCTCAAAACATTAAAAATATGCAGGCAAATTGGATTGGCAGAAGTGAAGGAGCTAGTGTTAAATTTACAGTTGAAAATTTCAGTGAAAGTTTAGAAATATTTACCACAAGACCAGATACACTATTTGGATGTAGTTACATAGTTATTGCGCCTGAGCATGATTATGTAAAGGATCTTACTACTAAAGATAATCAATCTGAAGTTGAACAATATATAAATGAAACAATTGCTAAGAGTGACTTAGAGCGTACTGAATTAAATAAGGATAAAACAGGAGTTTTTACCGGAAGTTATGCAATTAATCCTGTTAATGAAAAAAAAATCCCTATTTGGATATCAAACTACGTACTTGCAAGCTATGGTACAGGTATTGTTATGGCTGTTCCTGCTCATGATGAAAGAGACTTTGAATTTGCAAATAAATTTGATTTAGAAATTATTCAAGTAATTGAAGGAGACGTTTCGTTTGGACCAGTGATAAAAGGGAAAATTATTAATTCCGAATTCTTAAATGGATTAAATAACGAGGAAGCAATAATTAAAATGATCAAATGGCTCGAAAAAAATAATTTTGGAGAACAAAAAATTAATTTCAAACTTAGAGATTGGATTTTTGCAAGACAAAGATACTGGGGAGAACCGTTTCCCATTATTCATTGGGAAGATGGCACTATGACAATTGATGAAGATTTACCAATAACTTTGCCACATTTAGACAAATTTAAACCAAGTGGTACTGGAGAATCACCACTAGTACATGCAACAGATTGGATTAATGTTACTAGAGCAGATGGAGTTAATGGGAAAAGAGATTCAAATACAATGCCACAATGGGCAGGTAGCTGCTGGTATTATATTGGTTACTTATTAAAAAGACAGAACGGAACACTAATAGCTCTTGATACACAAGAGGCAAGGGAAATTTTATCAAATTGGTTACCGGTTGATTTTTATATTGGCGGGACTGAACATGCAGTTTTACATTTATTATATGCAAGGTTTTGGCATAAAGTACTTTATGATATAGGTGTTGTTGATACAAAAGAACCTTTTATGAAATTATTTAATCAAGGAATGATTCTTGGAGAAAACAATGAGAAAATGAGTAAATCTCTAGGTAATGTAGTAAGTCCTGATGATATCGTTGAAAAATGTGGAGCGGATACTTTAAGGATGTACGAAATGTTTATGGGTCCACTTGAAGCTACCAAACCATGGAATAGTAATGCAGTTAGTGGGATTAGAAAATATTTAGAAAGAGTTTGGCGTATGTTTGAATCTGTTGCTAGTTTGGAGAATAATGATAATTTAGATTATGAGTATAATTTATTAGTGAAAAATGTTAGTGATGATTATGATAATATTAAGTTTAACATTGTAATATCATCGTTGATGACTTTTACTAATTCAGTGTATAAAGAAAAAATTATTTCAAAGAATCATGCGTTTGGATTTTTACAATGTCTTTTTCCAATTGCACCACACATTAGTGAAGAAATAAATCAAATGTATAAGTTAAGTGATGATAGTTTAGCACATAGTAAATTTCCAATATATGATGAAAGTATTTTAGAAAAAGATTTGATGACAATAGTTGTACAAGTTAATGGTAAATTACGTGCAAAACTTGAGGTTAGTGTTGATATGTCAAAAGCTGAAATTATTAAATGTGCTAAATTGCATGATGATGTAAAAAAATATACAGATGATTTTGAAACCGTTAAAGAAATATATGTTCCCAACAAACTAGTAAATATAGTAATAAAATGATTTTTATTAAAATTGTTGCATCAGTATATATATATGATATAATTGTAATATAAATATGGAGGTAATATATGAAAAAAATAGTAGTTATTTTATTTTCACTTGTACTTGTTGTTTCTTTTGCAGGCTGTTCTTCTAAAAAAGAAGCAAAAGATTGCTCAAATGGAAATGTAATTATGGTTACGGATACTGGTGGTGTTGAAGATGCATCATTCAATCAGGGTTCGTATGAAGGTGTTTTAAAGATTGTTGATGAAGAAGAGGGAGTATGTTCAAAGGTAATTGAGTCTACTAATGAAGCAGATTATGCACCTAATTTAAACAATGCTGCAGAAGAAAAACCAGAATTAATTGTAGCTGCAGGGTTTAAATTTGGAGAGTCTATGTTAGAAATTGCTAGTGAACGTCCAGATCAAAACTTTTTATTAATTGACATGGTTGTTGCTAATAAAGATACTGGAAAGCAGTTAGATAATGTTGCTAGTGCGGTATTTGCTGAACATGAGGGGTCTTATTTAGTTGGTGTTGCAGCAGCAATGAAGGCTAAAGAAGATGGTAAAGATACAGTTGGTTTTGTTGGTGGAGAAGACAGTGATTTGATTAATAAATTTGCCGCTGGATATGTAGAAGGTGTTAAGTCAATTGATCCTAATATGAAAATTGAAGTAACATTCACTGGCTCATTTACTGATGCAGCTGCAGGAAAGCTTGAAGCTCAAAAATTATATGACAAAGGTGCATATATAATTTATCATGCAGCAGGTGGAAGTGGTAATGGTGTTATTAGTGAGGCAGTTGATAGATATAGTGCAGATTCAAAAAATCCAGTTTGGGTTATTGGAGTTGATAGAAATCAATATGATGAAGGTTTAATTGATAAAGATGATAAAGATTCTCATTCTGTTGTTTTAACTTCAATGCTTAAAAAAGTAGATGTTGCTTCGTATGATGTTTCTAAAGCAACTTTGGATGGGAAGTTCCCTGGAGGAGAAATCCTTTTATTTAATCTTGAAAATGATGGTGTTGGAATTCCAGAAGAAAATCCAAATCTAAGTTCTGAAATCATTAAAGCTGTTAAAGATGCAAAGAAAGCAGTTTTAGAAGAAGGCTTAGTTATTCCTGAAAGTTTAAAATAATTTATTTGAGGACTAATGTGGTTATTAGTCCTTTTTTTTGTTATAATATACGTGGTGATATAATGAAAATAATAGTTTCAACAATAAATTCTAAATATATACATATAAATAATTCAGTATATATAATTCAAATGTACTTAAATAATCAAAGTAAAGTTGTTACTTATAATATTAAACAAGGTGTTGAATATATTTTAGATGATTTAGTTCAAAAAGATGCTTCTTTTTACTTTTTTAGTATTTATATTTGGAATATTGAGTTATACAAGCAAATCATTCCACGATTGAAAATATTATTACCAAACTGCAAGGTTATTGCAGGTGGACCAGAGGTTAGCTATGATAGTGCTTATTTATTAGAAATTGTTGATTATATTTTTAGAGGAGAAGTTAATGAAAGTGTTAATGAAATTATTATTGGAGAGATAACTAGCAAGCACATTGTTTATAATAATTATAAAAAATCTATCTGTAATTACAATAATTTCGTGCATAACATTACTTACTTTGATAAAATAACCATGGATAAAAATCAGATTGTTTATGTAGAGACATCTAAGGGTTGTCCATACAAGTGTAGTTATTGTATGAGTTCACTTGAAAATAAGGTTGTAAATTTAGAATTGGAAAATGTTTATCATTTAATTGACTTGGTAATAAATAGTGATGTAAAAGTGGTAAAGTTTTTAGATCGCACTTTTAACATTGATGAAAAAAGGTGTTTTAAAATAATGGAATATATTAAGAATAAACATAAAGATTTTCAGTCATTTCAATTTGAGATAGCACCCGAAATTATTACAAAAAAATTTTTAGAGTACTTAAAGTCAATTGATATTACTTGTTTTAGATTTGAGGTTGGTATACAATCTGTAAATGATTTAACTATTAATGCAGTTGACAGGTATCATAGTTTTGAAAACTATAAAGATATTTTGGCTGACCTGTGTGATAAAACAAATATTATTACTCATTTTGATTTAATTGCAGGATTACCATATGAAACTTATGATAAATTTGTAGATTCATTTAATCAGACTTTTAGATTATTACCTGATGAATATCAGCTAGGGATTTTAAAGGTTCTTAATGGAACAAAAATGAAAAGTCAAGTAGATGAACATGGAATTATTTATGATAATGTAGCACCATATCAATTTAGTTACAATAACTATTTAAGTAAGCATGATTGTGATACTATTAATGAAGTTGAGAATATTGTTGATCGTTTCTATAATAAGGGTAATTTTAAAAATACGTTTCGTATTATAGTAAATGAGTACCTAGATGTTTTTAATGTGTTACTTGATTTTTCAAATTATATAAAAAAAAACAATTATCGACTTATTAATTACCAATTGTATGATATATATAAGATGTTTTACTTGTTTTTAGGTAAATATAATAGTAAAATATGTGACTATGTTATATTGGATTATCTTAATAAAATCAATTGTAAACCTAAGAGATTTTATCCTAAACTTGATCGTAAAGAGTTGAATAATTTATTTTTAAGACTTGTAGATGGTACTAAATCAATTAATTACTTGTATAAGTATGTTATAGTTGAAAAACTTTATCTTAATGGCTATACTTATGTAATTAAAGATTTGTACAATGGTGAAATCAAATTTGTTGCTTATTTTGAAAATAGACTGGTATACTAATTTCAATTTATAATATAAGATTCATTATTTTAAGGTATAATGGGAAATAATTTATTGAAAACGCTTGTACAAATATTAATTATAATTTGAAATATCTCTTTAATTTAAGTGGTTATCAAAAAATAGGAATTGGCATTGTAAGAATGTTATAGTTTATCATAAATTTATATTATACAGTGAATAGATATTAAGTATTTTTAATTAAATTCAAGTTATAAACATAAAAAAACTCTCTTATTTGAGAATTTTTTCTTTACTCTTCTTCTTTTTCAAAAAGGATAAATTTGTTTCTGCGGTGATAATTCCAATTATTACCAATGCTCCACCAAATAATAATCCACTATAAAAGTCATCGTAATTAAATAGCACTGCAAACATTGCTGCAAAAGCACTTTCTAAAGACATTAATATTCCTGCACTAGCGCTATCAGTATATTTTTGAAATATTAGTTGTCCACCAAAACAAATAATTGATGATAATACTACCATATAGAACAAAGAAAAACCGAATTCACTAATGGCACTAAACTTTGATAATTGGAAATCAACATTAAATATTAACATATAAATTGCCCCTAATAATGAGGCTGCAAGTAATTGAAAAATTAATACTTGAATAGGGTCTTGGTCTTTAATAAGGTGATTGACTGCAATAATATGAAGTGCAAAAAGTAAAGCTGATACTACTGTGAGAAAATCACCAATATTAAAGTGCATCTCTTCCTTTAAATTTTGGTAAGAACTTATTGAGAATACATTTATTTCAAAAATGATAAGAAAATATCCAAGTAGCATAAAGCATAAACCCACTAGAATATATTTTGTCGGGATTTCTTTAAAAAATATTAATGAAACTAGAGGTATAAAAAGAACATAATTTGCGGTTAAAAAAGCATTTTTGCTTACTGTTGTGTATTGCAATCCAATTGATTGCACTGTGTTGGCTAGTAAAAACAAAAGTCCAAATAAAAAACCAATAAGAACAGTTTTTTTAGATACACGAATAAATTTCTTAAAAAAAATGATTATTAATAAAATACAACCTATAAAATTTCTAATTACTTGTAAATTAAGTGGATCAAAATAATTAAGTAGGTTGTCGGTTGCTAAGAAAGAGCCACCCCAAATCATTGCAACTAATAATAACCCTAAATTTGCTTGCCATTTTTTCATTATACTCCTCCTAAATATTACAATATAATCTTATCATATTTAGCGTTAAAAGAAAATGTATAAATAAAAAAGATAAATTTGAAATCAGCAAGATTACATTTAATTGACTTGTGTTGATTTTTGTTTCGTTAATTAAATGTAAACTATAGTCAATAAATGTAAGGTTAATGTAATAAAATTAGTGTTAGTATCACTTCATAATTTAAAAAACAGTGATTTTATATTAAAAATATGTTATAATACTCAATAGATATGGAGGGATTTATGCAACGATATTTTATTGATAACTGTGATAGTATTGTTAAACTGGATAAAAAAAATGACATCTATTACCATCTTACAAAAGTTTTACGTGCTAAAATAAACGATGAAGTTGAATTGTGTAACAGCGATGGAGAGTGCTTTGTTTATAAAATTATTTATATTAATAGTGTTGAAATTTCATTTTTTAAAATAATAAGAATATCTGAAAATAATGAATTGCCTTTTCGCCTGATTCTTGCTGTTAGTCTTTTAAAAAATAATAATTTTGAATTAGTTTTACAAAAAGCAGTTGAGTTAGGTGTTAGCGAAATTGTTGCTTTTGAGTCAAAAAGAACTGTCATAAATTCATCAAATTTTAGTTCAAGTAAAATAGATAGATTCAAAAAGATTATTTTAGAAGCAGCACAACAGTCAAAAAGAAATTGTGTACCAAGTTTTTTGTGCTTTTATAGCTTAGATGATTTAAAGAAATTTGATTGTAAATACAAATTGATTGCTTATGAAGGAATTAATGATGTTTCTAATCATCATTTAATAAATTTTTGTAAGAAAATCGATTCAGATATAATGATTATAATTGGACCTGAAGGTGGTTTTAGTACAGAAGAAGTTAATTATGAAATATTTATACCAGTTAGTCTGGGTAAGAGAATTTTAAGAGCAGAGACTGCTGCAATAAGTGCTTGTAATATTATTGCTGCGAATATGGAGAGTATAGGAGGTTAGTTAGAGAATGAATGAAATTGAACAATTATTACAGCAAGATATGGCTAAGATTATTTTAGCAATAATGATTCTAATTGGAATTTTAATTGTGGTAATTATAATTGCTAATTTGTCTAGTAGAAAAAAGAAGGCAGAACTTGATAACACTCGTATACTTCATAAAGAAGAGTTTGAAAAAGCGTCTAAAAAAAGAATGGAACTGACACAAACTATTTCAAGAGATGCAATTAAAACAGAACTTGAAAAACCACTGGTTAATAGTATAAAATCTAACGATTTAGAAAAGACAATTGTTTCAAAAAAAAATAAAGTTGATGAAAAAACAAGAGAGTTAAATTTAGAAAGTGTACGAAGAAAATTATTACAAGATGAAAAATTAGAAAAAAAAGCGGACAACAAGGGATTAAAAAATAGCTTAGAACCTAGGTCTGATATTGTAAGTGTTGAAAGTAATGATGGTATACAGTTAAAACCTGAGATTCCTAGCCCTGAAAATGTTGAAAGTAGTCTAATTGTAAACAAAAATGAAGATTTGATTACTGATGAAATCTTTAATGAGGAAAATTTTCCTATAAACAATTTGGAAATTGAAAAACCATTTGATAATTTTAATCTTAAAGAAGAAAAAATTGTGCTAAATGATTTAGAAGAATATGATGCGGATGATCCTGTTATTAATGTTGTTGAAACAAGTGATGTAGTAGGAGAAACTGAAGTTGAAAATTTTGAAGAAAATACCAATGTATTTAGTGGAATTAATTTAGACTTCTCAGATGATGCTGATATTTGGGATGAAGATTTTATTGCAGAAGTTAATGATTTAGAAGGAAATGATAATATTGATGATGAGATTAATCGTAGACTTTTGGCAATAGAAGAGGGAATTTTTGCAAAAGATTTCGATCTTGGGTTTGTTGAATTTGATGAAAATGATATAGTTAATGATACTACAACTAAGTTTCTTGATGTGGAGTCAATTTCATCAAGCGTGGAAGAATTAAATAAACTAGAAAATATTGAATTTGTTGATGTTCTAGATCAAAGTGTTTATGTTAACTCTTTTGTATTTGGTGAAAATTTTAGTAATGAAGATAATATTGAATTTGATGATGGTATGGTGATTTTTGACTTTAGTTTATCATCACAAGAATCAATAGCAAATGTTGCTGATGGTAAAGTTGTGTTTGGTTTGTTTAGTACAGAAAATTATACTTACTATGAAGATAAAATTTCTCAGATTTTTGATAATAATATTAGTGATGTAGAATTAATGGATCTTGTTGACTCTAATGTAAAAAAAGCAGTAGTGGTTAATGAAGAACTTATTGTTGCAGATTATGTTACTAATTTAGACAGTATCGATCTTGAAGAAGAAATTTTAGAAGTAGATCCTACTAATGATGTTTATGATGGAATAATTATTGAAGAGAAAAAAACAAATCCTTCAATTGAAATTGAAGATTTAAAGCAAGAAGAGCTTGTGATCGATATTAGCAGTCAATTAGATAAGTTAGGTAGTTATGAAATGAATTTGCTTGAAGAATTTGATTTTGCTGAAAAAGATTATAATTATAATTTTAATTCTATAAATGTAATGGAAGAAATTGTTGAAGATATGTTCTTAGATGATTTTGTTGAATCAGAAGATGATGAGTACTTTAAATATGTTTATCAGTTTGCATTGCTAGATGATGCGATTGATCCAAAGCATGTAAATGTAAATTTTGATAATGTAGGCTTAGAGTATAATATTGTAGATGATATTGATGGGCATTTAAAAGTTCTTTCAAAAACTCTTGATGAAACTAAAGAGGTTGTAGAAGTTATCGAAAAAGAGGAAGAGATAGAAGTAGTAGATGATATAAATAGTGTATTTAAAATTGATGACGAATTATTACAATTATCTACTCAAGTTTTACAAAATTTAAATGAAGAGAAAGTTGAAGATACTGTTTACGCTAAGCATACAAACTTTAGTAATGTAATTTCTCCAATTTATGGAGGAAAAGATGAATTTGCTGAGGTTTCTAAAGTGAAAGAGTTAGAATCTAGTAACGAAGTTATGGAAGAATTATCTAGTGAGAACGATGTAGAACCTAAAGATGAATTTAATTTAGATGATGACACAGTATCAGATGATGTAAACGATTTTGTTAAAATGATAAATGATAAAATTAACAATGAAAATATAGAACATGAAGAAGAGTTTTTAGATATACTAAAATCTTTAATAAAGTAATAAGTAGAATAGGTCATTAATTGACCTATTTTATTAAGGTGGTGTTTTGATGAAATATAATATTAGTACTCTTGGTTGTAAAGTAAATATTTTTGAAAGTGAAAGCGTTTCAAATGTTTTAGATAAACATGGATATAAACGTGTGTTTGATGATGAAGTAGCAGATGTATATATAATTAACACTTGTACTGTAACTAACAAAAGCGATAGCAAAAGTAGAAAAGTTATTCGTAATGCAATTAGAACTAATCCCGATGCAATTATCGTTGTGATGGGGTGCTATGCCCAATTGGCTAAAGATGAAATAAGCACAATTGATGGAGTAGATATTATTTTAGGTAATGATGATAAAAACAAAATCTATGATATTATAGAATCATATAAGAATCAGAATAAACAGCTTATTGTAGTTTCTGATATTATGAGAAGTAAAGTTATGAGCGATCTTGGTACTGATACTTTTTATGAGAATACGCGAGCTTTTTTAAAAATTCAGGATGGCTGTAATAATTTCTGTTCTTTTTGTATTATCCCTTTTGCTAGAGGTTTAATGCGCTCTAAACCAAGTATTCAAGTTATAAATGAGATTAATACATTAGTTAAAAATGGTTATAAAGAAGTTGTATTAACAGGTATTCATACTGGTGGATATGGAGTTGATTTTGATAATTATAACATAACTGATTTAATTGTAGATATTTTAGATAAAACTGATTTGCAAAGGCTTAGAATTTCTTCAATTGAGATTAATCAGCTAAGTGATAAATTAATCAATTTAATAAATGATAATCATAGGATGGCAAAGCACTTACATATTCCAATTCAAAGTGGTTGTGATGAAATTTTACTATCAATGAAGAGAAATTATGATACTAAAAAATTTACAAATAAGATTGCTAAAATAAAATCTATTATAAAAGGTGTTTCAATTACTACTGACATTATTGTGGGATATCCAACTGAATCTGCTGATAATTTTGAAGAATCATACAATACTTGTGTAAAAATTGGGTTTAGTGAATTACATGTTTTTCCTTATTCTAAAAGAAATGGGACGATAGCAGCAAAACTTAAGCAAACTAATGATCAAATAAAAAAAGATCGTAGTGAAAAATTAATGAAGTTATCAAAGGAATTGAAACAAAAATATTATATGGAAAACATTAGCAATCAAGATTTAATAATTGTAGAAACTATTAAAGATGGGTACGCATTTGGTAAAACTGGTAATTATATTAACGTAAAGGTTATTGATAATGGATATGTCATTGGACAATTATTAAATATATCTATATCTAGAGTAGGAAAAGACAACTGTTTAGGAGTGGTTATTGATGAATAGGTGTAAGTGGGCAACTAATGAATTATTAATAAAATATCATGATGAGGAATGGGGAGTTATTACCAACGATGATACTAAGTTATTTGAATTGATTATACTAGAAGGTGCTCAATCAGGACTTAGTTGGAATACTATTTTACAAAAAAGAGAAGAATATAGAAACGCATTTTGCGATTTTGATTACAATAAACTTGCTAATGTAAGTGATGAGGAACTTGAAAATATACTTAAAACTTCTAATGTTGTAAGAAATAAGTTAAAAGTATATAGTGTTAGAAATAATGCTATTGCATTTATTAAAATTAGAAATGAGTTTAAATCATTTTATAATTATATTTGGAGTTTTACTGACTTTGCAGTTATAGATAATAAACCAAATTGTCCAAAAGATATCCCTAATGCTTCTAAATTAAGTATGATAGTGAGCAAAGATTTGAAGAGGAGAGGGTTTAAATTTGTTGGACCTATAATTATATATTCCTATCTACAATCTATTGGAGTAATAAATGATCATTTAATCGACTGCGGAGTAAGAAAATGAAAAAGGCAGGAATTATTACAATTGGAAATGAAATTATATCTGGAGATATTGTAGATACAAATAGTAGATTTTTAAGCGAAAGTTTAAAAGATATCGGATATAAAACTGATATTATCATCTCAGTTGGAGATGATTTTAAGAATATAAATAATGCCTTTTTATATACATTGGAATATTGTGATTTCATTATAATTACAGGTGGACTTGGACCTACTATTGATGATATAACTATCGAATGTATAGCAAAGAGTTTAAATAGAAACTTAATTTTTGATGAAACAATTTTAAAAGATATAGAAGATAAATTTTCAAAGCGAAACAGAATTATGACAAAGAATAATTTTAAGCAAGCGTATAGAATTGAAAATAGTAATATTATTGAAAATAAAAAAGGTACTGCAGTTGGAAGTTATCTAAATGTTAATGAAACTGAAATTATAATTTTGCCAGGACCTCCAGATGAACTGGAGTATTTGTTTAATAAGATTAAGTATAATTTTATCACTAATAATCATATAAATACTATTATAATTAAATTTGTAGGGATAGGAGAAAGTAAATTAGAGTCAGAAATAATTGATTTGATTAGTGATGATGTAGTTTTTGGGATTTTTGCTGATAAACAATTTGTAGATATTAAACTTACTGCATATGGTTGTAATCAAAATGAGAACTTAAATATTCTAAATGGATATAGGACAAAAATTATAAAAAAACTTGGTAAGTACGTTTACTCCACAAAAGATTCAATTATGCAAGTAATTGTAGATATATTGAGAAATCGGGGTGAAACTCTGGCAATCTGTGAGTCGTGCACTGGTGGGATGTTGACATCGATGTTTGTAGATATTGCTGGAGTTAGTGATGTACTAAATGAAGGGTTAGTAACTTATACTAATTTATCAAAGCATTTAAGATTAGGAATTGATGAAGAGACAATTTTAAAATATGATGCGGTAAGCGTTGAAGTAGCTAAAGAAATGGCATTAAATATTGTAAAAACAACGGGAGCTAATTTAGGAGTATCAATTACAGGAATGGCTAGTTACGTTCCAAATAGTAAACCAGTAGGACTAGTATATATTGGAATATACTATCGTGGAAAAACAAGTGTAAAAGAATTGCATTTAGATGGAGACAGAAGTATAATTAGAAAAAGGTCATGTCAATGTGCGCTTGAATCAATTTATAGAATTTTAAAGGAGTGATTAAATGGATTTTTCCTTAAATACAATTTTGTTAGCATTCTTACTTACTTTACTTGCTGGACTAGCTACAGGAATAGGAAGTATAATAACGCTTAGAAAACATAAACTTAATACTCAATTTTTATCATTTATATTAGGATTTTCAGCAGGAGTTATGATATATGTTTCGTTTGTTGAGTTATTCTTTGTCGCCAAGGAGTCGTTAGTAAAAATTTATTCAATAAGTACTGCAAATATTATAGTCACAGCAAGTTTTTTTTGTGGAATTTTAATTACTGCGCTAATTGATAAAATAATCCCAAACGATAAAAACCCACATGAAATAAATGAAGTTAATAAAAATGAGTTAAAAAATAAGAACTTACTTAGGACTGGTGTAGTTACAGCTTTTGCTCTTGCATTACATAACTTTCCAGAAGGATTTGCTACATTTGCAAGTGCCCTAAAAGATCCTAATTTAGGAATTAGTGTCGCAGTAGCAGTGGCTATTCATAATATTCCTGAGGGTATAGCTGTTGCAGTTCCAATTTTTTATGCAACAAATAATCGTAATAAAGCGTTTACTTATTCATTTCTATCTGGTCTTGCTGAGCCGCTGGGTGCGATAGTCGGATTTTTATTTTTAATGCCATTTATGAATGACACTATTTTTGCAATAGTATTTGCAGGAGTTGCTGGAATGATGGTCTTTGTTTCTTTAGATGAATTGCTACCTACAGCTGAAAAATATGGTAAACATCACTATTCAATTTATGGTCTTGTTACAGGAATGTTTATAATGGCACTAAGCCTAATTATTGTATAAAAATAGTATAGAGTATTCTATACTATTTTATATATATTTTTCAATTTTAGTCTATCACTTGATGTTAAATGATTTCCGCTAAGAATATATGCATATAACGCACTTCCTCTCCCAGCATCAGTTATGGGATCTTGCAAATAAAGATTAAAATATGAATTTGTTATAAAATTATTTAAACTTTTTTTAAAAATTAAACTATTAAAAACTCCTCCTGTATATGTTATAGGTATTTTTTTGTTCTTGGGGAATTTTTTGGCAATTGAATTAATGTGCATAAACAGTTCATTTGCTGCATCTTCAAGAATTTGTTTAGAGATATTACAGCCACTTTCTGCAGCCTTGCTACAGCATTTGGCGATTTTTGCTATTTCTGGTCTTTTACAGTCCATTTCTCTATATATTAAGTTTAAAATATTATAGTCATTATCTAAATTGAATTCTTTATCGATTACATCTTTGATAAGTGTAGGTTCTAGCCTTCCATCTAGCATTTTGACATAACTGTTAACAACTTTTAATGCAATCCAATATGCACTTGCCTCATCTCCAGCGAGATATCCCCATCCACCAACACGGTAATAATTATTATTAACTACACCACAACAACAAGATCCAGTACCTGCTATTACACCAATACCATCTTTACAAAGTAATCCTCCTGCCCATCCACCAATAGAGTCATTAAGCACAGTATAACTTGTTTTAAAAAATATTTTATTTAGGATGGTCTCAATTTTTAAATTATCGCTTTTAAATTCACCATAACCAGCAAGGGCACAAAAAATATATTTTAAATTATCATTTGTAATGTTTATTACATCATTGTATATAGATTGCATTGTATTTGTAAATGCCGCTTCTCCAGCAGTTATAATATAAGTGCCTTCAAACTTTTTCTCATAAATAATTTGAAAATTACTATCAATTACTACTGCATGTGTTTTTGTTCCACCACCATCAATTCCTAAATAATAATCCATATTAGCCTCCGTTTTTTAAAATATTACTTAGACAACAAAAAACTACTAACAATGTTAATAGTTTTAAAGCTAAATTATACGTTTAATTCAAATTTTTCAAAATATCCAGTTCCATGAGAACAAATTGGACAAAGCCCAGGTGCGTTATTTCCTGTATGAATATGTCCGCATTTCATACACTTCCAAGAAGTTGACTCACTTTTATTTACAAATTCTTCAGCTTGTAAAAGTTTTGCAACTTTTTCATATCGGTTAGCATGATGAGCTTCCACTGCACCAACTAATTTGAATTTTGAAGCAATTTTGTTAAATCCTTCTTCTTTTGCTTCTTCAGCAAATTTAGCATAATCTACAACTTCTTCACTTTCACCATTAGCTGAATACATAAGATTATCGTATGTAGATTTCTTTGCAATAGGATAAGTTCCGTTTACTTGCATAGTTTCTGGAATGTTTTCCTCTCCAACTAATTCTATAAGTAAATTGTAAAATTCTTTAGCATGATAAAATTCATTTTCCGCTGTTTCTTCAAAAATTGCTGAAATATTACTCCAACCTTCTTTCTTTGCAACAGAAGCGAATAATCTGTAGCGGTTTCTTGCTTGTGATTCTCCAGCAAAAGAATTCATTAAATTTTGAAATGTTTTTGTATTTTTCATCATTTTCCTCCTTAAATTTGTATGGTATAATTATAACATAGAAACCTAACATAGTAAATCATAATAAACAAAAAACTCTGTAAAAATTATTCAATATATGGTAGAATAGATATGAGGTGCTGATATGAAATACTGTAAGAAGAATGGACTAATTGCTATAATAATATCTGTAATAATGTTGTTATCTTTAAAAATTTATGAAACAACCTTTAATGATTCAATGTATAATAAAGATTTCGGGTACATACATAATATTAATCAAGTAAATGACATATATGTTAGCCTTGATTATTTTGGTAATGATTTAGAAAAAATGGGCTTTCATAATATAGGTAATACACTTTATGAACGAGCATATAATAAATATTTATGCGAAAAAGTTAATATCGATGATAATCGTGTTAAATATATGATTAGTGATAGTTGCTTAAATATATATGAAAGAGAAATAAAAGTTGATTTTAATAATGATGGATACAATATGATTTATTATTTAGATAGTGAAGGGAAATATTCCTATCTCCAGCTTATAAGTTCTAAAGATGTTAAATTTGTAAAATATAATTTGGTAGATTTTACTTATGAAGTTATTGGTAAAGATGTTGATCAGAGTGAAGTATTAAGATACAATTCAGCGTACAATGCTTTTATTACTGAGATAAACGCATTAGTGTTTTAGGTGAATGACTATGAAAACAGTTATAATTTTAGCGGCTGGATCAGGGAGTCGTTGTAATTTAGGATATAATAAGTTACTATACAAAATTTCAAATAAAATGTTGATTGAATACACACTAGAGAAGTTTAAAGGTTATGATATTATTATTACAGTTAGCGCTGTTGATTATGAGTTATTTGTAAAAAAATTTCCAAACTATAAAATAGTTTTAGGTGGAAAAACTCGTCAAGAATCAGTTTATAAGGCTATGTTAATCTGTGAGAGTGAAAATATTTTGATCCATGATGGTGCACGTATATTTGTTGATACCGATACAATTTTAAGAGTTGAAAATGCTTTAACTGATGTGGTGGCAGTTTTGCCTTCTGTAGTAGTTAAAGATTCAATAAAAGATCAAAACGGAAAGAATATTGATAGAAGCAATATATATATTGCTCAAACACCACAAGGAGTAAAAAGAAGTGTTTATTTATCCTGTATTGATAAAGAATGTAGTGATGATGTAACAGTTATTGAAAAATGTGGCTTTGAAGTTGTCATGGTTAATGGAAGTTACAGTAATATTAAAATTACAACTATTGAAGATTTAGAGTATGCTAAATTTAAGCTTGGAGGTAACAATGATTTATAAAGATAGTAATTTTACTGAAAAAATAAGTTTGCTTGGTGTTGGAAGTATGAGATTTCCACTAGATAGTTCAGGTGAAATTGATGAAGAACATGTTAGAAAAATGATTAAATATGCTATGGATAATGGTGTGACTTATTATGACCATGCCTTGTTTTACCATGATTATAAAAGTGAGAAACTAATGGGGAAAATACTTAGTGATTATAAACGTGAAAGTTTTTATATTGCAGATAAAATGCCACTTTGGTTATGTGAAAGTGAGGAAGATGTAGAAGAATTATTTTTAAAACAATTAGAAAATTTACAAACAGATTATATTGATTTTTATCTAGTTCATGCAATTAGTAAGAAAGTTATTAATAAATTTTATGAGTATAATGTTGCTGATAAACTGTTGCGTTTAAAAAAAGAAGGTAAAATTAAACATATCGGCTTTTCCTTCCATGATACATTAGAAGTTTTTAAAGAAACAGTGGATATTTTTGAATGGGAATTTGCACTTTTACAACTTAATTATATGGATATTGATCATCAACAAGGAATAATAGGATATGAAATTTTAAAAGAGAGAAATATTCCAGTATTTGTAATGGAGCCTGTTAAAGGAGGGAACTTATCAGGATTTAATGAAGAGATTAACCAAGTTTTTTATAATTATGACAAGAATAGATCAATTTCTTCATGGGCAATAAATTGGTTAGCTAATCTTAGTAATGTAAAAGTTATATTAAGTGGGATGAGCAGTTTAGAGCAGATGCAAGATAATGTTAATACTGTTTCAAATTTTAAAGGAATGTCAGAAGAAGAGTTGCTTTTAATAGATAAAGTAAGAATGATGATTAACGACAGATTAAAAATTAATTGTACTGGGTGCAAGTACTGTATGCCTTGCCCACAAAATGTTAATATACCTAAAGCATTTTCTATTTACAATGATTATAACATGTATGAAAACGAAAAATTTCTAAATTGGGCTTATGGATTATTATATCGTGATAGCCAGTTACCAACACAATGTGTAGATTGTGGAATATGTACAAATTTATGCCCACAAAATTTAGAAATACCAAATTTATTAAAGGATGTTGATAAAATTGACCCTACAAAATAAATATATACAGGATATTAGAGAAAATAAATCTACTTTAATAATTGTTAATGGTCAAAAATTGATCGTAGATGAAAATAATTTTGGAGTAATTAGTTTAGTTAAGGAATATTATAATTTAAAAAATAGTTGCAGTAAACTTTATATCTATGATAAACTTGTAGGTAAAGGTGCTAGCCTTTTAATTAGAGATTTTGATGTGAAATTTGTTTTTGCCAAAACTATTACAAATACAGCATACAAACTATTAAAAGATGTGTGTGAAGTTAAATATGATAGAATAGTTCCACATATTTTAAATCGCACTCACAGTGACCTTTGTCCTATAGAAAAAATTGCTAATAACTATAACAAGGGTGAAGAGTTGTACTTAGAACTTAAGAAATTTTATGAGGAACGAGGGTTTATAAATGATTAGAATTGGTAATGCTATTGACATTCATAAATATGTAAAAGATAGAAAATTAGTGCTGGGTGGTGTTGAAATTGATTTTGAATATGGATTACTTGGCCATAGTGATGCAGATGTAGTGATTCATAGTGTTTGCGAAGCAATTATAGGTGCGCTTGGATTAGGAGATCTTGGAAAACATTTTTCAGATCAAGATCCCAAATATAAGGGAATTGATTCAAAACTTTTATTAAGTGAGGTTGTTAAATTAATGGAGGAATCATCATATGAAATTGGAAATATTGATATAACAATCGTATGTGAAAAACCATATTTAAGTGAATATAAGTTGTTAATGAAAGATAATATTGGTAAAATAGTTAAGTCAAATAATGTGAATATAAAGGCAACAAGGGGAGAAGGACTTGGTTTTGTTGGACGAGTTGAAGGAGTTTTCTCGATGTGCACTTTACTATTAATGAAAAAGGAGAGATAATATGAAAAGAAAAATTTTAGCTTTAAATCCAGGGTCAACATCCACGAAAATTGCGGTATATGAAGAAACAACATGTGTTTTTACACAGACATTAAGACATAGTAATGAGGAGTTAGAAAAATTTGATACTATATTTGATCAGTATGAATTTAGAAAAAATATTATATTACAAAAACTAGATGAAGCAGGTATAAAGTTGGGCTCACTTAGTGCTATTGTTGGTCGTGGCGGTATGTTTAAGCCAATTCCTAGTGGTACTTATATTGTTAATAAAACAATGCTAGACTATGTGAAGGTTGCTCCAAGGGGTGAACACGCTTCTAATTTAGGATGTGTGATTGCAAGAGAAATTGCTGATGCTATAGGTGTAGAAGCATATATTGTTGATCCTGTTGCAGTGGATGAAATGTTAGATATTGCAAAAGTTACAGGAATGCCTGAATTTCCAAGAGATAGTTTATTTCATGCTTTAAATCAAAAAGCTGTCGCTAAACGATATGCAAAAGAAATAGGTAAAAATTATAATGATATGAATTTGATTGTAGCACATCTTGGAGGAGGAATCAGTGTTGGGGCACATTGTAAAGGTGAAGTTATTGATGTTAACAACGCTTTGGATGGAGATGGTCCGATGTCACCTGAACGCAGTGGAACTGTTCCACTTGGGAAATTATATAAATCAATATTTGCAAATGAATATACTCTTGAAGAGATAAAGAAAAAAAACTATGGGAATGGTGGGTTAGTTGCACATTTAGGAACTAATGATGGACTTGAAGTTTCTAAAATGATTGCAAGTGGAGATGAAAAAGCTAAATTTATTTTTGAAGCTCTTGCTTATCAAATAAGTAAGGAAATTGCAAGTGTAAGTGCAAGTCTTTATGGAGAAGTGGATGCAATTATTATTACAGGGGGTCTTGCTCATAATGATATGTTGACAGGATGGATTAAAAATCGTGTAAAATTTATTGCTCAAGTGCTAATCTATCCAGGTGAAGATGAATTGCAAGCATTAGTTGAAGGAACATTACGAATTTTAGATGAAGAAGAGAAAGCGATGGTATATTAAGATGAAAAAAATCATTATAGCAATGAGCGCGGTGTTATTAACATTTACATTAGTAGGTTGTTCTAAAGGTGAAGATAAGTCGGAAGAAAAACCGCAAGAAACTTCTAAGGAAATAGAGGATATAAACTTTGAAGGATATAAACTTAAAAGTGACCATGTTTTTGTAAAAGTAGATGCTATTAAATTAGAAGAAGTTATTAATAATAAGGAAGATGCATACATATTTTTTGGAAGAAGTACTTGACCGTATTGTATAGAGGCGGCGCCTATATTAGATTCAGTTGCAAAAGAATACGGAGTTAAGATTATATATTATGCTAATACTACAAGTGATGAATTTGAGCATTACTTTGAAAAATATGATATTAAAGGTGTACCAGCAATAATTTCATTAAAGAGTGGAGAGTTTAACGACTCATCACAACTTTATGATAGCAAAGACAGCAATAGTAATGAGGAATATTTTACTGATGTATTTAATCAGTTATTTAGTAAGAATGATAAATAATTTCATTCTTATTTTTACGATATGATAGATAAGAGGTTTAGGTATGAAAATAAATGAGTTAAACGATCAACAAAAAGAGGCTATTTTAGAAAGCGATGGGCCTACACTAGTTGTTGCAGGAGCTGGTAGTGGAAAAACGAGGGTACTTACACATAAAATTGCGTATCTAATAAATAGTGGAGTAAGACCATACAATATTTTAGCGATAACTTTTACAAATAAAGCAGCAAATGAAATGAAAACTAGGATTTTTGAGATGTTAAATGAAAATTCACAAGAGGCAACAATATCTACATTTCATAGTTTTGGATTAAGAATTTTAAGAAGAGAAATCACTAAGCTAGGGTATAAAAATGGTTTTACAATATTAGATAGTAATGATCAAGTTATTATAGTAAAGAGAATTATTAAAGAAATGAATTTAGATTCAAAGAAGTATAATTGTAGAAATATTTTATCCATAGTTTCCAAGATGAAAAACGAGCAATTGAGTATAGAAAAATTAAAAAAAGAAAATTTATATGACAATAATATTATTAGTGTTTGTAAACAATATTGTGATACTTTATATATAAATAACTGTGTAGACTTTGATGATTTATTAGTCTTGCCGTTAAAACTTTTTGAAAATTTTAGGGAAGTATTAGATAGATATCAGAATATATATAGATATATTCTAGTTGATGAATATCAAGATACTAATCAAGTTCAGTATAAATTAGTAAAGTTACTAGGAGATAAATATAAAAATATATTTGTTGTAGGTGATGGAGACCAATCGATTTATTCGTGGCGTGGAGCTGATATGAGCAATATATTAAATTTTGAAAAAGATTATCCAAATGCCAATGTAATTCTACTTGAACAAAATTATCGAAGCAGTAAGAGCATTATTGCAGCTGCTAATGAAGTGATAAAGTATAATACTAATCGAAAGCATAAAAACCTATATACTAATAATGAGAAAGGAGATTTATTAGAATATAGTGAATATGAAAGTGATATAGATGAAGCAAATGAAGTTGTAGGGAATATTATTAAACTTTGTAGTAATAAAGTTTTGTTAAATGATATCGCTATTTTATATCGTACTAATGCTCAATCAAGAATATTTGAAGAAGTTTTATTACAAGAAAATATTGCTTATAACATTGTAGGTAGTTACTATTTCTATGCTAGAAAAGAAATAAAAGACTTGATTGCATATTTAAAGTTAATAACTAATCTTGATGATGATATAAGTTTTAGAAGAGTTGTAAATTCTCCTAAGAGAGGAATAGGATATATGACAATAGAAAAACTTGGGTTGGTTGCAAATAAAAATAGTCTTAGCCTAATGGAAACAATAAAATTAGACAGTCTTAGCGATAAAATGAATGAAAAACTCTTTGACTTTAATCAAATTATTAGAAATCTTGTAAAATACTCTAAGAACAATCTTGTCAGCGACACAATTAAAAAAGTTTTATTAGATACAAAATATAAAGAACAATATAATGATTTATCAATTGAAAGTCAAACCAAACTAGAATACATAGATGAATTTTTAAACATTGCAATCAGTTTTGAGAGTGAAAATGATACTTTAACATTAGAAGAGTTTTTAGACCAAATAAGTTTAGTTGCAGATATAAAGCAATATGATGATGTTGAAAATAAACTTACTTTAATGACATTGCATTCTGCCAAAGGATTAGAATATGATTATGTGTTTATGGTTGGGATGGAAGAAGAGTTGTTCCCACACAGAAATAGTATTGATAAATTTGATGAACTAGAAGAAGAAAGAAGACTGTGTTATGTTGGAATCACTAGAACTAAAAAAAAGTTATATTTATCCAGAGCTAAAAGAAGGGCTGTATATGGGTCAGTAACTTTTACATCTGCAAGTAGATTTATAGATGAAATTGGTAATGACCTGATAGAGAAAAATGGTGAGGTTTTAATTAAAAAAGTTGGGTTTGACAAAAAGGAATATAATCTAGAGTTTGATGCAGATAGAATTCAAGAGGGCACATTAAAAGTTAGTGATAAGGTTAACCATAAAATGTATGGAGATGGAATGGTAGTTGAGATTGATGGAGACATAATTACTGTTGCTTTTGCCATTCCGCATGGGATAAAAAAGATTAATTTTCAGTTTAAATCATTAATAAAAAAATAAATGTTCGTTTAATTCTAATAACCGGCTGAAAGTTCAGTAAAAAATGTTAGAAAGCAGTTTTGATTATAAATGTGTATTTAATTTTACGTAACAACAATTACTTTTAATTATTGAGTTAATTTAATGAAAAGGGAGAAGTGTGATGAAAAATGGTATTTAAAATCACATAAATCACATAATATATAAATGGAAATAAGAAATTTAATAGTAAAGTACAAAAACTTTTGTTTGAGTGTAGATGATTTGAATTTACCTAAAGGCAAAATTATTGGAATAATAGGAGAAAATGGCTAAGGTAAGATAACTTTCATTAAAATAATTTTAAATCGTGTGAGTTACGGAGGAGAAATAATTAGTAATTTGCAAAAAGTAAAAGAAGTAATACTTCTTATTTTTAACATTAGAAAGTTTTCCCAAATTTTAACGCAAAAAATAGTGTAATTTAATATTGATAGTTACAGGGATAGCATATATTGTATGTAATTTAAAAGTACCTTCAATACAATATTATAAAGCAATAATACTACAGTATATATTAGTGTTTATATCAATGGCATTTATTTGGTTAACAATTGCACTAATTTTCAAAAATAATAGTGGAGTACAAGATATTTCTCTTATAGCAATGTTTGTTATAATGTTTTTATCGGGTACTTTTAGAGATATAGCAGAAAGTTCTACACACTTAGGAAAAGTTGTGAGACTTGTACCGACATATTATTTAACAACAGATTTATATTTTGTTTGGAGTGAAAAAATAATGCTTTCTAAGGAACTTATAGTTTGCTCACTTTCAAATATAGTAATCTTTGGATTTATTGCATTATATATTGCTAATAAAAGATTAGATAGGCCGATCAAATTTAATAATCTTGTTAAATAATGTGCAAACTATACTAATATCTATTAAAATATCTTGATTTATTTATATTTAGATGATACTATATTTATAGTGCCTTTAACCTTGTCCAGAGAGATGGGAAAGTATTTACTTTTGTGTATGCTACGGCATACACTTTTTTAGGCAATTGGGAGGATTTATGATTAATTTTAAATATGGTATTGAAGATGTTCCTAAAAAGAAAAGCGAACATTTATTACTTTCTGTACAACACGTTTTTGCAATGTTTGGCTCAACAATTTTAGTTCCAATTTTAATTGGTCTTGATGTTAGTGTAGCAATATTTTGTGCTGGTATGGGTACATTAATTTACAGTTTCACTACAAAACAAAAAGTTCCAGTATTTATTGGAAGTTCTTTTGCTTACATTAGTCTTTTAGGAGCACTAATGCAAACTGAAGGGAGATCTGGTGTTGCTTTTGCAGTTATTTGCGTAGGAATTTTATATGTATTGATTTCCCTTATTACAATGATGATAGGAGTTAAGTGGCTTGATTATGTATTACCTGCTGTTGTGATGGGGCCACTTGTAATTGTTATTGGATTATCGCTTGCACCAATAGCGATGGCAAATAGTGGTCTTAGTATTGATAATTTTAATTTTAAAAGCGTAATAGTAGCACTTATAACCTTGCTTGCAACTTTGTTTGCTCTTGAAAAAGGCAATAGTTTTATTAAATCAGTTCCAATTTTAATTGGAATTTTTGTTGGATATATTGCTGCTTTTATATTGGGTATAGTTGATTTAAGTAGTTTTGAGAATCTTCAATTTTTTAAAGTTCCTGAATTCAATATAATTTTAATTGATGGTAATTTTAAATTTAACTCATCAATACTACTTGCTGTTATTCCGTTAGTTATTGTTACAATTGCAGAACATATTGGTGATCATACTGTAGGTTCGGCAATTACAGGTAGAAATTTTTTAAAAGATCCAGGGCTTAAAAGAACAATTCTAGGAGATGGACTTGCAACATTGTGTGCAGGAATTATTGGTGGTCCTGTGAATACAACTTACGCTGAAAATACAGGAGTGATTATTCTAACAAAAGTTGCTAGTATAAAAGTTATACAACTTGCTGGTGTTTTTGCAATGTTGATTGCATTTATTAATCCAATCGCAATTTTTATTTCTACCATTCCAACACCAGTTATGGGTGGAATATCAATAGTATTATTTGGTTTGATTGCTCAAAATGGTGTAAGAATTTTGATGAATGCTAGAATAGATTTTAATCATACTAGAAATATGATTATAGTAGCTGTTATTTTAGTTGTTGGACTTGGAGGAGGATATTTTGCATTTAATTTATTCAATACACAATTTGTTTTTCAGGGTATGAGTTTAGCAGCAATCTTTGGGATTGGAATACATCTTGTTTTGCCAGATAAACACTTAAGTTTAAAGCCTGATGCTACTCTTGCAGATGAAATGATTGAAGATGATTTAATATAGAGGTTAGAAAATGACACAAAAAAATATAATCAATGACTTTTGCAGTCTTTGTAAGAATAGTTTAAATAATTTTGATAAAAACATTGAAGAATATAAAGTTAATGCTTACATTAAACAAGAGCATATTCGTTTGATGCATTTTAAAAAAATTTGTAATTATATAGTTTTGAAATATAAAAATGAAGATACAATAATTTTTAAAGACATTATAAATTATAAAAAAAAATTAAATGAAGATTTAGATGATATAACTCATATTACCAAGGATTATATTTGTATGATAGATAATTTGCTGATTACATTAGATTACGATGAAATAATTTTGCTGTTTGTTCCGTACATTATTAGTAAAAATGAACTTATAAAAAACTTAAGTTTAGAGAGTGATTATGGCGAATATTATGGTGAGTTAAAAGATTTTTTTTCAGATATGTTTGTTGATAAGTATATAAAATATGCTAGTGGTTTCACGAACGATTTTTTTAAATTATCACTTATTTTTAAAAAAGGATTTGACTGCGAAAAATTATTTTGTTCTCAACTATCAACTGATAGTAAAAATGTTGTTTTAACAATTGCAGGTAGTGATAGTTCTGGTGGTGCAGGTATTAGTGCAGATATTAAAACAATTAGTGCTAATGGGGGGTATGCAGCTAGTGTTATAACCGCAGTAACAGCTCAAAATACAACAGGAGTTTATGCTGTAGTGGAACTAGATTCTGATATTATTTCTAAGCAAATAGAATGTGTATTGAATGACTTAGATGTTAAAGCAATAAAAATAGGAATGCTTTCATGTGCAAGGATCATTGAAACGGTTGCTAAATCGCTAAAGTCGACAAGTAAAATTGTTTTAGATCCAGTTATGGTGGCCAAAGATAATAGTGTGTTACTAAGTGAAAATTCTATTGATTCGTTAGTTAATACTTTGTTTCCACTTTGTTATCTTATTACACCTAATATTGAAGAAGTGTCACAAATTTTAAATTATGACGTTGACTCAGAATTGAAAATGGAAGATGCATGTTTAGAATTATATCAACTTGGAGCAAAAAATGTTTTAATAAAAGGCGGGCATTTAAAAGGGGAAGTTTTAGTTGATGTTTTATATTATGAAGGTAAATTTTATAAATATTACAGTAAAAGAGTTGACACAGTTCATACTCATGGTACAGGATGTAGTCTATCTAGTGCTATTGCGACTAATCTTGCAAATGGAATGGATTTAAATGTTGCTGTAAAAAACGCTACTAAATATATATATGATGGTATAGTAGACAATTATGTTGTAGGAAGCGGTAAATCACCAATAAATCATTTTCATTCAAAAATAAAAATATAAGGATAAAACACTCTTATTAATATCATTTATAACTAAAAAATGTTATAATTAATACATATGTATTAATATGGGAGGTAATGCAATGGTAAATTTTGATGATTTAGTTAAATACGCAAAAAAATATGGGTTTGTGTACTCCGGAAGTGAGATTTATGGTGGTCTTGCAAATACTTGGGATTATGGTCCACTAGGTGTTGAATTAAAAAATAATATAAAAAAGGCATGGTGGGATAAGTTTGTAAAACAACAACGTTTTAATGTAGGTTTAGATAGTGCTATTTTGATGAACCCAAATGTTTGGGTTGCAAGTGGACATGTAGGTGGTTTTAGTGACCCTCTAATTGATTGTAAAAGTTGTAACAATAGATTTCGGGCTGATAAGTTGGTAGAAAATTTTGATGGAAGTATTGCTGATGGTTGGGATGAAGAAAGATTAAAAAAATATATTGTAGATAATGAAATTAATTGTCCAGAATGTGGTAATAATAATTATACTGACATTAGGCAGTTTAATTTGATGTTTAAAACAGAACAAGGTGTTGTTTCTGGAAAAGGGAATGATATTTATATGAGACCTGAAACGGCACAAGGAATTTTTGTTAACTTTAAGAATGTTGCTCGTACAACTAGAAAAAAGATACCTTTTGGAATTTGTCAGATAGGGAAAAGTTTTAGAAATGAAATAACTCCAGGAAATTTTATTTTCAGAACTAGGGAGTTTGAACAAATGGAGTTAGAGTTTTTTTGTAAACCTGGTAATGAATTAGAGTGGTTTAAATATTGGAAAGAGTATTGTATTAACTTTTTGAATATTTTAAAAATTGATGGTAATAATTTAAGGTTAAGAGATCACGATGACGAAGAGTTAAGTCACTATTCTAATGCTACATCTGATATTGAGTTTAAGTTTCCATTTGGATGGGGTGAACTATGGGGGATTGCTTCTAGAACAGATTTTGATCTAACTGCTCATCAGAATGTTTCTAAGGAAAATCTTGAATATTTTGATCAAGTTGATAATAGTAAATACCTACCTTTTGTAATAGAACCTTCGGTAGGTGTAGATAGACTATTTTTAGCAATACTATTTGATGCCTATACTGTAAGTGAGGAAAGAGAGTTTTTAGATATTCATCCTTATCTTGCGCCGATAAAGGTCAGTGTTTTACCACTAATGAAAAAATATCACAGTGAAAAAGCAGAGGAAGTATTTGAAAAACTTAGTAAACATTTTATGTGTGAATATGATGATTCTGGTTCAATTGGTAAGCGCTATTTAAGAAGTGATGCAATTGGGATTCCATTCTGCGTAACAATTGATGACAATACAGTAAATGATGCTACTGTAACAATAAGAGATTTAAAAACGACAGAACAAATTACACTTTCAATTGATGAATGTGTTAAATATATAACAAGTAGGATTCAATTGTAATGAAAGATAATAAGGTAATTAGAGTTTTAATAATAATTTCAATTTTGAATTTATTATCATTTACAATCAAGTTACTAGTTGGATTGAATATTAACTCTAGTGCTGTTGTTGCAGATTCATTTCATAGTCTGAGTGATTTGTTAGCAAATTTTGTGGGAATATTTGCATTATTTTTAGCATTTAAACCGGCAGATGATACTCATCTATATGGACATGAAAAAATTGAAAACCTTGCTAGTTTAATCATCTCGTTTGTTTTAATGTACACTGGTGGTAGAGTAATTTACAATTTTGTTACAAGCATTAACTCTACTTCTACAGTTACAATATCATTAGGATCGATTTTAATAATTGCATCAACACTTATAATTAATATAATTGTTGTAATATATGAAACAAGGAAAGGGAAAAAATTAAAAAGTAGTTTTTTAGTAAGTGATGCAAAACATACTTTGAGCGATATTTATATTACGCTTGGAGTATTAATAAATATGATTATGATAAAATTAGGAGCACCGGGACTAATTGACTTAATCATTTCAATTTTTATAGGTGTTATCATAATTAAAGCAGGGCTTGAAATATTTTTCAAATCGGTAAGTGTTTTAATTGATTCTTCAATAATTGATCAGGTAGAATTAGAAGAATTTATTGAAAAGATAAATGATGTAAAAGAAGTCCACTTTTTAAAAACAAGAGGAAATGAAGTTAATGTTTATGTTGAGGCACATTTGATGTTTGATGCAAAAATGAGTGTTTATAATGCACATGAGATTTGTAACAATATAGAAAAAAAAGTTAAAGAAAAATATAATTATAATTTTCATTTTAATTTTCACATTGAGCCGTATGTGGATAAATTTAAAATAAAAGACTAGATTGAGTGGTGGTAAAATGGATAAAGACAATGTTTTAGATAACATTGATATTGTTGATGTTGTAAGTGAATACATCACCTTAGAACGTAAGGGTAAAAATTACTTTGGAGTTTGTCCATTTCATGACGATACTAATCCAAGCATGAGTGTTTCTCCACAAAAACAGTTATATAAATGCTTTTCTTGTGGTGCGGGGGGAGATGCGATTAACTTTGTTAAAAATATTGAAAATATTTCTTTTAATCAAGCATTGGTTAAACTGGGGAAAACTGTTGGTATAGAAGTGAAGAGTTTTAATGAGGTTAAAGATTTATATTATAGTATATACTTAGATAGCAACCGCTTCTTTACATTTACATTATTACATTCTAAAATGGGTAGAGAATATTTAAATTATTTATTAAATCGTAAATTTAATATCGAAGATATTGAAATTTTTTCAATAGGGTGTAGTAACAATGAAATTGTAGAGCTTCTTAACTCAAAGTATAAACATGAAGAAATAATTAAAACAGGATTAATAAATAGTAACAACAAGTTGATTTTTAAATCTAGAATATTATTTCCTATTGCCGATATTCATGGGAATATTATTGGATATTCAGGAAGAGTAATTAATGAATCGGCACCTAAATATTTAAATACACCAGAAACTAAGTATTTTAAAAAAAGTGATATATTATATAATATAAACCTTGCTAATAGTGAAATAGTTAAACGAAATGCTTTAATAATAACAGAAGGATTTTTTGATGTAATGAGACTTTATTCTAATGGTTATAAGCATGTTGTAGCAACAATGGGAACAGCATTTACTGTTTCGCATAGAAAGTTAATTAATTCCTTAACGGATAATATATATTTGTGTATGGATAGTGATAGTGCCGGAATTATGGCTTCAAAAAACATTTATAATAGTCTAAAAAACTCTTCTAATAAAATTAGATTTATTGAGTTGGAAGGATTAGATGTTGATGAATATATTTTACAATATGGGATAAATAGTTTTACAATTAAATATAAAAGTGCAAAAATATTTGAAGAGTATTTTGTTGATAAAATCATATACGGATATAGTGAAATGAATATTTCAAATAAAGCCAAAATTCTTGATGATGTAAAAGGATTTATTACTACAATCCCAAATAATACTGTTAAGCAGTTATTAGTAAATTATGTTGAAGATAAAATTGGTGTTTCAGTAGGTGGGAAAAGCTCTAAAATGCAAGCTACGTCTATTAAAAGTAGAAGTGAGCATACTTTGTTAGATTGTAGTGAAAATTTAATTTATGATGAAAATTTAATTGATAAAACTGAACAAGAATTTTTATATTTGATGTTAAACAATAGAGAAGCCATAGATATATATAGTAATATATTGATATGTTTGAGTAAAAAGGAAAATGATGAAATTGCGATGCTTATACAGGAATTTTATAAACAAAACGAATTTGAAGATATTATTGAGTGGATAAAAATATCTAACAATTATAATGAAACTAAACAAGAAATTATTATTCAAAAAGTCAAAAAGATTTTAACCATAGAACTAGAAAGTGATATTGCTACAATTAACGATTATGTAGTTTGTTTAAAATCACAAACCAATAATAAAACAATGGTTTCACTACCCCAAAAAATTGCAATGGAAACAGACAAAGATAAAAGAATGAAATTATTAGAAAAGTTGGGTAAATTATCTAAAAAAAACCTAGATCAAAATTAGATAAATAAATATTATTAAAAAGTGAGGGAAATGATGGCGCATATAATGACAGTAGAAGAAAGAATTAAAGTATTAATTGAACATGGTGTTGAGAATTCTAATAAAATTACAGAAGATCGAATATTTAAAGAGTTTGAGGATCTTGACTTAGATGATGAAACACTTGAAAATGTATTTGAAGAACTTGAAAAAAAATCAATCATAGTTGTTCGTGAAGACGATGAAGAGGAAGAAGAAACTATAGAAATTGATTCATATGTTGAAAGTGATGCTACAAAACAGGTTAAAATGAATGATCCAGTTAGAATGTACCTTAAAGAAATAGGTAAAATTGACCTGTTAGATGCTGAGGAAGAAATTGAACTTGCAATGCGTATTGTTGAAGGAGATGAAATTGCTAAGCAAAAATTGGCTGAGGCTAATTTACGACTTGTTGTTTCAATTGCTAAGCGTTATGTGGGAAGAGGAATGTTATTTTTAGATCTTATTCAAGAAGGAAACATTGGGTTGATGAAAGCGGTTGAAAAATTTGATTATGATAAAGGTTTTAAGTTTTCAACTTACGCCACTTGGTGGATAAGACAAGCAATTACTAGAGCAATAGCTGATCAGGCAAGAACAATTAGAATTCCAGTTCATATGGTTGAGACAATTAATAAACTTACTAGAATTCAAAGACAATTAGTTCAGGAATTAGGTCAAGAGCCAAGTGATGAACAGATTGCTTTAAGAATGGAAGTGAGTGTAGACAAAGTAAGAGAAATTCAAAAAGTAGCACAAGAGCCTGTTTCACTTGAAACTCCAATTGGTGAAGAAGATGATTCACATCTAGGAGATTTTATTGAAGATAAACATGCGATAAGTCCTGCTGAATATACATCTAATGAAATGCTAAAAGAAGTATTAGATGATGTTTTATTGGAATTAACTGATCGTGAAGAAAGAGTTCTTAGAATGAGATTTGGTCTAATTAATAGCCGACCTCGAACACTGGAAGAAGTTGGAAAAGAGTTTGGAGTTACCAGAGAACGTATAAGACAAATTGAGGCTAAAGCACTTAGAAAACTTAGAAAGCCAGCTCGCTCTAAAAAATTAAAAGATTTTATGGAGGTAAAATAGTGAATACAACTAATCGTATGCAAGAAATTATTAACTATAGTAAAGATAGTAGTAAAGTATGCGATATAGGTTGTGATCATGGTTTGGTTGGGATTAGTTTAATTTTAGAACATGAAATTGATTTAGTAATATTTTCAGATATTCTATCTGAACCTTTAAAGAGTGCTATTAATAACACAAGGCAGTATGAAATTGACCCTAAAAAAGTAGAGTTTAGATTAGGTGATGGGCTTTGTCCGATTGAATCTTATGAAGTTGATACTGTTATTATTACTGGAATGGGTGCTAAGACTATTGTGGAGATTTTATCTAGGGATATAAAAAAAACAAAAAGTTTTAAAAAATTTGTACTTCAACCAACTTCTGGAGAAGAACTACTAAGATTATGGTTGAGTGATAATTCTTTTGTGATTAATAAAGAATCGTTAATTGAAGATAATGGAGTGTTTTATGAAACATTTTGCGTTTCTAATGGGAAGAGTATTTTAACTGATAAAGAAATTAGATTTGGAAAGCATATTGATTATAATTGCAATGAATTTATAAGTAAGTATAGTAAAGAACTTGAAAATCTAATCAAAATTAGAAAAGCTATTCCAACTAAGTACCAAGAACGCATCAAAAAATTTAATCATGAAATAATGATTATAGAAGAAGTGCTTATGAAAAAGGATAGGAAATAATATGAAAGTACAAGAATTATTATTTAAACTTAATAATGAATATAATTTTAAATTAGCTGAAGACTTTGATGATGTTGGGTTAATAATTGGCTCACTGTCAGCTGAAGTGCAGCAAGTTATGACATGTCTTAATCTTAATTTAGATGTATGTAATTGTGCAGTAGAAAAAGGATGTAACGTGATAATTTCTCATCATCCCAATATATTATTCGCTGACATATATAATAACGATAATAAGTTTATATCAAAAAATGGAATAATTAAGGAAACTTATAAAGGTAAATTACTTAATTATATTATTAAAAACAATTTGAACGTTATATGCTTACATACTAATGTGGATTTTGAAAACGCCAGTATCTCTAGATGGATTGGCAAATATTTTGGTTACAAAACTCTCTCTGAAATGGTTGTAGATGATAAAGTATTAGGTATTGTTGTAGAAATTAATCAAAACTTTGCTGATACTTTAAGTAAACTTAAGAAAAAGTGCAATAGGGTACTTAACTATATTGGGAATGAAGAAAAGTTGATTAAAACGGCATTAATCATAGGTGGAAGTGGAAAGTCATTTACTAAGTATTTTGTAAACAGTGAAATAGATTTGTATATTACTGGTGATATTGATTATTCCACATTCCATGATGTGCTTGTACAAAAAGGTGATGGATGTTTAGTTGATATGGGACATGATATGGAAAAAGTTTTTGAAAATAATGTTTTAAAAAATATTGATGTGAAATGGTGCAGTTATAACTATAAACCAATAGTTAAACAATTTTAGGAGGAGTTATGAACGTGAAAATGTTACACACTTGTATTAGAGTTGTGGATTTAGAAAAATCAATTAAATTTTATAAAGATACTTTAGGGTTAGAAATAACAAGAGAAAAAGATCACTTAAATGAAGGATTTAAATTAGTGTATTTATCTGATAGTCTTAAATCATTTGAACTTGAACTTACGTACAATGTTGGTGCTGAGTCGTACGTTATTGGAAATGGTTATAGTCATCTTGCACTTGGAGTTGATGATTTAGAAGAAAATCATCAACACTTTAAAGATATGGGGCACGAAGTTAGTGCAATAAAAGGTTTGACAAAGGAATCTAGCAAATTTTTCTTTATAAAAGATCCAGATGGATATTTAATAGAGATAATTAAAAATAAATAATATATATATAAAAAAAGTTGTAATTATTAATTTTGTTAATAGTTGCAACTTTTTTTATATATATTTACACTATTGTATTGACATCTTAACAAAATTAACATATAATAAACAACGAGTACAATTTATGGCTTAGTGTTTTATAAAATGAGTGAATAGACCATTATAAAAACTTGAGTATTTTAAAAAGATATTAATGTATGTTGAAATAATTGTAAGTACAATATATGGCTTAATAGTTTTAAAATGGAATTGCAGTACAATTATTATTTCAAATTACAAAATAAAAGTATGGAGGGAATTATGTATAGAAAAATATCAAAATTAATAGCAATTGGATTTATATTAACATTTTTGTTTTCACCAGTTAAAGGTGTTTTTGCTGTTACAAATGAAAATGGAGTAGGAAATACAATAGCAGAGCAATTTCCAGATAAAGGGTTACAGCAAATTATTGCCAATAAAATTGGTAGAGGTGATATTAGCACTGTTATAACACAAAGAACGATTGACATAACAACTTACTTGGATTTAAGTCAAGTTGTAATTCAAGGAAAGCCTAAAATAGAAGTTACAGATTTAAGTGGAATAGAGGTTTTTACTAATCTTGAAAGACTTTATTTTCAGAATAATTACATAGAGGTTATTCCTGAAGAAATAGATAAACTTACTAAATTAAAAGTTCTAAATTTATACAATAATAAAATTACGAAATTACCAGATAGTATTACAAATTTAAGTAATTTAGAGTATTTAACATTATTTAGGAATGAAATCACAGAGTTACCAAATACAATTGGAAATTTAGATAAATTAGTTTTACTTAAACTGAATGAAACAAAAATCAGCGAATTACCTAGTAGTTTTTCAAATCTTGAAAGTTTAACTAATTTGAGTATTTCATCAAAAGTTCTTAAAGATTTTCCTAGGGAAATTTTGGATGTGACTACAATAGATAATTTGTCAATTGGTGATAGTCTTATAAAAGAACTTCCAAGTGATATCGATAGACTACATAATTTGAAAATATTAAGTCTTGCTGATAATGATTTAAAAAGTGTTCCAACTACTATTGGAAATTTAAGTAATCTTAATTTTTTACAAATTGCCCATAATGATGATTTAAAAGAACTTCCAAGTGAAATAGGTAAACTTAGTGAATTAACAGAGTTAGCTATATTTAATAATGATTTAACTTTATTACCTACTGAAATATGTAACCTTACTAATCTAGATAGGCTAGATATAACTAACAATAGAGTAGAGGTTTTACCTGAAGAAATGGGTAGTATGACTAAGTTAAGAATATTACTTATTAGTAATAATGAGATTATAAAATTACCTGAAGAAGTTGCAGAATTACCTAATTTAGATGTGATTATGGCACGTGGTAATCAATTTGTTGATATTGGTGAAGGTGTTAGTAAGTTAGACGATTCGCTTGATTCTATCTATATTGGAAAAAATTTATTACATACAAATATTGAAGATAATTTAAGTTCGGTTCTTCCAACTACAAAAATAATAGAAAATTCAGACCAAGATCAATTATTACTAAAAGATGTTTCTACTGAGATTGCTGTTAATGATAAAAGTGATGTAAATGATGAAATTTTATATGATTATGTTAAATTAGAAAGTAGAAGAGTATTGTCAAATGAGCATAAATTTGTTTTAACAAACTATGTTGACAAAAATGATAATGCTGTTGACGTTAATGATTATGTTGATGCTGATGGTAATATAATTAAGAATGGTACTGTTTATGCAAATGTTACAATCAGTAGAGACGGTATAACTCCTCAGCATAGTGATAATGCTATGACTGAAAATAAACTTACACTAAATTTAACTAAGACTGGTGGTAATATGCCAGAACTTACTATTAATTCTAGTTTTGAGGAAACACTTTTTGGGGAAGAGTATGATGTTTTAACTGGTGTAAGTGCTACTGATTATGAAGATGGACCTTTAACTGTTGTAGCAGATACTGAAATTACAGCTACTACACCAGCAGATGTATATAAAGTTACGTACACTGCATCCGATAATGATGGTAATACAGTAACGGGTACAAGAGTTATACTTGTTGATGATGGTACTTATTCAGTTGGAGAAAACTTTATATTAAAATCAAATAGTTTTGAATTAAGAACAGGTGAAGTTAATACTATAGATAAAGATTCACAGGTGAAAAAATTAGCTGAAGTAGAGGTGTTTGATAAAAACACTGGTGAGGTATCAGATGAACCTGCTACGATTACTTATTATGACCCTGTTTATACAAATAAGGAAGGTGTATACTTTATTAATGTGGCTGTAGGAACTGACATAGATGATGATATTGCAGCAACTGTAACTTTAGGGAATGCACCTAAACTAACAATTGATACACCATTTGTTGAAATAGGATTAGAAGAAGACTATAGTGAAATGGATGGAGTGACTGTAAGTGATGTTGAAGATTCAAATTTAGAAATTATAGTAGATACTAATATTACAAGTTCTACTGCAGAAGGAATTTATAAAGTTACATATACTGTAACAGATAGCGATGGAAATGCTACTTCTGGAATAAAAATAGTCTTGGTTAATGGGGGAAGTTATATTACAAATGATGAAGTTTCCTATATATTAAGAGCGGAAGATTTTAGTATTAATGCAAAAGATGTTAATCTTGAAAAAAAGGATGATCAGGTTAAAGAACTTGGGAATATAAAAGTTTATGATAAATTAAATGGCGAGGAGATAGATTCAAATATTTCTTTATCATACGCTGATCCTGTGTATACAAATAAGAAAGGATCATATAATATAAGTGTTGCTAATGCTGATTTAAGAACTTCTAGAAGCAGTGTTTCTAAAAACATTACTATAAATGTAAATGAAAAAGAAAAACCAATAGAGAAACCAGTAGAAAAACCAGTAGAAAAGCCTTTACCTAAAACAGGAATGAGAAATAATTTAGGTGTTGTACTATTATTAGCTGGAACATTAGTTATTAAATTGCTTTCAAAATTAAAATAAATATTGAAATAAACGCATAAAAGTTTGAGGCACCCCAAAAGTTGGATAATCAACAAAGGGGTGTTTTGATATGCTAAAGTATAATGAAGGAACTTTTATTATATTTTAGCAATTAAGTGTTGACATTGCTAAAAATAGGGTGTATAATTATTTTAGCAATTAGATAATAAGATTGCTAATGAGGTGATAATGTGTTAAGTATACGCCAAAAAAACATTTTGAAGTTTATCACGGAATTTTATATTAAAACAGTTGAACCAATTAGTTCTAGTGATGTTTGTGAGGTATTTGATGTTAGTAGTGCAACAGTAAGGAATGAGATGGCGGTGTTAGAAAAACACGGCCTTATTGCTAAAACTCATTTTGCTAGTGGTAGGAAACCAACAGAATTAGGTTACAAATATTATGTTAATAATTTAATGGAGGATGCTGATAATGATCGTGGTAAGGTTAGAAATCTTTTTGCTAGCAATAGTCTTGTGTTAAAAGACGCAGTCTATGAAAGCATAAAATTAATTTCTGATTTAACTGATTATTCTGTGGTTATGCTTGGGAGTTTATCAGAGTTTGAAAAATTAAAAGAAGTAAAGATTGTTGGTGTTGATAATCATAGTGTGGTTTCGATAATTGTTACTAATACAGGAAGAGTGTTTAATCGATTAGTTAGCATTGATGAAGAAATTGATTTAGAGGAATTAAGGGAAACAGTCGTTACTATAAGCGATTTACTTACTGATACTCCAATGAATGAAGTTGTAAATAAACTTGAATTAGAAGTAAAGCCAGTTATTAAGACATTTATTGATCAGCATAATACTTTATATGAAATGTTTATTGAAAGTATTGTTGCAATTTCAAAGAATAATAATGAAGACATTAAATTTAAAGATTATGAGAAACTTATTAATCAACCAGAATTTGATGATATTGGTATGATTAGAAAGTTTATTAAAGAAATCAGTGATGAGACAATTTTATCGTTATTAAATTACTCAGATGATATTGATGTTAGAATTGGAGAAGATAATGTTATTTCTAACGACTTAAGTGTTATTACAACAAAATATCGTACCGGAAAAGAAGAAGCGAGTGTTGCAGTTATTGGACCAACTAGGATGGATTATAATAAAGTAGTGAACTTACTACAAGAAATTAAAGACAACCTAGACAGAATAAATAAGGAGAATGATGATGAGTGAAAAAGAAATTATGACTGAAGAAGTTGAAAAGGAAGAAATTCATGAAGAAACTGAAAATGTTAATGATGACATGGAAGTTTTAAAAAAAGAGGTTCATTCTTTAAAAGATAAGGTTCTTAGGAATGCAGCAGAACTTGAGAATTTCAAACGAAGAACAAATGAAGAAAAACAGAATTTTATGAGATACGCTACAGGTGAAATAATGACTGATTTAATTACAGTTATTGATAATTTTGATCGTGCAATTGAATCTTGTAATAGTGAAATTAATAATAATGCCTTGGATGGATTCAAATTAATTTATAAACAAATTGTTGATATTACAGAAAAAAATGGTGTTGAATTAGTAGCGTCAGTTGGTGAAGAGTTTGATCCTAATTTTCATCAAGCAGTAATGACTGGAAAAGATGATAATTATGAGTCTGGAGCGGTTATTGAAGAGTTTCAAAAGGGTTACAAAATAAAAGATAAAATATTGAGACCAGCAATGGTAAAAGTGAATGAATAAATTATAAAATAAAGGAGAAAAATTATGGGAAAAGTTATTGGTATTGATTTAGGAACAACAAATTCATGTGTTAGTGTTATTGAGGGTGGAGAACCAAAGGTTATTCCAAACCCGGAAGGAAATAGAACAACTCCATCAGTAGTTGCCTTTAAAGATGGTGAAAGAGTGGTTGGAGAAGCTGCTAAGCGACAAATGATTACAAATCCAAATACAATTGTATCTGTTAAGAGATTAATGGGTACTGATGAAAAAATAAATGTAGATGGTAAAGATTATACTCCAGAAGAAATATCAGCAATGGTATTACAGTATTTAAAAGGGTATGCAGAAGAATACTTAGGAGAGAAGGTTACAAAAGCTGTAATTACTGTGCCTGCTTATTTTAATGATAGTGAAAGACAAGCAACAAAAAATGCTGGTAAAATTGCAGGTCTTGAGGTTGAGCGTATTATTAATGAGCCAACTGCAGCAAGTTTAGCTTATGGTATGGATAAACAAGAAAAAGATCATACTATCTTAGTTTACGATTTAGGTGGAGGTACATTTGACGTTAGTATATTAGATCTTGGAGATGGTATATTTGAAGTTCTAAGTACTAGTGGTGATTCTAGACTTGGTGGAGATGATTTTGATCAAAAGGTAATTGATTATTTAGTTGATACATTCAAAAAAGAAAATGGTGTTGATTTAAGCAAAGATAGAATGGCTATGCAGCGCTTAAAAGATGTAGCAGAAAAAGCCAAAAAAGATTTAAGTGGGGTTACTTCAACACATATTTCATTACCTTTCATTTCACAAGGAGATGCTGGACCATTACATTTAGATTTAAATATGACTAGAACTAAGTTCGAAGAATTAACACAAGATTTAGTTGAAAAAACAATTATTCCAGTTAAAACAGCATTAAAGGATGCATCGCTGACAGGTAAGGATATTGAAAAAGTTATTCTTGTTGGTGGGTCTACACGTATTCCGGCTGTGCAAGATGCAATAAAGAAAGTTCTTGGAAAAGATCCACATAAAGGAGTTAATCCAGATGAAGTGGTTGCAATGGGTGCTGCTATTCAAGGTGGTGTTATTAGTGGAGATGTAGAAGATTTAGTTTTACTTGATGTTACACCATTAAGCTTAGGTATCGAAACTGAAGGTAATATAATGAATGTACTTATACCAAAAAATACAACAATTCCTACTTCTAAGTCGCAAGTATATACAACTGCAGTTGATAATCAACCAAGTGTAACAATTCATGTTTTACAAGGTGAGCGCACAATGGCATCAGATAATAAAACGCTTGGGAACTTTAATTTAAATGATATTCCACCAGCACCAAGAAATACACCACAAATTGAAGTTACATTTGATATAGATGCTAATGGTATTTTAAATGTTAAGGCTAAGGATAAAGGAACAAACAAAGAACAATCAATTACAATTACAGCTGCAACTACATTAAGTGATGCTGAGATTGAGAAAATGATTAATGAAGCAAAAGAAAATGAGGCAGAGGATTCTCGACGTAAAGAAGAAGCAGAAATTAGAAATGAAAGTGAGCAATTAATTTTTACAACTGAAAAAGCTCTTAATGATTTAGAAAATATTTCTGAAGAAGATAAGACAAATGTTCAAGGGTTAATAAAAGAATTAAAAGATTCACTAGAATCTAATGATATTGATGATATTAAGGCTAAAAAGGATAAATTGCAAGAGGAGAGTATGAAACTTGCTCAGCAAGCTTATGAATCAGCAAGTCAAGAACAACAAGGCGAAACTACTGCAACAAATGAAGAAGAAGATGTGGTTGAAGCGGAATTTGAAGAAAAATAGAAGGGTATATCAATAATGAAAAAAGATTACTATGAAGTCTTAGGTGTATCCAAATCTAGTGATGAAAAAGAAATAAAAAGTGCTTTTAGAAAGTTAGCAAAAAAATATCATCCAGATGTAAGCAAAGAAGATAATGCCGAAGAAAAGTTTAAAGAAGCTCAAGAAGCTTACTCTGTTTTGAGTGACTCGCAAAAAAGATCCCAGTATGATCAATTTGGACATTCCGCATTTGAAGGAAATCAAGGTGGAGGATTTGATTTTGGAAACTTTGATTTTGGAGATATTTTTGGAGATATTTTTGGTGGAGGATTTGGGGGTAGACATAACCCAAATGCTAGGCAAAAAGGTAGAGATTTAGAAAAAAGAGTCAATTTAACTTTTGAAGAAGCAGTATTTGGTTGTAAGAAAGATATGACTATTGCTGTAGAAAGTAATTGTGAAGAGTGTCATGGTGAGGGTGGTTTTTCTTCCAAGCGATGTACCAGTTGTCATGGAAGTGGGCAAGTTACGGTTGAACAAAGAACTCCGTTTGGTAATTTTGTTCAAAAGACAACTTGTAAAGCATGTAATGGAAAAGGTAAAACTTTTGAAAAACGTTGTAGTAAATGTCATGGCAAGGGTAGAGTGAGAAAGAACAAAACTATCACGGTAACAATTCCAGCAGGTGTTGATAATGGGACGCAGATGCGAATGAGTGGTAAAGGTGAAGAAGGTATTAACAATGGACCATCTGGCGATTTATATTTAGTGTTTAATGTTGCACCTAGTAAAAAGTTTAATAGAAATAATGATGATATATTTTTGGAGTTACCAATTAATATAGCTGATGCAACTCTTGGAACTGTAATGGAAGTTCCAACGCTTAATGGTAAAGTTGATCTTAAAGTTCCTAAAGGAACTCAAAGTGGTACAAAGTTTAAATTGAAAAATAAAGGTGTAAAAAATGTTAATAATTCACATTATGGAGATATGTATATAATTGCTAATGTAGTTACTCCAACTGCACTAAATAAAGAGCAAACAAAATTGTTTGAAAAATTGCGTGATACAGACTTATCATCACAGGGTATACTCGGAAAATTTAAAGAGATGTTTAATTAAGTGCTCAAATTGAGCACTTTTTTTACTGAAATTTTACTTTAATATTTTTTTTGTGTCATTTTTGTGCTTTTTATGTTATAATATTATATATTAAAAGGAGATGGTGTGTGAAAGTGAGTTATATTGATGATGTTTCAGAGAGGTTGTCATTCTACTATGATATAAAATCTGATCAAATTATTAATAATACATTTTTTGATTTGTATGCTGTTTCAAATGTTCAAAATTCAAAATACATGGGGTCTAAAAAAGTTGTCGTATATGCGTACAACAATAATAGTTACATCTATATAAAAAAAGAGAAAGTTATAACAATAGATTCAATCGTTGAAGTATTAGATAAGAACGTTGAGATTTTATTAAATCAAAGTCGAGATGATGATAATCATATGTCCACTCATTATACATTTGTTTTTGTAAGTGATACAACAATTGATAATGAAACGATTAAGTTTGTAAAAAAGTATCGTAAGCAAAAATCGTATAGTTTTGGATTAAATGGTTGGAGTTCAATAGGTATTATTTTGATTTCATTAAATAATAATACTGTTATTAATAATAAGGATGCAAAAAGGATTGCAAAGGCTTTTAAGTCGTAGTAAAGTATTTAGGAGGAAAATAATATGTCATTAGTTTTAGTTTTAGGTTCAATTGTAGCATTTGTTGTTGCATATGTTAGCTACGGAGCGTGGCTTTGTAAGAAGTGGGGAGTAGATCCAAGTAGAGAAACTCCTGCTCATTATAAGAGTGATGGTGTGGATTATGTGCCAGCATCTGCTGGAGTTGTTTTAGGGCATCACTTCGCATCAATTGCTGGTGCTGGTCCAATTACTGGTCCAATTATCGCTGCGATGTTTGGATGGTTACCAGTTTATTTATGGATAATTGTAGGTAGTATCTTTTTTGGTGGTGTACACGATTTTGGTTCGTTATTTGCTTCACTTAGACATGATGGTAAATCAATAGGACAAATTATTTCAACAACAATGGGTGAATCTGGGAAAAGATTATTTTCAATTTTTGCTTGGTTAACACTTCTATTAGTTGAAGCTGCATTTATTTCTATAGTTGTTGGAACTTTTATTGATATTCCAGCAGTTGCTACTACTTCAATGCTATTTATTATTGTTGCAGTTATCTTTGGTTATTTAACTAATAGATTGAATGTAAATTCTTTAATAGCAACAATTATTGGTTTAGTTGGGGTTGCTGCAAGTATTTATATTGGTACACGTTTTGGTATTAATTTATCTACAACAACTTGGACAATTATTATATTAGCGTATATTTTTATAGCTTCTGTAACTCCTGTTTGGATTTTATTACAACCAAGAGATTATTTAAATTCATTTTTATTATATGCAATGTTAGCAGGAGCAATTATAGGACTACTTTTCTATAGACCTGACATTGAATTGCCAGCATATACTGGATTTAATATTAATGGAAATTATTTATTCCCTATTCTATTTGTAACAGTTGCATGTGGGGCAATTAGTGGATTCCATTCACTAGTAGGTTCAGGAACAACTGCAAAACAATTAAATAGTGAAAAGGATGCAAAATTAGTAGGATACGGTGCTATGTTAATTGAGGGTGTACTTGCTGTTATTGCTTTGATTACTGTTTCATATGTTGCTAAGGGAACTTTTGCAACTGGGACTGCTCCAACTGTAATTTTTGCTGATGGTGTTGGTGAATTTATGACTAAAATTGGAATTCCAAAAGAATTTGGTGTAACATTTATTTCACTTTCTGTTTCAGCATTTGCTCTTACGTCATTAGATACTGCAACACGTTTAGGAAGATTTATATTCCAAGAGTTTTTTGAAAATAAAAAAGGTGCTGATAATAAAGATTCAATGTTATCTAATAAATATGTTGCAACTACAATTACAGTATTAGCAGGAGGATTGCTATGTGTTGCTGGTTGGCAAAAAGTTTGGCCAATATTTGGGTCTGCAAATCAATTATTAGCTGCACTTGCTTTACTTGTTCTTGCTGTATGGTTAAAACAAACAGGTAGAGATAATAAGATGATTATTATTCCAATGGTATTTATGGTATTAGTTACAATGTTTGCACTTGTGCTTTTAGTAAAATCTAATCTTATTACCATGATGAGCAATGGAATTGAAAGTGGAGGAATGATTTTAGTTGTACTAAGTACTGGATTATTCATTCTTGCATTAATATTTATAAAGTATGCATATGGTGCACTATTTAATTCTAAAAAGGCATAAATATGGAGATTGTATTAACACCTAAAGCAAAAGAGTATATTGAAAAGAAAAGATTTGATATAATAACAATTGATATTAAAGATACGGGGTGTTGACTTGGTGCAGGGACCCCAGAAGTTTATTTGGGAAAACAGTTAGATAAGGGAAATGAATCTCTTTACGGATTTGTTTGTTTGTCTGATATTGATATATACTACTATAAACATTTAGATACAAAAGATGGTGTAGTAACCGTAGATTTAAGTGAGTTTTTATTCTTTAAAAGTTTGGATGTTAAAGGTGTAAATATGTATTAAGTCATAGTATAAACTATGGCTTTTTTGTCTTGAAAAAACCACTTTTAAAACTAAATTTTTAGTCTATAAAAGTGCTATATTTTATATTTTTCTCAATTTGTCAAATCAAAAAGCTCTTCTAATGTAATGTTATTTTCATAAATATATTTAGCAAGGTCATTACCTACATATCTATAATGCCAAGGCTCATAAATATATGTTGTAATTTCTTCTTTACCTTTTGGAAAACGTAATATAAAGCCATAATTATGAGCATTGTCTTTTAACCAAGCACTAGCTTTTGTAGAACCAAACTCAACTGATAAATTTGCACTCGTACTTTCGATTGATCCAATATCTAAAACAAGACCTGTTTGGTGTTCACTTGCACCAGCAAAGGCAGCCATTTTTATTGTTGTTTCATAACCGTATTGTGATACGTATTCATTAAATAATTTTTCTTGATAATCGTAACTGCGATATGCATAATTTACTACAAGATTAATCCCATTATTACTGGCATCTTTAAACATTTGTTCAATCTTTGGTAAGATATCTGATCTAATTAGATTGTTGTTTCCACTGTGAATAGACTTTACTGTAATTTGAGTAAGATCTTTGGGAATATAATCAGAACTAAGACGACGTTTTTTATTAATGACTGTTGAGTATGAATCTTTTATATTTGCAATTCTATATTCAGATAATTGTTTATCATTATCTAATGTACCAATTTCAAAACGTTTTGCTTTAGAATAATCGTATGTTACATTACCTTCAATAACAGAAAAATTTACATGACTTGAATCTAAATTATAATATTTATATTCAGAAATTTCAATTTTATCACTTTCTATAATAATAATTTTGTTGCAATCATATTTACCATTGAATTTTAGGATGTAATTATTTCTTTTAGTTTTTTTAATATTATGTTT
>JBKEDG010000090.1:0-1958 GCA_047975285.1 Bacilli bacterium | reverse complement strand
TAGCTTAACTAATAATATAGGGGGAATATAATTTTAGTTTGTGTAGAAATATTATTTTCTACAAATATAGTATATAATATTAGTGGGTTTACAATGTGTCTGAAGCAATAAAAAGAAACTTTGTGCCATTGATGACAAAAGTATTTAAAACTAATATTTACTATTTAAAGATAAATGCATTAGATATTTTAGCATATAAGATGACATTCTAAAGATAGATATTTTAATTTTTTCACTCTTTGATCTCACGTCATTTACAATCATGTAAAAAATAGTTTCATTCGTTTGAAATTATTTCTTTTAAGGTAGGATTAATTTTTTTTATTAGGTCAACGACAAGTGCATTACCCATCATAAAGTATCTTTTTTTCAGGCATACCTGTATTTGTCCGCTCATCTGGAAAAACATTTATTCTTTCTGTTTCAATTGGTGTTAAAGTTCTGATGCTTCCTGTTTTATAATCTTTTATAACATGACTACTTCTATTTACTGAGCTCTCGCTTGTAAGCATAGTCCTAGCAGATTTATATAAAGAGTCATGAAAGTCTAGTTTTCCCTTTGAATAATAGTAAGTTTCTCCATTTGGCTTAGTTCTCTCAATTTTTTAGACCCTTTAAGATATTCCCATATTTATGAATTCAAGTCAAAATTTGAATGCAAGAGAATGTTATGGATAGTTTATAAATCGAATAGGGTATATGATAAGCAGTCTGAACTTTCATTTGATGAGATTAATTTACAGGGTTTATTTTATTGGAACATACCTTATAATGATTTAAATAATGACATAAAAGCTTTATGGGAAGATACTGTGCGTAAAGTTAAGAACAGAGATTTTAAAAACTTTATGAAATTATCAGAAACTGCTGTTGCACATATAAGACCAAAAGCTAATAATAGTAGTGATACAACCACAATTACTAATGGGATAGTTGCTCCTAAAAAGACTTATTGGTTAAATTCAAAGTATGTTGCTGGGTAAATAGAAATACATCTACAGAACAATAATGAATAATAAATATTGTAAACTAGTAATATTTTGATGATTTGAAAAATGGTATTGGTAACATGAGTTTAAAAAAACAAAGTGTAAGTAAATATTTATTAAAAAATTATTTATATATTCTTGTATATATATTTATGTTTGTGGCTTCTTTTAATTTTTTAACACTATTTATAGCATATTTACTGTTTGGATTCGCTAAGTCTGAAACTGGGGGAATTTTTCACCCCCCCAGATTTTTCGCTCATTGATATAAATTATATAAGCGTGCAATTGCAATTTACTTCTTAGGTTTTGATACAATGTACAATTATTTAATTTATGAAGGTGTTGCATTTATGAAAGAAAGTTTTAGTTATTTTGTATTAACTACATTATTATTGTTTTTATCTTTTAAATGGATTGAATCAAGGTTTAGGAGAAACTATCTGTGAGAGTAAGAGATATTATAAATAGAAAGATTAATAACGCTTTTTATCCATTTGTTATAGTCTCAGTAGTAATAATTGCTAGTATTTTTACATTCAGTATAATTCCAAGAACAGGGAATGATTTTAATTTTTATAGTGATTATAGTTATATGTCATTTTTTTATTCACTTTGTATAGTTATACTGTGCTATAAAACACTTACCAATTATTACAATATCTATTTGCTAATTAGGATAAAAAAGGATTAGAGAATATGTGTATATGGACATGGTAGTATCTATGCTACTCATAATATCGTTTTTATTAATTATAATTACACCATTAACTATATATACTAGTATTGATGCTTTGGATACTTATATTATCTTGGATGATTAAATTGATGCTTTTTACTATAAGTACAATATCATTGTATAACTTTGTCTTTTATAACATTTTAAATGCTATAATATCAATAAGTGCTGTAATTTTAATAAATGCTACATATTATATTTTATATTGTTTATCTTAACAGTTTTTTTTA
>JBKEDG010000089.1:0-19244 GCA_047975285.1 Bacilli bacterium | reverse complement strand
TTATAAAACCTACAAATAACATACATTAAAATACTCTAAAAGACTTGCAATTTTGTATTAAAAAAGTTATAATGATACGGTAACAAAAAAATCACACGAGTTAATTGTTACCTCTAGTGCCGCAAGGTGAGGTAATTTCGAAACCGTGGAAGAAAAACAAAGGGAGAGATAATTATGTCGGTAGTAGCTATGACTAACCTGTTAGAAGCAGGAGTTCACTTTGGACACAGAACTAACCGTTGGAATCCAAAGATGGGAAAGTATATTTATACTTCAAGAAAATCAATTTATATAATTGATTTGCAAAAGACACAAAAGTTAATTGAATTTGCGTATAGAAAAGTAAATGAAATTGCTGAAAATGTTGGTAAAGTATTATTTGTTGGTACTAAGAAACAGTCACAAGATCCAATTCAAGTAGTTGCAGAAAGAACTGGAATGCACTATGTCAATACAAGATGGTTAGGTGGGACTTTAACTAACTACTCAACTATTAAAAAACGTATTGATAGAATGGATGAAATTGAAAAAATGGAAGCTGATGGAGTTTTTGAATTATTACCTAAAAAAGAAGTGATTCAAATTAGAAAAGAATATGCTAAACTTGATCGTTTCTTAGGTGGTATTAGAGGAATGAAAGGTCTTCCTGAGTTGTTAATTATCGTTAATCCTCGTAAAGAGATAAATGCTATAAAAGAGGCGAGAAGATTGGGAATACCAGTTGTTGGAATTGTTGATACTAATTGTGATCCTGATGATGTTGATTATGTGATTCCTGCTAATGATGATGCAGTTAGAAGTGTTGAATTGATTCTAAATGTTCTTGGGAATGCAATCTGTGAAGCTAATGGTTGTGATATGATTACATTTGTTGAGAAAAAAAGAGAAACAAACGACAAAAGTGATAGAGATAATAAATAAACTTTAAAGTACAGCAAAGCTGTACTTTTTATAAAGATAGGGAGGGTAAAATGAACGGTATAGATATGACAACAGGCTCAATTGTAAAAAAGATTAGTAGAGTAGCTTTCCCTATTTTAGTTACAAATTTAATCAATATGGCTCATAACCTAACAGATATGTTTTGGTTAGGGCAAGTAAGTCAAACTGCATTATCAGCAGTTGGTGCAATGGGACTTTTTTTATGGCTTGGAATTAGTGTGGGTGCTTTGTCTAGGACTGGTTCTGAGGTGATGGTTTCACAAGAATATGGTAAAAAGAATTATAAAAAAGTAAATCAGTATGCTACAAATGGGTTAATGCTAACATTGATTGTCGCTTTTATCTACGGAGGGTTAATATTTGTACTAAAAAGTACAATTATAAATGCATATAATTTTGATAATAAGGCACTGATTTCAATGTCTTATGACTATTTGAAGTACATACCATTCTCAGTATTTTTTACAATTGTTAATCAACAATTTATTTCTACTTATAATGGTACAGGTAATAGTAAAATCGTATTTATTTTTGTAAGTCTAGGACTTGTTGCAAATATGTTTTTAGACCCGTTATTTATTTTGATTTTAGATATGGGAGCTAATGGGGCAGGAATTGCTACTTTAATAGCAATGTTATTAACAACAATTATGTTTGGAATTTATTCTAGATATAAAAGTGTGGTATTTGAAAATTTCAGAGTAAATACTAGTATATTGAAGACTAGAAGATTAATAAATCTAGGTATAGTACCGATGTTACATCAAATTCTTTTTTCATCAATATTCATTATTATGAGTATGTACATTGTAAAGTTTGGTGATGAGAATGTTGCAATTAGTAGGATTGGTTCTCAGGTTGAATCAATGATTTGGATAGTTGGTGCTGCAGCTACAACCGCTCTAACAGTATACACAGGGCAAAATTTTGGTGTTAAAGATTATAAGCGAGTAGCCAAAGGATTTGCTTTTATGTATGTTGTAATGGTGTCGTATAGTTTTCTCATAGCTGCACTATTCATTTTCCATGGGGAGACAATTTTTAAGATATTTTTACCAAATGAGCCTGAGACAATTAAATTAGGAGCAATATACTTGTTAATTAATGCTCCCGCACAAATATTTATTATGAGTGAAGCCGTTGCGACAGGTTTTTTCAATGGGCAGGGCTATACAAAAGTTCCAGCATTTGCAAGTATATTTGGAAATCTATTAAGAGTACCATTAATGATTTTGCTTGGAAATAATTTTGGTATAAATGGAGTCTGGGTTGCACTAGCAATTTCAGCATCAATTAGAGGAGTGATATTGATTGTCCAATTCTTTGTAACAGTTTGTAAAAGAAAAGAGTATAAGTTTAGATATTTCATTTTAAATAAGGAGGTCAACGATGCTTAGCGTAGTTAATTTAGGAGTTACATTTAATAAACAGAAATTATTTGATGATGCAAATTTACAATTTAGTGAAGGAAATTGCTATGGGGTAATTGGTGCTAATGGGAGTGGTAAAAGTACATTTTTAAGAGTGCTTGCTGGACAAATTGAATCTACTTCTGGAGCAGTTGTGTATGATAAGAATTTAAAGCTATCTTTTCTAGAACAAGATCATCATAAATACAATAATGAGACTATTATTAATGTTGTACTTATGGGTCATAAACAACTTTATAGTTTAATTGAAGAGAGAAATATCTTGTATGGTAAAACAGATTTTAGTGAAGAAGATGGGCTTAGAAGTGCAGAGATTGAGGCCGATTTTTTAGAACTCAATGGTTGGGAAGCAGAAAGCGAAGCAGAGATTATTCTAAATGGACTTAATTTAGATAACAAGGATTATTATAAACAGATGAATGAAGTTAGTGATATTGATAAAGTGAAAATACTTTTAGCACAGGCTTTATTTGGGGATCCTGATATTTTGCTTTTAGATGAGCCTACGAATCACCTTGATTTTTATGCGATAAAGTGGTTAGAAAATTTTTTGATTAATTTTAAAAAAACCCTTGTAGTTGTGTCTCATGATCGCCATTTTTTAAATACTGTGTGTACACATATTGTAGATATAGATTTTAATGAGATTAAACTTTTCCCAGGAAATTATGATTTTTGGAAGCAATCAAGTGAACTTGTAAAGACAATGCAACTAGAACAAAACAAGAAAAAAGAGCAACAGATAAAAGAACTAGAGTCGTTTGTAGCAAGATTTAGTGCTAATGCTTCAAAGTCTAAACAAGCAACAAGTAGAAAAAAGATTTTGGATAAAATTAATTTGGAAGAGATTAAGCCGTCATCTAGAAAATATCCATATATTATTTTTAATCCCAAACGTAGACTTGGAAATCAAATTCTGTCAGTTGATAATATGACCTATACTTACAAAGAACAAGTGTTGTTTAAAGATTTAACTCTAAGTATTGGTAGAGAAGATAAGGTTGTTGTTATTAGCAACAATGATAATGCTGTTGATGCATTCTTTGAAATAATTACAGGTAATATTACTGATGGATATGATGGAGAATTTAATTGGGGGAATACTGTTGAGTACGACTATTTACCTAAGGATAATGGAAGATATTTTAATGATAATAATTTAAGCTTAATTGATTGGCTGAGTGATTTTAGTGAAGAAAAAGGGGAGGGTTATCTTAGAAGTTTCCTTGGAAAAATGTTATTTTCACGTGAGGAACCGTTAAAAAAGGTTAAAGTACTTAGTGGGGGAGAGAAGATGAGAATGATGTTTTCTAAAATCATGCTAACAAGTGCAAATACACTTCTTTTAAATCAACCAACTAACCATTTGGATCTTGAATCAATTTCAAGTGTTAATGAGTCACTTATTAAGTTCGATGGAGCACTCATTTATGCCTCTCATGATTTAAGTTTAGTTGAAACAATTGCAAATAAGATTATAATTCTTACTGATAATGGGTGTGTTCAATATCAGGGAACATATGAAGAATTTTGTAATTCTAAAATAATGCAAAATAAGATGGAAGAGTTAGGCCACTTATTATAATAAAAATACACTTTATAAATAAAGTGTATTTTTTAATTACTAATGTTTCTTTTTTAAATCTTTCTTAGTTGCTTTTCTAACATCAAATTTAAATGTATTAGTTTTTTCTGTTGAAACTTCGGACAATGAGTTATTAAATTTTAAATCTGTTGAATTTGATAACTGTTTTACTACTGCTTCATTTGATTTGTTTAACTCAAATAATTCTGAAGAATTAGCAAAAGCAATAGGGTTTGTTGCAAAATTTACTATAATATCGCTATTTATCTTTATACTTCTTGCAGTTATAATTGTATTGTAGATACCTTTTGATACATTTTTTTTAGATACATTTGTACTTACTGAAATATAATCATTTTTTGTAATGATACTATATATAGAGTTATTTTTGTCTATTACATATGTAGAAAATCCATCGTTGCTTGTGACCAAACCATTATTATCAGTTATGTTTTCCTCTATCATTTCATCATTTAAATATTTTTTTTCTAGTAGAACAATTTCATATCCATTTTCTAAAGCAATAAGTTCTTTATTGTATTCTTTAGGATTAAGTTTTTGTAATACTTGTAGGGTTTTGTAATCAATTTCATTAGAACTAACGGGTCCGACGTATCCACCATTTGAAGACGTTGCTGTGTCACTTGAATAATTAATTGCATATTCACTAAATTTATTTGCTATATTGCCTTCATTTTTTATTTTTGCAAATACTTTTTTTGCATTTTCTTCATTTTCTTCAACAGTTAAGTTGTTATCATCAGCTAAAAATATTCTGCGATATTCATAATTGAATTTATCATTTACTTTGGAAGTTTTTTTATCATTTAGAACATAGTCCCCATTAGCAGTTTCAACTACAAGACCTTTATCTTCAACATATTGAAGCGAGTTTACGTAGATACTATAGTTACAATTTGAAACTTTCAAAGTTGTAGAAAAATTTGAGGTTTCTTTTATTGTGGAATTGCTAGGTGCAAAAAAAGTGTAGCCAAGTCCATTCTTATTATTACTAGAAATCTTAGTATGATAAGCTAGATTTGCAACGTCTTTATAACTTGAGTTGTTATTGATTTTACCATCACACCCAACTAACAAGCTTCCTAGCAGTAGTAATATAATAAACTTTTTAACCATTGATGATTTCCTGTAATTTTTGAGTATTTATATCATTTATAATTTCTACAATTATTTTTTTTGCTTGATCATAGTCTCTTATGTCAATTATAGATGAACTTGTATGTATGTTACGCGATGGAATACCAATTATTGTGCTAATAACTCCATCATTTGAAACGTGCACAGCTCCTGCATCTGTTCCTCCAGGTGAAAAGTAATCTTGGGACAAAATATTATGCTTATTTGCAAGATTTGATATATATTTTTTAAATGAGCTATTATGAATAAATGTACGATCAAAATGTCGTACCAAATATCCCATACCTAGACGACCTAGTTCATTTGTATCACCAGCTGTATCTCTAGCAGGTGAAGCATCAACTGCAATAAAGATATCAGGTTTGATCATATTTGCTGATGTTATTGCTCCTTTTAATCCTGTTTCTTCTTGAACCGTTGCACCAATGTATAAATTAACATCAAATTCTTTACTCTGAATTGTTTCTAAAATATCAAGTGTCATAGCACAACCGTATCTATTGTCAAAAGCTTTTGAAATAAAACGATGATTTCCTAATTGCTTAAAGTTTTTTTCAGGAGTTATTATTGATCCAATTGATACTTTATTTTTTGCATCTTCATCATCAATAAATCCGCAATCTACTTCCATTTTAGCAAGTTCAAATGGAACCTTTCTAAGTTCAGGTGTTAACAGATGAGGTGCAATTGTACTTACAACACCATGATATTTATCTCCTTTAGTATTAGTGACAGTTACACGCATTGTTAGTAGCACTTGACTCCAAAACCCTCCAAGGGGATGAATTTTCAACAATCCGTGTTTAGTATATCCTGTTACTATAAAACCCACTTCGTCCATGTGGCCAGCAATCATTACTGTTGGTGCATTCGGGTTCTTAGAAGGTTTATATGCAAAGATACTTCCTAGTTTATCCTGTATTATCTCATAGTTCATTTCCTGCATAGAAGCTTTCATATAATTTCGCACTTCACTTTCGTGCCCTGCTACTGCATCTAAATCACATAGTGTTTGCAATCTCTTTATTTTATCCATAGTTCCTCCTAAAATTTAATTTCAAGCATCTTAATTTTTTCACCAAGACTACTGAACTTATTTTCAAATTCAGTGCAGATATTATCTTTATTATAAATACTATTATGTAAATCAATGCTAAATTTATTGATAATACAACCATAATTATTAACTGATTTAACTGAATATTCAAATAGAAGTGAATTATCTGTCTTAAATGTTAAACACGAATTTACTTTTAAAATTTTATTGTATAAATCCAAAAATGTTTTAAAAGTTAATCTACGTTTTTCATGTCTATTTTTTGGCCAAGGGTCAGAAAAATTCAGGTAAATATGACTGAAATATTTATCAAATTTATCATTAAGTAACAGTGCATCACAGCGGATAAATTTAATGTTATTTAGACAAGCGGTTTCAGCTTTTTCTATTGCTCTTATAATAACACTATCAAACATTTCAACACCTAAATAATTGATATGGGGGTTCAACTTAGCAAGAGTTGTCAAAAACTGTCCCTTTCCAATCCCAATTTCTAAGTGTACCTGATTATTATTATCCCATATTTTTTCGTTAATTTCAAGTTTGTCAAGTTCAAGGCAATATGGACTGCTGCGTAACTTTTCACTTGCTCCTTTTACTTTTTTTAAGCGCATTAACATTCCTCATTTCTAACAATCATTTGATTTAGAGCATCTAATATTAAATTAGGATCATACTTAAATTTAAATTCAACATCATTTTTTACAATATAACTTAATCCACCAGTTAAATATATATCAAGTTTTTTCCCCAATTCTTTTTCAATCATTTTAATCAACCCATTCAACATAGCAATATGACCATATATTATTCCTGATTGTAGACATTCAACAGTGTTTTTTCCAAATATACGTTCTGGTTTTTGGAGAGAAAATTCACTAAGTTGAGAAGCACTATTACTAAGTGTTCTGGCACTTATTTGAATTCCTGGAGCAATAATAACACCTTTAAATACTTTGTCTTTATAATACGATATTTTTGTGGCAGTGCCGAGATCTATGACAATACCACTAGGGGAATACTTGCTTGCACCACTAACTCCACAAATCAGATCACTACCCACTTCTTTTGGATTGTCCGTCATAACTTTAATCCCAGATTTATAACCAGGGCTAACAATTTTGGGAATAATATTAAACCTATTCTCAAAACAGTATTTAATTGTGTTTGTTAAACTGGGAACTACACTGGATATTAAAACATTATCGATTTTAATATCTTTAAAACTATTTATAAACATGTTGTAGTATTCATCACTTGTTTTACTACTATCGGTATTAAACCGATACACTTTTACATCACTAGTGTAAATTCCTATTACAATATTACTATTTCCAATATCAATAACTAAATTATTCATCTCTAGTCTTTCTAATTATGGGTGTAATTAATTGCATAATAATAGATGAAAGAATAGCTTCTAAAAACGAATTAGAAACTAGAACTATTCCAATTACTCGTATAGCATTTTCTACTTGAAACATTTCTATTATCGTCTGTTGATAAAACAGCACAATTACAGATAAAACCAAAATTCCGTGAATAATTACACTTATGAATGTTGGTAGGATATAAAGTAATTTTTTATCCTTATGTTTATAGCAATAAATTGTAAAAAGTAGGCTTAATATTGCAAGAATTAGAATAAAAATGATAAATACCTTACTCATGTTTGTTGTAATAAATGTAATCGCAATTCCTATTGTGAAAATTGTTGTTATTAACGCTGATTTGAATGAGTCCAATTTTCTTAATAAATCTAATATAAATAGAAATATCATTGGGAAAATCAGTCTAGGAAGTACACTAACTAAGGGATTTCTAAAAGTTATATCAAATGGTGTAGCAGGTCTAAATATTGCAACAGCAAGACTTGATAAACCAAAGACAAGTCCAAGAATTAATCCCCCTTTTTTATCAAATAACATAGTACCGATAAGCACAGGAACAAATAATAAAGTTAAGTCAAAAGCTAAAATTGGAACTTTTAAATAACCGAGTTGTGGAATTGCAGCCATTACTACAATTATTGCCGCTAATATCGAAATACCAGCCATTTCTTTTAAATTACGTTTTTTCATTGTTTTCTCCTTTTTTGTTTTCTTTCGAAATACATAAATGATACATTTGCTCTTTGCTAATCATACGATACTCTCCAAGTGGTAGAGTTCCTAAATGTAGATTTCCAATTTGCAAACGTTTTAAATATATAACTTCGTTTTGAAGTGATATAAACATTTTTTTTATTTGATGAAATTTACCTTCATAAATTGTTAGATAACACTTATTATCATCAAACTTTTCTAGTGTAGCACTCAAGCACTTATAATCTTTATTGATTACAATTCCATTTAAAAATTCTTGTTGATAGTGCGGTAATATATTATTTTTCAAATGAACTTCATAAATTTTACAGACTTTATTAACTGGTGAAATAACTTTGTGTGTGAACTCGCCATCATTTGTAATAATAACAAGTCCCTCTGTGTCAATATCTAGTCTTCCTACTACATGAAAGTTTTTGCTAAAATTACTAGGTAGGCAGTCAAAGATTGTCTGATGAAAGTTATCATTATTTGCACAAACATAACCACTCTTTTTATGGACTGCAAGATATTCATATTCATTGAAGTACCATTCATTATTATTAATATTGATGAGATCATTCTCTTTAACATCATAATCGCTTTTAGTTACTATTAAACTATTGACCATAATATGACCAGAGTTTATTAGTCGCTTCACATCTTTTCTACTTCCATAGTTTCTTCTTGAAAGTAACTTATCTAGTCGCACGGTTTTTTACCATTAACAATAATTCTTTAAATGTTTTACCACTAAGATATCTTAAGTAGTTCATTTTTTGAGCACTAAATAAATAGACAAATAGGGTAATAATTCCAGAACTTATCAATACAGCAATGTTGATTAAGTAGGTTTTAAATCCGCTATCTCCATCATTAATTGCAGGAAGTAATAGTGATAATATCTTTGTAGTAATAATCAATAGAATTGAAGAAATTGCTATTTTAAAAACTACTCTAATTAATTTAGTAACATTTATTAAATTAACACTTATGCAATGCTTAAGAACAATATAAAATGATATTACATATGCAACAAATGAAGAAGCAGCAAATATTAGGGCTGGCTCTTGTCCGGTTTTGCTAAATATATATGCAAAAATATATGTAAAAATTAGTTTAGAAATAATTCCTGCGATAAAAGAGATTATGACTACTTTTATATGATTAAGGGTTAGCAACGTAACACCAATAACATTATAAGTGGCATAGAAAATACTTGAAATAATTGAAAGACTAAGGATTTGACCGCCAATTTCTTTATAGCCACTAAAGAAGAAGACAAAATAAGTTTCATCAGCAAATATGGCAACAAATAAAGAAACGTAACAGATTATAAAAAAGGCTAGTAATGTTATTTGAGTAATTCTTTTTTTAAGTTCACCATAGTTTCTTGAAGAATGTAATGCACTTAGAGAAGGAATCATACTTAGGGTAAATCCACTAGCTATTGTAAGTGTTAATATAACAAGTTTTTGAATTTGTACTGAGTAGATACTAATTATTTGCTTTATATATGTCTTACTTACTGCAAATGGATCTAAAATACGATTGATAGTAACACTATCAATATATTCAAATAATCCTTTATATGTAGAAAGAACAATGAATGGTACAGAAACAATTGCAACTACTCTAATCAGATTTTTAAAACTAATTTTATAATCCTTTTTACTACTATTTCTTTTAGCAAAAGAGAAGTAGCGTTTAAAACTTGGTGTTAGTATTAAATAGCCAAAAAATGCGGAGAAAAATGAGGCAATTGTTGCAATATAGATTGCATATATATCATCAGCTTTAAAAACTTTAATAACAAATACAAGACCAATTATAATAAATAATATTCTAATAAATTGCTCTACAACCATACTAATTGAACTTGGCAACATATCTTCATAGCCTTGAGTATATCCACGTGATATAGCAAGAACTGGAATGACTAATAATGATGGAGCAAGAAGTTTTAGTGTAATAGCAACATCTTTTGGATTATAGACTCCAACACGCATAAACTTTACAATTGTATCTGCACCAAAGAACATAATTAGAAAGGCAACAATTCCAAAGATACTTACTAATACAACTGAATATTTAAATGTTTTATTAACCATAGTAAAATTATGCTCAGCACGATATTTAGCAACAATTTTACTAACTCCAACAGGAAATCCAACTAATGTTATTTGTATAAAAAAAGCGTATTGAACATAACTTATTCCATAAATACCCATAGCTTCAGTACTAAGAAGTGCATTCATAGGTATTACATATAATATTCCAAGTATTTTAGTAACAAAAAGCCCAATAGTAGCAATTTTAGCACCTTTAATCATTTTATTATCCATAGTAAACCCCCTTTAGATATTTTACCATATTTACCATAAATTTTAAACAATTGTATTTAAATTTTTACATTTAGTTATATTAGATAAAAGTTGTAAGATGTAGTATAATATACATAGTTAGTAGGTGAGACAATGATTAAAATTAATAATATAGAAATCAGTAGAGATAAATTTACACTAGTTGCAGGACCTTGTGCTATTGAAAGTATGAGGCAAACAATGGAAATTGCCCAATATATTAGTAACAATATTACAGTTTTTCGTGGTGGAGCATATAAACCAAGAACTAATTGCAATTCGTTTACTGGACTTGGGAAAGAGGGTTTAAAAATCCTAAGTGAAGTAAAAAAAATGTATAAAGTACCGGTGATAAGTGAATTAATGAGTATTGAAGATATCAATTATTTTGATGATGTAGATATTATTCAAATAGGAGCAAGGAATATGCAAAACTATCCACTATTAATAGCTGTGGGTAAATTAAAGAAACCTATACTATTGAAAAGAGGCATGGGAAATACTATTGAAGAATTACTTAGAGCGAGTGAATACATTAGTAATGAAGGTAATGAGCAAATAATTCTCTGTGAAAGAGGAATAAGAACATTTGAAGATTCAACGAGATTTACTCTAGATTTAAGTGCAATTCCAATTTTAAAAACACTGTGTAACTATCCAGTTTTTGTTGATCCTTCCCATGCTGCAGGGAGAAAAGATCTAGTTATTCCACTAAGTAGGGCAGCAGTAGCAGTTGGAGCAGATGGGTTAATAATTGAGGTACATAATGACCCTCCTAATGCTCTTTGTGATCAACTTCAACAACTAGACTTTGATTTATTTGATGAATTATTACTTGAAATAGAAAAGGTGAAATTATGAAAGAATTAGAAAAAATTAGGGTACAAATTGATTGGATAGATAAAGAAATAATGAAAAATTTGGATAAAAGATTTGAACTAGTATCTAAAATAGGAAAAATTAAATTAGAATCAAATCTAGAGATTATTGATTTAAAAAGAGAAGAAATGATTAATCATTACATTGAGATGAACACTGATTATGAAGAAAATATAAAAAAAATCTATGCTAAAATTATGGATGAATCAAAGGAAATTCAAAAATGAAAAAATACGGATTGATAGGTAAGAATATCTCTTACTCATTTTCTAAAATTATTCACGAATATTTAATAAAAGAATTTAATGTTCGTGCTACATATGATATTATTGATACAGACTTTATTAGCCAAAAATTAATTAGTGAATATGATGGCTTGAATGTTACAATTCCATATAAACAAGAGGTTATAAAATACTGCAATGCCATAACAAAAATTGGAGTTAGTAATCTGATTTTTAATAATCAATGTTATAATGTTGATCATGATGGATTTGACTATTTATATAAGCAAATTAGTACACCTAAAAGTACAGTGATTCTTGGAAATGGAGCATGTGCAAAGTTGATAAAAGTTCATTACCCAAGTTGTGTTGTAATAGATACACTTGAACAGATAGATGTTGAAGTTATAAAAGGAGATTTATTAATAAATGCTACTCCCGTTGGGATGGGAGAGTATGTTTCAATAGTAGATGAGGATGTAGTTAAAAAATTTAAAGCTGTTATAGACCTAAACTACACCCCGATTAACTCAAAATTAAAATATTACTGTTATAAACAGGGAATTATATATTTAAGTGGGTTAGAAATGCTTGTTGTACAGGCAATTAGGTCATTTGAGATGTTCAACAATATAAATGTAACTAATGATTATATTAATAAGATAATTTTAGAAATTGTAAAAAATCAGGGAATGAAAATTGCTATTGTTGGAATGCCACTTGCTGGTAAAAGCAGTCTTGTAAAAAAATATAGTGGGACTGATATTGATGAAGAAATATCTAAACAATATAGTATAGAAAAACTTATAAAAGATGAGAAAAAGTTTAGAAAAGTTGAAACTACTGTCATAAAGAAAAACTTGGATAAGTCGCTAATTTGTTTAGGCGGAGGAGCGATTAAAACGAGTAAAAACCTAGAACTTTTAAAAAACCATTTTATTATTTTTTTAGATGTAGAGTTAACTACATTAAGAAGCAGATTTAAAGAAGGAATAAGACCGCTATTAAAGAACCTATCAGATGTTGAAACAACATATTACAAAAGAAAAAAAATGTATGACAATTTTAGTAATTTAACATTAAATTTTGAAAAGTTGGAGGAGTTTTTGGATGAATATATTAATAATTAATGGGGCAAATCTAAATATGTTAGAATATAGAAGTGAAATATATGGCAATATCAGTTATGAGAATATGTGTAAAGAAATATATGATTTTTATAGCGGCATAGAAATTTATCATAGCAATTATGAGGGAGATATTATTGAAAAAATCCACCAATCTCTTGATGAATTTGATGCAATTATTATTAATCCAGGGGCTTTTACTCACTATTCTTATGCAATTCGTGATGCCTTAGAACTATTTGGTAAGCCTGTTATTGAAGTACATCTAACTAATATTAATGAAAGAGAGGACTTTAGAAAAATTAGTGTTATTAGAGATGTTTGTAAACAAAGTTATGTTGGTTTTGGAATAGAAGGATATTTTAAAGCAATTAATTATCTAAATGCAAATAATTATTAATACTATTATTTAGTATTTGTAAAATTTTTTCGTACTCATCAATTTGATACGATGAGTTAACTGATATTACTTCGTCAAAACTTCTACCTGAAGATGAAAATTGAATCAATACATAAACTCTATCATTGTTAGTATACCTTTGAATATAATAAGTATAATACTTGCCAATGTTGTGTAAATCATCGCGATATGGAAGTGTTATAGACTGATTATTTATAATATCGTTTAACTCTAGTAATGGATTTTTGGATGTGTTTAAACCATAACTTCTTAAATCGCTTTTAAATTGAAACTTTCTTTCTGTTTCATAGAAAATAAACTTAGATAAATCATCAGTATAGACACCAAGTTTAGAAACATTGTAATCAAATGCAAATAATAGTGTTATAAATCCGTTACAGATAATAAACATAACTATATAGACACTTGCAAATGACAGCTTTAAATTAAAATAACGAGTATATAGTAACTGCAAAGTGGAATATAATAAAAAGGATAAAACAAAAGCTTGGCGAAGTTCTTGTTTATCACGAACGTAAAATTTAGCGTTAATTAGTTTTAAGAATAAACTAATTATTACTGATATAATTAGTGAAATAGTAATTGATAAAGTAAAAAATTTAAATTTGGTAATTTCATTAGTAGCAATTAAGCTAGTATACAAGTAGTGAAAAATAGTTAGTAGAGAAGGTATGTAAAAAATTGCTAATAAAAGTGCGACTCTCCTCGCCTTTCTTTCTTCAAATTTTACAACTTTGGCACTAATGTTTTTATCTTTTATCATTATATTCACCTCCGTATAATATTATATCAAATAATATGTAATAATGATAGAAAACAATGAACAATTGTTGTATAATAAAATACAAGTAGTTGGAATGTAGAGGAGTGGAAATATGAATAAAATTGTAGTAGTTGATTTTGGAAGTCAATACAATCAAGTTATCGTTAAAGCATTAAGAAAGTTAGAAGTTGACAGCGAACTTGTTAGTTATGATGAAGTATTTGAACACATTACTTCAGAAACTAAAGGAATTATTCTTTCTGGTGGGCCAATGAGTGTTTATGACAAGGAAGCTTACAAAATAGATCTTAAGTTATTTGATATGGACATTCCGATTCTTGGAGTTTGTTATGGTATGCAATATATGGTTCATAATCTTGGAGGTAGTGTTGGACTTAGCGAATACAAAGAGTATGGACTAAAAGAAGTATCAATAGATATTGATAATGAATTTACAAAGAATGTTAGTAAAAAAACAGCTGTATGGATGAGTCATAATGATAGTGTAACTAATCTTGGCGAAAATTTTATTAAAGTAGGAAGCACTGATAATCATGTAGCTATTGTTAAACATAGAGAAAAACCGTTATATGGAACACAATTTCATTTAGAAGTCGAGCATACAAAAGAAGGAATCATTATGCTCGAAAACTTTTGTTTTGAAATTTGTAATTTAGATAAATCATGGAGCATTGAAAAATACTTAGAGGAGCAGAAAAAAATTATTACTGATACTGTGGGAAATAACAAAGTTATTTGTGCAATAAGTGGAGGGGTAGATTCAAGCGTAGTTGGGACACTATTAAAAGAAACTATTCCAAATCAAACTATTTATTTGTTCGTTGATACTGGACTGCTTAGAAAGTATGAGGGAGATCAAGTCCTAGATATGCTTAGAGGTGACGGACTTGATGTTCATAAGATTGATGCAAAAGAGCAAATGTATGGTGCACTTAAGGGAGTAACTGATCCAGAAGAAAAGAGGAAGATAATTGGGAAAGTATTTATTGATGTATTTAATGATACTTTAGTTAGGTTTGGAAGTGATGCTAAATTTCTTGCTCAAGGAACGCTATATAGCGATATTATTGAAAGTGGGACTCAAAATTCTCATACAATTAAATCCCATCACAATGTTGGTGGACTGCCAGAGGATATGCAATTTGATTTATTAGAACCTATTAAATTTCTTTTTAAAGATGAAGTTAGAAAGATGGGATTACTTCTTAATATGAAAAAAGAAATGGTATATAGACAACCTTTCCCAGGACCTGGACTTGGAGTTAGAATCATGGGAGAGATTACTAAAGAAAAAGTTAAGACAGTTCAAGAAGCGGACTATATTTTTAGAAATATTATTGAAAAGACGAAGTATAAAGAGACGATGTTTCAATATTTTGTAGTACTTACTAATACAAAAAGTGTAGGTGTAAAAGGAGATATGAGGGCATATGAATATGTACTTGCCATTAGATGTATTGATAGTGTAGATGCAATGACTGCTAATTTTTCACATATTGATTTTGAGACACTGGGTCATATTGCAAGTGAGATTGTAAATAACGTGGAGGGAATTACGAGAGTTGTGTATGATATAACTTCTAAGCCACCTGCGACTGTTGAGTGGGAGTAGTAAACATATGTGCTTAAACTCTATAAACATTAGGTTTTTAAAGCATGTGATACCAAAATGATAACGTTTTGGCAACATAAATTATGCAAATTAAAATAGCTAACTGATTTTGGAAGCAATCCATTGTCAATTAGCTATTTTTTAGTTGTACGTAAATTCTATATTTCAATTGTATCTCCACAATGGAAATAATGTAAATTGTTAGTATTTCTTTGTAAATATTTAAATGCAGACATTCCAGTACAGTGACAAGTATGAAATTGAATACCGTTATATGCCTGTAAATATTTAGATATATCATCTCTAAGTGATTTTGATACAGTTCTTCTTGTAATAGGATTTGTTAAGTGAAAGCCACCGATACAAATTTCTGGTTTATATTTATCTGCTATTTTTAGAATATTTGCTACACCAGAATGACCACATCCCATAATCAAAGTTACACTTTTCTCATTTATAATTAGATTTTGCTCATGTGTAAATTCATCTAATCCATTGCTATTATATAGTGCATTGTTCATTGGAGAATAACTTAAACTCCTGTCATTAACTGTAAATAGCAATAATTCACTATCAATTTCAAAGTCACCATTTAACAGTATAATTTGAGAATGTTCTTTTAAACTTTTATCTAAACCAATTGGAATTTTGAAAAATAATATTTTAGTGTAATATGATTCAAATGCAGTTTCTTGAATGTATACTTTAGCCTTTGTATTTATTCTTAAAAACTCTTCTAAAGCCCCTCCATGATCTTTATGACCATGAGATATTATTACAATATCAACTTTTGTAAGATCTATATTTTTTATTCTAGCATTTTCAAATACTGTGTTGTCTGAACCTAAATCAAATAATATTTTATGTTTATCAGTATCAATATAAAATGATAATCCATGTTTTTGCTTTAATTCACTATTTGAAATATTTTCTACAAGTGCAGTAATCTTCATCATATTACCTCCTTCAAATCCCAAATTTTATTTGTGCTTATATTTTCTTAAAGTATCCATAGTCTCTTCAACTAAAGGTTTAGGATAATTGTAACGCCATGCATCATATTCATCTTTAGTAGTCTGTTCATTTTTATTTTTTTTGAAACTTCATTCCACTTATATAACATATCATGCATAGAAATGTAGGTGCTTTTACTGTTTTTACTAAGTACTTAAACAAAGTTTACCATCAAGTTCACCAATACGTAGCCCATAATCATTTTCAAGTGTAAAAAGAGTATGCATAAGAACGCTATATGTATCAATGTTTGGAACATCTAATGCTTCAGGAGAAACATCTAGTACATTTGCTATATCTTGCACTACATTTGGAGTTCGGTTTCCACTTTCATATTGTGAGATACGAACATCAGCTTGCTTTTCACTAAAGCCAATAGATCTACCTAAATATTTCATTGTTATATTTCTCAATTTTCTTAAAAAGCGTATTCTTTTACCAATTGCCGTAATTTCACCTCAATTTAATAATTCTATATCAATTATAACATATAAAGTTAATATATTAAATAAAGTTAAACAAATAAGTATAGTAGAAAAAAGGGAGAGATTAATATGTCAGTACATAAAGAAAATAATGGGAAGTGGCGAGTGATATATCGTTATACTACTTGGATTGAGTGACGTAAACAAACATCAAAAAGAGGTTTTAATACAAAGCGTGAAGCACTTGCTTGGCAAAATAAAATGATAAAGATAATCCTTTTTCACCAGTATATCTTAAAACGCTTCATAATCAGTTATCAGCGATATTTAACCATGCAGTCAAGTAATTATTATCTAAATAGAATCTAGCTGTTAAAGTATGAAATATAGGCAATTTAAAAGGAAATAGTTAAAAAATATTTTTACTTAAAATTTATAGTATAATATAGAAAAGGCAATGCTTTATAATAGCGGGAAAAGGATATAATAATGTTTAACGAATTAGAGTATGAGAATAGTGTTATAATAGTTTTTGAAGAAAATAATTATAACTATTTAAGTTGTGATAAATTAATGTAACTTAGACAGGACTTAAATCAACTTATACTATTTAGTAAGTTTTCACCAAGCAGTTAAAAAACTAGGTGGGAAATGTGTCTTTGCGTTAAAAATTGATAAATTTGCGATAGAAACATATAAAAAAACTATGTGATTAATTCAGCTCATGATATTACTAAAGTTTATGAAAAAGATATACCTGCACATGATTAGCTTTGTGCTGGTTTTCCTTGCCAAGCTTTCTCAAAAGCAGGTAAACAAAATGGGCTAGAGGATACTAGAGAAACTTTATTCTTCGATATTCGAAGAATTTTAAAGCATCACAAAACTAAATATATAATTTTAGAAAATGTTAGAAATTTAGTAAGCCATGATAAAGGAAGAACGTGGATAATTATTCAAAACAACTTAAGGAAGTTAGGTTATAGATTAATTAAAAAACCAATTATATTGAGCCCCACCAATTTGGGATACCCCAATTAAGGGAAAGGGTGTATATTTTAGGTATTTATGACCCACAAAAACATTGATGAGCCATTAACTATAGAATTTGATAATCTACTAAAAAAGAGGATAATTCTATAATTCAAAGAAGAAGAGTATCAAAAACATCTGAGACGGTGTAATTCAATTTAGGCCATCTGGAGTTAGGGTTAAAAGACCTGATACATTTCCAGCATTAGTAGCTATTGTACAGATTCCAATAATTGGGAAATACAAAAGAAGATTAACATTAAGAGAGTGTGCTAATCTTCAAAGTTTTAATAAAAATTATAAATTTGTAAGTAATGACTCACAGTAATACAAACAATTAGGTAATAGTGTGAGTGTTGAAATAGTATCCCGATTATTGAATAAAATGTTTGACTTTGATAATTAAATATCTATTATATATTATCTTCAAGGAAAGATTTTGTTAGCAAACCACCAATGTTATTACCATAAAAAATCCCTTTACTTGTTAGGTAATAATTATTTTCATCCTCATCAATATAGTTATTATTAATTAACTTAGTTATAACAGACTTAACTGTCGAACTTAAAAATAATTTTATATTTTCTTTACTAATTATATGACTTTGTAGCATTCCATAAATATTTTGAGCTAAATCATCATTAATACTTGCTGATTTGGCAACCATTATTTTATCAAAACTCATATTATATATGTGGTAGGAGTCTATTTTACCACCTGCTCCTTTTCCTAATGGGATTGTGTTGCCATTGCTGTTTCTAATAGACATATATTGGTAGGAATCACAATTTTTTCTGACAATTTTAGTTAATTCAATTAATTCATAATCTCCTGTTTTAAGTAATTCTTTTATAAATAAATCATGAAATTTCAAATCTTGTGATTCACAAAATTTATTTTCTTCATATTCTTTTGATAAAGATGAGCCTTCGTGAATCATCAGTGAATAAAAACTTATACTATCAATTTTCAAATCAATTATCTGTTTTACATCATCTAGAAGCATGGCTGTAGATTCACCTGGATAATTATAAATTTTATCAATACAAATAATTCCATTAAAAGTATTTCTTATCGCTTTCAATCTTTTAATTACTTCTTTTTTA
>JBKEDG010000088.1:0-23584 GCA_047975285.1 Bacilli bacterium | reverse complement strand
TCAAAAGGTTAGAGGTTCGACTCCTCTAGGGTGCAGAAGTTACAAACGGGAAGTAGCTCAGCTAGGTAGAGCACTTGGTTTGGGACCAAGGGGTCGCAGGTTCGAATCCTGTCTTCCCGACCATTTTTTTTTGTTTATAATTAAATAATATAAATGGCGGTGTAGCTCAGATGGCTAGAGCGTTCGGTTCATACCCGAAAGGTCGGGGGTTCGACTCCCTCCGCCGCTACCATTAAATAATCGAACCAAATTGATTATTTAAACGATATTTAAACTTTTCTCTTGTGAGAAATAGCAACTATTTTTTAGAACAGAAATGGGTTAAATCGCTGTCTAAGTTTTTAGTTAATAAAACTTAAAATAAAGGCTCATTTGAATAAGTAAAGAAGACTGGAGTTCCGAAAGGAACTCCTTTTTTTTGTATCCTTTTCTTAAATTAGAAAGGTTACAAAAGAAAATGTCTAAACAACAAAACAAAAAATCGAAAACCAATTCGGAATTAGAATGGTTAATAAATGAAAATAATAGAATGCTTGAGCAAAGTGATAAATGTATGCTAACAAGTGTTTGCAGGCAAGAGGGAATATCTTCAGTTTCTGCAATTGAAGTACTTAAATACTTTGATAAACGATTAAAGCCAACAACAATGATACCAAGAGTATTAGTACAATGGATAGTAGATGTAGAGTTACTTGATACACAAAAGAGACAAAAGTTTCTTAAGAAAATGTCTAAAGCTGATAGGAATAAATTTGAAAAGTATAAAGTGGGTCGTGAAATCAAAGTTCGATATAGATTTAAAAACAAATCTAAAACAATTCAGGATAAGAAGTTACTTGAAGTGTATCATGATGGACTAAATAGATATTTGAAAGAGTGTGGCTACTAATGAGAAATAGAAAATATGTTATCTACGATACTAATGAAGTAATTGATTTAATATACTCACAAGATATACTTAAAACTAATATTAAAGAACTTAAGAAAGAAAATAAACTAGATTACCTAAATTACTTTTATGAGTATGATTTTAGATTAAAAGATGTAGAACAGCAATTTAAAGATGGTAGAAAGAATATTAAGTTTTACAAATATGAAATTGCATTCGAGTTTACTAAAGATGTTAAATATCTAAAGAAGTTAGTTAACAATGTTATTAAGTACATTACTGGAGACAGTTTTGTTCTTGAATATGTAGCATTTGTTAATAAACGCAAAAGCAGTATATCGATAATATTATTCGATCGTTACTTTTATCCTCTGGGAAAAGAGGTTAATGTAGTTGCTAAAAGCGATTGGAAAAACGGGAAGTACAAAAAAGGTGATGTAATGCGTAAAAAGTCAATCTTTGTAAGTGAAAAGTTGCGTTTCTTTAATTTTGCAAGTAAAGAACAATTAGCAAAGTACTTTGAGATTATGAGAATGTACTTGATGAGCAACAATGATAACAGTATTGATAATGGATTGGTTTCTGATAAGAAACTTAAGCATTCAGATAACAGGTATATAAAAGTCAAAAGAAAAGATTTGTTTTATACAAAAATCAATGAATATAGAAGTCGTAAAATAAGGGCTATAAATGGTCTTATTAGGCTTAATAACTTAAATGTAATAAATATTACAGAAGATGTAATAAAGCTGTATAAACAGCGAATAAACACACCATATGATGTGTTTGAATATGAAAATGAGATTTTAGGATTTATGAACAATTAAATAGAGTTTGAAAACTCAAAAATTCAAAAAAAATATAACACATATGTAATGTGTGTATAAAGTCGAAACTCGACTGGGGAGGAAGTATGAAATTCCAAATAAATTGGCTCCAAAAATTATTAATGCAGCAAGGAGAGATTTAAATTTAGAAAGTTCTATTGAACTATAAAGAATTAACAAATAATAGTAATTAAGAGGAGAGAAAATGAAAGTGAATAAAGAAGGAGTAGAAGCATTATCAGAAGCAATCGCAACAGATGGAGCATTACAATGGCTATTATCTATGATTGAAGTAGCAGGATACGAAATTAAAGACAATGAAACAATATTTGATTTGGGAGAATTTGGGTATTATAGCATTACAAATGAATGGTTGGAAGAGAAGTGTGTGGAGAGTGAAAATAATATAGAATTATTAAATAAAATAACAACAAACATGCATAAAGAACATATCACTTTCAACAAAGAATATGTAGCTCAATTCTTAGAATTGTATTTACGTTCATATCTAGAGCCAGATAGCTCAGATATTAAACAAGAACTAAGAATTGCAAGAATGAGGTTACAAAAGGAATCAACTGAATTTAGTGGACATGAAGTATGTTAATAATACTAAAATACTTATTTAGTAATGATACTAAGTACACTAGATGTTTAGTTTGTGGAAAGAAAATAGAAGAAACAGTGATTAATAAGTATGCACCTATTTGTGATCGTGAGTATTGTAACGAAATGAATTACACTAGTGCATCCGATATGTTTATTTAAGAAATTACATATAGTTAAAAGTGATAGAAGTGAGAAAGGGAAGTTCATGAAAATAAAAAAATGTAAAGAATTAGAAAGAATATGTGCATCTATTGATATAGATCACAACGAACTCCAAACAAGAGGAGTGAAAGGCAGCAAAGAAAATGAAGAAGAACTAGAAAATCTATTCAATATTATAATGAATAACATTGAAGGTGTTATTCTAACAAAACATCTAGAAAATTATATTATTGAAAATCTAGAATCATTTGAAGATGTGAACGAGCAATTAGAACAAATTCTAGAAGACTTTAAAAAAGGAACAATAGAATTTGTTACGCAGAAAAACTACTTTTCTGCGTATGTAAAAAATACTCAAGAATTAGGAGAGGATGGTGAGGTTATATCCGGAGAATACAAAGCGGGGTATTGGAGCCCACTATGTAGTACGGATACAGCGTACTACATCTCACTAAAAGAACTGACAAGAGATTATTTAAAAGATATAGTAATTGAAAATAAAGATTATTATATTGACGAATTTGTAGAAAACATAGAGTATTTAAAACGTAGAAATGACCCTTACAACAATTTAGAACTTTGGGAATCGAAATATTCCCAATTCATCGAATATATGAGTCGGTGAGAGGAATTGATAGAAGTGAGAACTTAGTGAGCATGAAGTGTATTGAGTATTATATAAAAATTTAAAAGGGAGAAGTTATGACACGAGTCACAAGTGTATTAAACCAAAAAGGTGGGGTGATGAAAAGTAATATCATCATAAATTTAGCATATGGTTTAGCAAAATTAGGCAATGGTGTATTAGTTATTGATTTAGACCAACAATGCAATACAACAAGTAAGTATCTAAAAAATGAAGTCCCAACTAACAAAACAATCACAGATTATTTTAAAGGTGAAATTCCTAATTTACCAATCTATAGTACTGATTACAATGTTGATTTAGTACCAGCAAGTTTAGATTTAGCTGTAGCAACAAGTAGAGTTAGAATTTTAGATATTAAACTACAAAAAGGGATTGAGGCGATTAAAGACAATTATGACTATATTCTAATTGATACGAATCCAAGTATTACGGAACTCACGTTTAATTGTATTGTAGCTAGTGATGATATTATCATACCAAGTACAATAGATCATATGAGCTTTGTTGGGTTTGAAACAACATCAAGTGTAATAAAAGATGTAGCCAATGCGTATGGTCGTGAAATTCCTCATAAATTGTTATACACAAAAGTAAATGAAAAAATGGTTATTTGTAAAACTAAAATTGAAGAAAATAAAAATAGTGGAGTAGAAGCATTTGAGACTAGAATCAGGTTTCAATCAAAGCCAGTAAGCGAATGTACATATACAGAAGAAATGGTTTTAGACACGTTAACTGATAAGAAAATAAAAACAGGAGTTGCCCTTGATTTAGAAAATTTAATTCAAGAGTATATGGGAGCTTAATATGAGTTTATATGAATCTTTTAAAGAAGAAACAAACGATAGTGAAATCAAAATGCTTGCATTAGATGAAATCAAAGTTAATGAGAATAACTTTTTCGATATTACAGAGATTGAAAATCTAAGGGAAAGTATCTTAGAAGATGGCTTATTTCACAATATAGTTGTAAATAGACTAGGAGATAATTCCTATGAATTAATATCAGGAGAACGTAGATATACTGCGTATAAATCTCTTTATGATAGTGGAAAGAAAGACTTTGCTAAAATACCAGCTAGAGTTATGAAGGTTGATAAAAATAACGAATTGTTAGCCTTAGTAAGTGCAAATAGTACAACAAGAGAACTTACGAATTATGAAAGACTTAGTAGTTTTAATATACTATTTTATGTTTATTCTGACCAATATGGGAAAGGGAAAACTGAGACTATGGAACTAGTAGGCAACAAGTTAAATATCAGTCTAACTCAAGCAAAAAAATACAAGAAGATCGTTGATAGTAAAGATGTTATGGAGTATGCAAGCAACAATCCAAATGTTAAAATAACAGAACTTTACAATAGAGCAACCTCTAAACTTAAGATAAGTAAAGTTGAAGTTAGCAAGCAAGAGAAGTTTACTAATGCTCTGTTATCAATAAAGAAACAGATTGATAAAAATGGTGGTAGTCTGGAATATAATGATACTTTAATTCACGAAATAGATAAGTATTTACTTGAATATGCACCACATGTTATTGAAGAAATGTAAGGGGGAGTTATGGCCATAGAAACACGAGAGGATTTTATAAAACGTACCAGTTATATAGAAAAAAGTATAAAGAACATAAAAACTATAGTTAGTTCGGCCAATAAATATCAAATACAGGACTTTGAATTTGATAGTTTAGAAAGCAATATAAGTGAAATTGAAAATAAAATTTATAGAATTAGTACTTTAGTAAAAGAATTAGATTAGTTTTGAATTATTTGTTTAGTTTTACGCTCCTAGGAGTTTAGGATTACGCAAGTTGAAAGATTGAACTTTGAAAAAAGAATAATCCTAGACCGAAATGTAGAAATGGGATAACTACGAGTGAGATTCAAGGTTAACCAACTTGAGAAGAAAGGAGTGATTTATGACTAATGAAGAATTAAAGGAATTAGCAGATACTACTGGCCTAGAATTTGAGGATATCAAGGAGTTGGTGGAAACATATGAAAACAAACCAGCTAAGTGATGTAATGATATCTACTATTAAGAATGAAGCAGAAAGTGATATGCCTTTAGAAGATATTAAGAAGTTATTTGAAGCATATGTAAATATGCAACAAAAAAAATATATGGTAATGACTGAAGCTGAAGTTCTTTATCGTAGATATGAACATCTTAAATATGAAACTAACGAAGTTATGGTTATTGCTGTTGCTAATGCAAGACATGAAATTATTCATGATGAAATTGTATATCGTGGTAAAGATAATATGATTCCACTGGATATAAAAGATGTACTAAAAGTACCTTTAATGAATAGAGGAACATACTTTGCAATGATACACAATCACCCGAGTGGTAATGCTGAATTATCTGAAGATGATGTATTGGCAACTAAAAATATAGTAAATGCAGCCAAGTTGGTTGGGTTAACACTAGAAGATAGTATTACAGTTGCAAAAAACGGTTTTGAGTCAGTTCGCACGGAGTATCCAGAAGTTTGGTGGAATACAGGGAGCGTAAGAAGTTCCATGCGTGAGAATGCTGAAGAACTTGAATATCAATCAGAAGATACGTATTTTAAACTAGGAGAGAAAATGGAAAAGACAAGTGTTATCAGTTTTATTAATGAAGTACAAGATAAGGGATTAGATCCCTTGAATTTTATTGATACATATGCAGAAGTAGTAGGGTTTAATGGAGATGAGTCCGATTTAACGTTTGACAATAGACAACTGCAAGGGTCTATGCAAGTGGAAATGATTATAGACTTAGTGGCAATAAATGAGCAAATTATATTTGAAGAAAAAATATTTGAAGCTTATGGAGATATTAAACAATATTTGTATAACTCAGATTTTTATAACATAAACAACAATGATAATGTAATTAATGCTTTTAATGAATATTTCTTAAGTGAAAGCATTGTTAAAGAATTATCTAAAGTACTCACTGAAAAAAATTCTCAAACTTATTCATACAATGAAAAAATTAATACATTAGTTGACGAAGCATATAATAAATTAAAAGATATTTCAATCTTTAAAAATGCATTGCTTACACCATTTACTGAAAACGACAATTTCGTACTTGAAGTTGAATCAAAAACCCCAGAATTAGAAGTATCTAAGATATTGTTAGAGTTCGATATTGCTGAAAATATGAACCCTGAGTATTTAGCTAAACAAATTGTTGAAGAAGTGCAAGTACAATATGAATTACCGTTATCAGTTGAAAATGAGTTAGTATCAATGATAGATGATATTGATAACAAGTTTCAAAGTGATGTTGAAGATGCATTAAAACCACTACAAGCAATAGCTGAAAAACAAACAGGTAAAAATGGACTGCAGTTTAATGGAGATGATTCATTTAAAGACAATTATTGTAACTTAGAATTAGGAACAATAGATGTAAAAACCTATATTGATGATATTTTAAAGTCCTTCACCAAGACTGAAATGAATCATCAATCTTGCGTAGAATTACTAGAAGTAGTCTATCTTTATTCGGAACAAGTCGATATGAATGTACAATACGACTTATCATCATTTGCAGAGTTACACTACTATGTGCTTGAAGATACAATGTTTGAGCTAACTTCAGCAACAACCGAGTATTTAAATTTAAATTTAGATTATAATGTTGACTCATTTAGCGATAGTTATAGAGAGATATTTAACATGTATTCAGATATAGTAATGACTAGACTATACGAAGATTATGTAGAAAACTTAGATTTATCTCAAGTTTATTACTATGATGAGGATAGTATTAATATATGGGGTGATTATAAGTATATTAATATTGAAAATACAGTATGTTTAGCGAACGTGGATTGGTATAATCTGGTTTCTTACAATGAACAATGTATTGAAGATATCAAGTCGCAACTAAAGTGGTTTGAAGAAGAATATGATGAAGATTATTCGAAACACTTAAATATAATAAATGAATATGATGAAGTGATAAAAAATGGAGGGAGTATGATTAACACTAATAATTTAGCAGAAGAATTAAACGAAGTATTCAAAGAACTTAATGTTTCCTTTAAAGTAAAAAATGATGAAGTTTTAGTTTATGTAAATAATCAACTGGAATACACTGCTGGTACAATTGATTCAGATACAGGTATAATAACACAAAATTATTCATCTATAAGCATTTTAGGCAATGAAGATCATCTAAAAGAATATACTCCGAACAAATTTTTTATTAGATTTAAAGAAGAAGGCGAAAAAAGAATACTTATTTCAAAAGCAGAGGATCATGTTACAAAGGCTTTAGATGAAGTTTTTCCCGATTCTGTTGGATATGATATATCCGGAGCTGCAAGATTTAATTTATTATGTCAATTTGTGTATATGTCGAAAGATCAAGTAGCAACTGATTATTTGCGTGAAATTGGGGCAGATGACGACTTGAGTTTAGGTTATAAACATATGTTGAATCAAGATATTGATGAAGTCGGAGAAGCAACTGCAATGTATTTGAAATTAACCGGCAATAAACTGGGGGTTAATGAATCCTACAAACTCAATTTACATAGGGTTCAACAGTTCTTTGAGTATTTTCCAAATATTAACGATGATACAAAGGTAAAACTTATGAGCATTCCGCGGATTGAAGCTGCTGCAACAGTTAAAGATTTTGAAAATTCATTGCACGAGTTTAAACTAATAGAAGTAATTAATTTTGAAAAAGATATGAACCTTGTTGCAGAAGACATATTAGCATTAAAGGATTATTTACCAATCATAAATGATATTTTAAGTGATGGGAATAGTTACAAAGTAACAACTGCAGCTAAAGATATACTAGCAGGGAAAGAATTAAGTGAGTTTGAAATAAAAGTAAGCGAACGCTTTGAGTTTCAAGTAGGACAATTTGGAAATGAGATATCAGCTATTGAGAAAATAAATGCTTTAGTATTACCAGCATTTATAAAAAATGATGAGCCAAGTGTTCTTTTTTTAAACAATCTTATTGATAATCATAAAAGCGAATTTGCAAACTTGATTCAATCAAACGGTGAAAAATTAGGTCAAGCGACAATCATGTATTTGTATGTAAAGCAGTTTGACTTAGGAATTGATAATGAGTTTCTTATTGAATCGAGCGTAGTTAGAAAGTTTTTCTCAGAGTATGAAAATATATTTGAAAAAAAAGAAATTATTATGGCACTGCTTGCTAGCGATAAAATCAAACACAATATAATGCATAAGATGAGTATGTCACCTGGGCAAAAACAATTATTGAGTGTGGCTAATAAGTTTAGTGGGACTAGTATTCAAAAAGACGAAATATGTAAATTGGATAAAAGTAATTTAAAAATATCGAAGAAACTTGTTGAACTAAAGAATTTAAAAGTGTCTAATGAAGTAAAAGAGATTTTCGATAATTTAGATAATGCAAGAAGAAGTAAATTATCTTATGACAGATAAAGATTTAAAAATAAAAATCAAATTAAAAATAGCTATAATATTACTGTCGACTTGCTGGAAGACATAATACTATAACTATCTACATATATTATAAGTGTCGCACTTCTAACTTGCTAATCCATTGTAACTATCCGATTGTTGATTGTCTGTGGTAGAGAAGGGTGTTATGAATATTTAAAATGAAGTGAAATTAGAAACGAAACTTTAATAAACATAGTGCTATAATATGTTTGTACAAGTTTGGGTGATGGGTCATTATGATCCTTTTATGAAAGGTGAGATTATGAATATATTAAAAAGCAAGAAGTTTATTATAAGTGTAGTAGTTATAGTTTGCTTAGTTGGGTTGGGAGTACTTACTAGTGTTAAAGCTAGTGAAAGATTGGAAGAGTACAACAAATATTGTAATGAAAGTTGTGAACTTACTAAAGTTAGTAAACAAGAACTTGCAGATACAATAGAAACACGTGAAAGTGAAGCAGTGAGTAACATTGAAGAAGACACTACTACAATTACTGAAACTAAGTCTTATTTAGAAGAAAAAGAACTTAGTGATTCCGAAGCAAAAACATATGAAGCAATTGCTATTGGTTCAGAGTATGATGGTGAAGCATCTTACACAACTGATGAACTAATTAACTTGGAAAGAGATTATAATGCAGTTGTAAAGCAATTAAAGGACTTAAAGACAAATTATCAAGTACGAATCAACAAGAAGTCAATTAAGTCTTATAAGGAAAATATAGGCGAATCTAAAGAATATTTAAAGTCAGCTGATTTATCTACAAGTGAAAAGAAGAAATATGATGGGTACAATGAAGATTACAAAGCCATCAAGTATGATACTGAAAAAGATTATACAGTAAAAGAGCTTGGAGCATTTAAAGAGTCTTACAAAGAATTAGATACTAATTACAGTAAATTAGTTAAATCAGTTAAAACAAGAATTAAGGAAGAAAAAGAACAAGCTGAAGCAGAGGCTCAAGCACAACAAGAGGCTCAAGCAAGTACGCCTACTTGGTCTAATGATACATCATACTCAAGTGGAAATACAAGCAGTAATAGTGGTAGTACAAGCAGTAACAATGGTAGTACAAGCAGTAATAGTGGTAGTACAAGCAGTAATAGTGGTAGTACAAGCAGTAGTAGTGGAAGTACAAGTAGTAACAATGGAGGTTCATCAAGCAGTAATGGTGGTGGAAGTACAACAACAGAAGTAATGCCAGACTATTGCTACGCAAGTGAAGCAGAAGCGTATGGTTATGGTGAGGCACACATGGATGAATTTGGAGGATTTGGAGTATATCCAGGTTGCGCTGAGAATATGGATTGGTGGGAGATAGACTGGTTTGAATTATAACTATAATACTTTTTAAATTAGAAGTATATTATTAAAGGATTATCTATACAATAGAAATGTGCGAAAGTATTCAGTAAATAATTTGGAATTATGTAAAAATTTAATAATATAAAAACGGAAGGTCGAAAATGGCTTTCCTTTTTTCGCGAGCAAGGAGATGAAAAATGAAAATAAGAGAACCGCCTCATAAATTTATTTAACAATAAAAAATTTTAAAAGGAAGAAAATGCGAGAAAAATTTAATTTTAATAAACTAGGTAGTATATTAATGTTGGTTATGCTTGTTGGTACAATATTCGCTCCAACAACATATAACGCAACAGAGCTTGCTAGTGAACTTTCTTCACAAGTAAGTGCAGTTCAGGAAGAGGAAATAATAAATGAAGAAGTAACTGAAGAGTCAAAAGAAGTTGCTTCAGAACCAACTAGTGAAGAACCAACTAGTGAAGAAGAATCAAATGAGGCAAATGCCCCTCCAACTTCGGAAGAAGCTGAAACTGATTTAAAATTTGCAGATAATGAAGATAGTGAAGAAGAAAAAGAACTTAGTGATTCCGAAGCAAAAACATATGAAGCAATTGAAGATACAGATACAGATATTATTGATTTAACTGGAATGAGTCAAGACGAGATTGCAAAGGCATTGGACCCTAATAGCGAAGCGCAAAACTTCATAACATTAAATAATAGTTATTTATCTCAGTTAAGAACAAAAAAGACTTATCATTTGACAAAAGTAAACTCTCCAGTAGATTATTCTGTGATTAATTCATCTATGTGGGGAGACTGGGAAATATTCAAAGCTAATGGTCACTTTATATTTTGTATTCAACCAGGTATGGACACCTTGTCGCAAGCGACAAGTACAGGTGAAAGTGGAAGTGTATACAGAAAGTTTTCAATAACTTCAAAGAGATACATAAGTAGGGTGATTTCTAGCTCGATGGATCATTATAAAAGTAGCGGAAATACAGACTATGTATTTGCTGGCCAGCTGCTTATTTGGGATTATTTAAGTGACCACGAACGTATCGCTATAGGAAATCCAATATCAAGTTGGAATCCGATATTTTTAGATAGCTGGACAATCCATAACTCTAGTAGCTTTTTATCAGAAATAAAAGCTATTGAAAAAGGTTTAAATGAATGGACAGTTAGACCATCATTTATGGGTTCTACATCAAGTGCAGCAAAAGGTCATACTTTAAAGTACAACGAGAGTACAGACCAATTTGAACTTACGCTTAAAGATACAAACGGTGTATGGGATAGTAAATTTTCAAATTATGGAGATTTTGGAGATTATACAGTAACTAATCCAGCGGGTGCAAACAATGTGAAAATTATAACTAGTGTTGAAAGCACAAGTTATACATCAGCACGCTCATACTCATGGAAACCATACGCAAGTGGAACAAATGAGTTTTACGATGGTGGACAAGACTTAGTTTACGTTGGGGCTGACCCAGTACCTGCATATATGAAATTTAAAACAGAAGCAAGACCACTAGGTGGGTTTAAGATTAAAAAAGTTGATAGTGAGACTGGTGCTGCATTAAGTGGTGCTGAGTATACGCTATATGATTCGACTGGAGCTAAGGTAAAAACTTACACTACAAATTCAAGTGGTATTATTTCAGTAGGACTTGAATTACCTATCGGTGATTATAAAATTAAAGAAACAAAAGCACCTACTGGATATGTGTTAAATAGTACAGAACATAATGTAAAAATTGAAGCAGATAAAATTACTGATTTAACATCTTCGCCATATGAAAATGATATTATTCGTGGTGGTATTGAACTTAAAAAATTAGGTGAAGTATTTGAACTAGACCCAGAAGCATTAGCAAATATTGAGTTTACAGTAACATCAACAACATATCCAAGTTTCAATGAAGTTTACAAAACTAATAATAATGGAGTATTAAAAACATCTAATGATGAATTTAAATACGGAGATTACCATATTGAGGAAACAAAAGCACCAAGCAAGTATGTAATGGACTTCAAGCAAGACTTCTCAATTACAAAAGATGGTGTGATTGTAAAGTTAAATGGCGGAGATGATGTCTTAAATAAACTTTATTTAAACAAAGTGCATTTTACAAAAATAGCAGAGAACTTTGATAATGAAGATAATGAGACATACCCACTAAGTGGTAGTACATTTGGTTTCTACACTGATTTAAATGGGAATGAACAATTAGATAGAGAAGATAAATTGGTTGATATGCAAACAAGTGATGAAAATGGAGAGGTTACTAGTATTGGACTTCCAGAGGGTCACTACGTAATGCATGAAATTGAACCAACAGAGGGTTACAATATCAATACTAATTCATATCCATTTGAGATTAAAAACGATGGAACTATTGTTGATGGTGGAGTAATTGAACTTGGTGATATCGAAAATGAAGTAATCACTGGTAAGGCTCAACTTATTAAAGTAGGATCTAAACTTTGTGATAAAGAAACAAGACCTGATACTATTAAAGATTGTCAAACATTATTGCCAGATGTAAGCTTTGCGGTATACCAAGATTTAAATAGTAATGGTGTATTTGATAAACAAGAATCTAAACCAGTTCAAGTAATCAAGACTGATAAAGATGGTTTAGCAGTTACAGAAGATTTAAAATATGGGCACTACTTTGTTAAAGAAGTAAACAACCCTGCTGATAACTATTTCATGAATGAGAACACATTTGAGTTCACTATTGATGAACAAGATGAAATGGTATTTATTAACAATGGTGTTGCGATTGAAAATATTGAGAAGTTAGGTAATATTCATATTACTAAGTCAGGTAACGCAATTGGTAACTTAAATGATGATACAGTATTTTTAGAGAATGCCGAATATACAATCTATAATTCTAAAGGTGAAGTTGAAGATGTTTTAACAACTGATGAAAATGGTGAAGCAACTAGTGTGATGTTATCATTTGGTGACTATACAATGAAAGAGACTAAAGCTCCAGAGGGTTATGCTCTTGATGAAACAAAGTATGAGTTCACAATTGATAATGATAGTTATGAAAATACAATCGAGTTTGAATTAACTGATAAAGTTATTGAAAATGAAGTGAGTATCTTAAAAACAGATTTAGCAACTGGTGATGAATTACCAGGAGCTCATTTACAAATTATTGATAGTGAAGGTGGAATTGTAGATGAATGGACTTCAACGACTGAAACACATAAAACTACAGTTGAATACGGAGACTACACAATTTGTGAAACATTTGCCCCAGAAGGATACTTACCTTTAGGAGAATGTGTTAAATTTAATGTATCTGAAGATGGAATAACTCAAGAGTTTAAAATTGAAAATGAACTAATATCAAATACAATTGTAATTGATAAAGTAGACTTAGCTACAGGCGAAGAAATTCCAGGAGCTCACTTACAAGTAGTTGATCGTGAAACTGGAGAAGTAGTAGAGAAATGGGTATCAACAACAGAATCACATGAATTTGAACTTACGTATGGTGATTACGCTATTTGTGAAACAATAGCCCCAATTGGTTACCAAAAGAAATCAACTTGTGTAAACTTCAGCGTTAGTGAAGATGGAATAACTCAAACATTTAAAATCGAAAATGAACTTATCAAACAAATGGTAGTTACTGGTGGAGATCCAGTTAAAGTTGCAATGATTGGAGCCCTAGTAGTAATATTAGGTGGAGTAGTTGTAACAAAACGCAAATTAAATAAATAAATAAACTGAAGGGTCATTATGACCCTTCACATTGGAGAGAATATGAGGTTAAATCAAAACTGGAGAAAGATAGTAAATACCTATATTCTTATTTTTCTGGTTGCATTGTTTTTAAGTATTTCGCTATTGTTCAAGCCATTAATAATAATTGCTGGTATAATAATATTTAAAAAGCATATATGGGTGATGAAAATGTTAAAAGAAAAAATAGTTTCATTCGTATTTAGTGATTATATTTATAGGTTATAAGGAAAGTAAAAAGAATAATGAAAATAATATAGCAATGAAATTTATTTTTGGTTCGATAGTTGATATCCTAGCAATTATTTTTGTGGTATATTTTATAATAAATAAATCAAATATATTATTAACTGTTGCATTGATATTATTGGATTTAACTATTAATAGCCTTCAATTTTCTAATTACTGGACTGTGATAAATATCTACTTGGTAAAGATGGCTTGTAGTGGCGATACAGCAATTACCTCAATTGCTTCAGATATAAGTTTTTTATGCAATATACAGGGATCAAATTCAATAGGAACTATTAAGTATGAGCAAATTCCTTGGAACTTTAAAAAGCTTGTAAAAATGCGTATTGTCATAGTTAAGGATACTTATAATATAAACCAATTATATAATTCAAATATTGAATTTAGAATAAATCCTAAATTACTAGAGTTGTATAAGAATGAAATGGAAATACTTGAACAAAATAAAAGTGAAAACTAGGTCAAAACGATCTAGTTTTTCTATTGAATAAAGGAGGATTAAATGAAAATTTATAAAGGAATTATTAAAAAAGTACCAAACGAAAAACATTTTGAAGACTATAACAATGGAAAGTTAAAAATGAAAGATGTTCATCTAAAAGATACAATTATCAAAATGCAAGGTGAGAATGGTGAGTTTGATGTATTGCCGATAAAACTTTCTTATCAAGAACTTGATAGTAAAGGAAATGAGATGTTTACTTTTGACACCGAGACTGAGGTGTATATGAAATCTTTTAGACAAACTCCAACACTTTATGCTACAGGTAAAGAGCTTAGAATATTGTGTGAACTAGGAGAATTAACTCCAGTAAAATTGGTAGTAGATGAAAGAGAACAAGAAGATAGAATATTTTTAAATATTACTTGTATTCAAAATCAACGTATGGGACTTGAAGAATCTTTTAACAAAACAATGTCGCATAAACCAACAAGAGGAATTGATGTATAGGTGTTAACAATTATAATCAATATATTGACTATACTAGTATTACTATTTGCACTAGGATATGTTTGTTTGAAACCTTTAAGTTGGATAGTCGGTAAATTGTCTAAGAAAACAACTAATCAAAAATTAGTCAAGTTCGAAAAGCAAATAAATAAAATAAATAAAATTGTAACAAGAACACTAATTAGAGTATGGCTTGCTCTAATTGTAGTAGGTATTTTAAAGGTAGTACCAAAGCTAACAAAAAACATAATAACAAAACAATTAGGAGATAATGTGGATATAATAAATGGAGTACATACTGTAATGCAGATAGTATTAGTAGTAGTGGTTGGAATTTCAATCGGAGGATTAATATTTTTATTAACTGTTAAACATAATGATAATAAAAAGGCAAAAAATGAAGATACCTCAAATAACTATTAGAAAAGATAAAGTTGACTATAACAAAAAATTAAACAATTTGTATCATCGTGGACTGATGAACAAGGATAAATATAATGAGATTAAAAATAGTGCTAATCAAAAGGAAGGGTTAAAAGAATATTACTATTTTATAAGTGGAAAGCAAGTGATTATATCGCTTGTTTTGTTTTTTTTAATAATAGCATTTACTGTGTTTATGCTAACAACCGTTAGACAATCGATTTTAAATGCTGATGAATATAATGAAATCTGTGAGGTTTCAAGCGAATATACTGAAGGAATAGATTGTAATAAATCATTTGCTACAGATAGTGATATTAAAACATTGAAAACACTAATTAGTAACGAAATTGAAATGCCTCTGAGTAATAGTGACTATGAAAAGAAAATAGATGACACCAAGAATAATTATAAAACTGTAATTGGATACGATGAAGAAACAATTAATAAAAAGTATTCATCATCTAAAGTAGATAATATGGAAGATTTCTATAATTCTTTTAATAAACAATACAACGCAGATTTAAAAGCTGAGCAAAGTAAGTTAGATGAACTAGTATCTGAAGCAGATGGATTAGATTTAGATGTTGCATTATCTAAAGATGATACTCTGGTGGAGAAACAAAATAAATATAGCTCTTCAATAAAAACTGAAGAAAAGCGTATTGCTGAAGAGAAAAAAGCAAAAGAAGAGGCTGAAGCCAAAGCTAAAGAAGAAGCCGAAGCTAATGCTAAAGAAGAAGCAACAGAACAAAGTAATACAATAGAGCAAAGTAATACAACAGCAAGTTCAAATACCACTACAAATACATCTAGTAACGAAACAACACCTGTTGAAGAAGAAGCACCTGAAGTAAATAATGATTACTGTTATCCAACATATGATGATGGTTACGAGGCAGGACTAAATGTATTTTTAAATGGTAGTTTCATTGAGAGCTATGGAATTGGTAAATTCGAAGTAAATAGCAATAACTGTCCTATTTACTATGGAACAGATGGAACATACGATATAAATGGAAATAAAATATAAGGAGCAACATGATACAGAATTTAATAATAAAAGCAAAGGAAATAGCTTTAGCAAGTTTTACTACAGTTAATCAAGTTAGTAATCAATTAACTCAATTGGTAAATGGAATGACAAACGATGTAGATACAATTATTGATTTAGCAGGAACATCAATATGTGGAATCATTGGTAGTTTCTTAGCACTACGTGGAGCAATTAACTGTTATAAAATTTATAAAGAAAGAAATACAGGTGAAGATTTTACACACAATTTAATGACATCAATATTCTTATTTAGTGGTACTGGGATATTTGCAACTGTCTCATTAATCTTCTTCTCATGATAGATCCATTTGGATTTTTTATACACTGGTTAATACAACCAGTGTTTACATGGATTAATGATGTTATGTTAACTTTTGTAAACTTTATACTAGCAAGTATGGTTGCAGTATCAAATACATTACTTGATAGTGTTATTACACAAGTAACCACGGATTTAATCCAAGTTATTGCAGTAGGTATGTTTGCACTAGGGCTTACATTTTCGGTTTATGATTATTTCAATGGATTAGATAATTCTAATTCCCAATATTCTAATCATAATTTTGCAGATAAGCTAGTACCGATAATAGTATCCTCAATATACACATCTACATATGTAAAGGCAACAATGCTTACATTTACTGCAGTACAGAAAATGAGTATCGATATATTACAAATAACAGGGTCTGGATATGTTATTGAAATGGATAAATATGCTGACTTACCTTTTCTTACAAAGTTTACTCATTATGTTGGCCCAGGAATGATGATACTTGTTTTAGGAATCATAATATTTAGTGCTTGGGACTTATTTAAAGAAGTGATGACAAAAGCCCCACTATTGTTAATAACAATGGGAGTGGGTGCAATTAAGCCATTTACTATTGCTAGAGGTAATGTTGATGAAGTATTTTCATATATTAAAAGTATATTTGGAATTGGTCTTGTAATGACATTAAAATTGATGTTTTTTGTCTGGGGTATATCATTGATACTAGTTCCAGATACTACATCACTATGTGTAGGATTAGGGCTTGTAATTGCTTCTAAAAACGTTGAGAAAGCATTAGGTGATTTAGGTAATTCAATATCGACTCAATATGGTGGAAGAAACGGAATTAGTAGTACAATGAGAAACTTTAGTATGGCAAAAGGTTTCTTTTAGAAAGGATATGATGTTTAGTAAAAACAAACAAATTAAAAATCAAGCTGAAGAGATAATGAGACTTGAAGAAGAAAATGAAAAAATTAAAAAAGAAAACTCGGAACTAGAAGAGAAGTTAATAAAAATTAGAAATATAAGAAATAATGAAAAAGCGTGATGTTTACTATTTTCCAGATAGTATCTTAAGAGAAGAATTATATTTTGGGCTTTATATGATTGAATGCTTATGTGTAATGGCCTATTATATAGTTCTTATGTTTATGATTATTTTTATAAATTGGAGGCTAGTTTTACTAGTTCCACCTCCATTGTTATATATAGTTCTTAATCACAAGTCATCATACAATGACAGTATATGGATTGGAATTAAAAAACGTAGAAAATATTCAAGTGAACCACGAGGAATTCATTATCATTTAGGAGGTGTCAATGAAGAGAAGTTCGAAGAAAAAGAGTAGTGAAAAACAAATAAAGAACAAGGTAGATAATTTACAAAAGATGAAAAATTTACTAAGGTTAAGTGATATTGGACAGGGTAGATTTAGAAGTAGAAAACAATTATCATTTGTTTTTGAACTTGAGGGTACGAATATCAAGTTATTAAATAGAACCGCCCAGGAAGTTGAAGTAAACAATTTTGCAACACTTATTAAGTTACTAAGCAATTATAAGATTAAAATACTATCGTTAGATGAAAAAGTTAATTTACATCAGCATATCAAAAGACTTGAAGAACGTGATGATCTAACGGAGTCAGAAGAAGAATTTACTAAAGAGTTACATGAGATATTTGAAGGAACAACTAATAGCGACACTTTAACAATGAAGAAGTTTTATATTGTGATTAGTGGAGTAAAAGAAGTTGAATATAATCAGATTGTTGAAACTATTACATCTACTAGTATTAACGTATATGAATTAAGTACAAATGCAACACGTATATTCACATATAATTTATTACAGCGAGATGACTTAGTTAATATGATATATTTAGATGAAAATCTTGAGCTTCCTGCTAATATAAAAAACAATCCGTTATATATAACATTAAATGAGAAGTACGTAAAAACTATTATGGTAACGGCATTACCTAAAGAAATGGATACTATAGGTTTAATCAACAAACTACATGATGTTAGGAATGTTAACTCGGTAATAGAGATACACCCTGCAAACATTGAAGTATTTAAGCAAAAATTAAATAAGAGAAAAAATTATAACAATGGCCAGCTAAATAAAAATAAAATTACTGATTATGATAAAACTCAAATCAGGATAGAAAACGACTATTTAGACAAGGCGATGAAAACGATGACAGATGCAGGTGACTTATTTTATAAGTTTGAAATATTTATTCAGCTAACAGCTGATAGCCTTGAAGAGTTAAATAAACTGACAAATGAAATGAAGTCAAAGTTCAGTCAATATAATGTCAAGTATGATATGTTGGAACTAGAGCAATTAGAAGGTTTTTTAGGTAGTATGCCTTGGCTTAGTTCGAATATACAGTGGAAACTAAATACTTACACTAGTCCAATTGCTTCATTATTTCCACATCAAATATCCACAGTTATTGATGATGATGGGGTATTCCTTGGCCGAAGTAGTGGAGAGGAACTGATTATTCTAGATTTGTTTTCCCCGTTTTTAACTAACCCTAATGTAATTGTTGTTGGATCGAGTGGTAATGGTAAAAGTATTATTCTTAAGAAATTTATTTTAGGATACGCTATTAAACTGGATACCCAAGTGTTTGTATTTGATAGTGATAATCATGAATATGTGGACTTAACTAAAAACTGTGGTGGTGAGATAATTAATCCTGGTGTTGATAGTATGATAAACATATTCGAGATTAGAAGAACAGGTATCAAATTAGAGTTAGATGAGTTAGGTGAAATAATTAAAGATGAATATTCTGAAGATGGTAATTCAATCATATTAGACCATATATCATGGTTAAAGGAGTTCTTTAGAATATACTATCCAGATATTACAACCAATGAATTGATTGTCTTTGAGAAGTTATGTATGAAGTTGTATGAGCAAAAAAGCATAACGGATATGAATGTGCATGAAAAAACTTCTAAAGACTTTCCGATAGTAACAGATATGTGGAACCTTATAGTAAACTTTAAAGAACAATCAAGTTTTGAATTATTTGAAACTCCAATACCTAGAGATGTGTTGGACAACTTGCAACTAAAGATGTCTACACTATATAATGGTTCAGATAGAATCTATTTTAATGGCCATACTACATTAGAAACTAATTCAAAAATTGTTAACTTTGATATATTAGCATTGCAAAGTAGGGAACGCAGAGTCCAACAAGCAGTGTTATTTATGTATATAAATTATATTTGGGATTATATTGAATCAACTAATAATAGTGAAATCAAGAAACTTCTAATTATTGATGAACTTTACTTGTTAGTTAATAAAGAAAACCCAATGATGGTTAACTATGTTAATAATATTCAAAAGAGAATGCGTAAATATTCTGGTGGCACCGTAAGTGCAACACAGCAATTAGGTGATTTAAACGACCCTGCAATTAGGGCTCAAACGATGTCAATTTTATCAAATCCAGCACTTAAAATAATTCATAATGTTGGAGAAGCCGATTCGCTTTTACTAAAATCACATTTAAATATGGCAGATCATGAGATTGCTAAAGTAATGACTTTTGGTAAATTAAATGCACTGATTAAATACAATAGACAAAATTATCATTTAAAAACTCATATAACTAAAGCTGAGAGTAAGATGTTTGGTACAGCAGGTATGAGTCACGGCCAAAGATAATGAAAATAATATTAACTAGAATTGCAACTAGTCTATCTACAGAAGAAGGTAGAAAGAAGATATTTGGTATTATTGCAAGTATATGTGTAGTAACATTTATTGTTCCACTGCTTGTAATGTATATGATTGGTTCATTATTCAATTATGGTATATTCAATGGTCTTCTACCTGATTTTAGTGATATTGCAGATATTGGTGATGGGATATTTACATCAACTGAACATGAAATATTACCAATAATGGCAGATGATTATGTGATTACGTTAGAGTATGGAGCAACAAGTTCACCGTACTCACCATCAAGTCCACATGCTGGTATAGACTTTGTAGGACAAGAAAGTAAAAACATGATAATGAATATGCTTCCAGGAACTGTAGTTGAATCTAACAACGATTGTGGCCAAGAAGGTTACCTTGGTAACTATTGTGGTGGAGGCTTTGGTAACCATGTAGTTGTAGAATCAAATTATAAAGGCCAGAAATTAAGAGTAATATATGGCCATATGAAATATACATTAGTTAATGTAGGTGATCCAATAAAACAGTTTGAGACTATAGGAGAAATGGGGTCGAGTGGTAATGTTACAGGAGCACATTTACACTTCGAAGCAAAGTTAGATGGCCAATTAATTGACTCAAACATGGTTTTAGATTATGTTAATAATCAATATAATTATGCATGTCCTGAGTATATTGAAAAGTTCAATGATGTAACAATGGAAGAGTCTAGTACAGTCAATTATGACAATGTATATGTGAAAAATATATGTGAAAACAAAGGTGAAATATCTACAGATATAAGTGATGATAAAAAAGAAATCATGTCTGCAGTTGGTATAAAAGAGTCCGATTATAACTATGTTGACTATATTGTTTCGCATGAGTCTTCATGGGATTATAAAGCTACAAATAGTAGCAGTGGAGCATATGGACTGTGTCAAGCACTACCAGGAAATAAGATGGCGACAAGTGGTAGCGACTGGAAAACTAATCCTATAACTCAAATGGATTGGTGTAATAACTATGCTGAAGAACGTTATGGTAGTTGGAAATCAGCATATGAATTTTGGATTAAAAATGAATGGTGGTGATGAAATGTTGACAATTATTGTAAATATAATGAGTTTAGTAATTATAAGTTCTTTAGTTCAAAATAAATCAAAAGCATGTACATTTTTATTTTTAGTGTTATTTTATAGTCTTGTAGCTACAGGTTATGCTTCTACTTTTCCATTTTTAATATTTATTCTCCTTTATATTCTATACATGATACTATAGAAACGAAAGGATATTATGACTAGTTATAAAATTGAAATGATCTCAGTTATTTGTGGTGTAATATGTATATTGCTTTTGTCAATAAACCCAATTGTAAAGAGGAAAATAGTGGGTTTATTTTATATATTATCAGTGATATCATTAGGGTATGCAGTTATTGCTTTATGGGATTTAGTATCACCAGTTGAGTATATTAATTCTCTAAATTATGAAAATTTAATTATGCAGCCACTAATAAACATAAGAATACTACTTCCCCTTTTTATTTATATAGCAATTATTTTTGTTATATACTATTTTTTTACTGGTTGGATTATGTCAATTTTAACTAATGTTTTCAGTGAAAAAAAACCACTTAGAGAACATTTATTATCAAAACGAGTACTATTTTGGAGTGGAATAGTTTCAGTGATAATTACAACATTTTTATACTTAACATTTGACTCAATATTGATTATAGCAATAAATTATTATGATTATGCTATATCAAATGTAACTATTGCGATAGAAAAGTTTCCAGAAGACTTTAAAGGGTTAAGTCAAGAACAAGCTGTATATTTTTTGATATTAGTAAAAAGTTCAATAGAAACATTAGAAAACTGGATGAGTATGTTCTATAGTGGGCTAATAATAACTGCACTGATAGTCTATGGTAAAAGATTAATTAAATCAGCAGGAATCAATTTCATAAAGAAATTAGATGATATTGTGGATGAGTATATCTAATTAACGAATTGATTTTCTAGTATAATGTGTATAGGAGGTACAATGAATCCATTAGAAATAATTAAAGGACTTATCATCCTGCCAAAAGAAATACTTGAGTTAAAATTACTAGTGAAGAATGCAAATGTACAAAAAGAAAAGGTATATCGATGTGTGGTTCTGAAAAGGACTGAACGAGTTGGCTTTTTAAAATACAATGACTTAAGTTATAAAATAGAATTTTGGAATGTAACAGAGAAACCTATACATTATATTGATTTAAGTTTAACTATAAATAACTTTAGTATTCCATTAATTGATTTATCGAGGGAGTCTTTTGAGAATAAGGGAGAGATCGAACCATACGAAAATCTGTCAATAATGATAAATGCAGATGATTTTAAAAAGAAACTAAACGAACGGAAGAGGTATGTTCGAAGAAATAAAGTTATGATAACTGGGATTATAAATGGTAGAGACATAGCAGAAATAATATCCAATAAGTTACTTAAAATCTAAAAGAAAATATTATAACTTTTTCAAAATACATAAATAAAAAGAGGTTATTAATCCTAAAAATCATAGGATTTAAACCTCTTTTTAACATTAAATTCAATGAAAATAGTAGTTCATTATTTGGTAATACATGATTTGTTTAAAAGAAATAAAAGAAAGAATGGTGATAAAATGAATGAAATGATTGAAAAAATAGAGATGAATCTAATGAGAATTGAAGAGGAAATCAATAATTCTAATAATAAAATTGAAGAATTAAAGGTAGAAAAACAAAAATTAGTAGTAGAAAAAAAGAAATTAAATTCAACGCTTACAAAGTTGGAGTCTGCTAGAGAAAGTTATGAAGAACTAAATGGTTTGTAAATTTTACATTTAAACTTTTTAAAGGTAGTGGCCAACAGTTTATTCGTGTGCTACAGTGTTTTATGTGTTTTTGGCCAGTGTCGTTTATAACTAAATGATTAAGTGACCAGCATAATGGCCACTACTTTTCTTAGTAAACAAGAGGCTTTGCCTCGTGTTGTGGCCAGGACTGAAACCAGTCCTTTATCCTGCATAATTTGAGAAGGCTATTTTTTCTCAAAATTTGAGTCTAAAATTAGCACTCAATTAAGTTTGGAATATGCTGTCAAACAGATCATCAGGTGACTAAATTCTATGTGACTAAATTCTATGTGACTAAATTCTATGTGACTAAATTCTATGTGACTAAATTCTATGTGACTAAATTCTATGTGACTAAACTG
>JBKEDG010000087.1:0-1697 GCA_047975285.1 Bacilli bacterium | reverse complement strand
GAAATGGTACTAGAAAATACATAATCCAAATCATCCCAAGGTAGTGCATCAGATAATTTACAATACGTGTTATCTGGGTTAAGATCTCCGAAAAATTTATAATCGCGCCAATCTAAGTTCAAATCCAGTGATATTTGCTTCATAATAGCTCCTAAAGTGCATTGTTTTTAAGTTGTTTTGTCAAATAACTTTGCACTTATTATACCAAATCTGCGCAGTTTCTACCTTGTTTACTGAGGTTTTAGCTTTTTCAGCAAGCCCTAATTACCAATACATCTTCAATCGTGAATTTATCTGCTTCTACTGCAGTAATTGCCTGAGCATTCGGATGACTTATATTGTCAACACTTCCTAAAATTTTAAACTTTGTAATCTGGTTATTACTTAGGGTTTGCTGAAAAATCTAATTTAAATATGATCTTTAATGTCTCAGTCATCTTTTCTACTATATTCAATTTTAACTTTTTAGTACAAAGCATAAGAACTCTCAAAAAGTATCCCACCTACGGGATACATCACAGATAATGTAAAAATTACTAGTATAATGAATAAAACTGCTATTATTATTCTTAGCAGTTCATTATTTTTGAATTTCTCCCACATTTAGTGCTCGCTTTCTATAAAAGATGAGATGCGAACTCCTGTAGTTTGTCCTATTTCATCAATATCGTACCCAGTTTTTCTAGTATTCTATTTAGTCGTCATCTCTTATTTTTAATTCCCTGTACAATATCAATGACACTTAAATTCAGCTTATTTTTCATATTATAATATTCTTTAATTTATATTATCACCTTCATATATAAATATTTCTAACTTCAAATAGCCTCTTATATTAAAAAACATCAATGTATACTAACCATGCCATTATTAGTAATGAATATGATACTACAGATAGATTATCATTTAGATCCGACAATACATTTAGTTTTTGTAGAATAAAAGTTACAATTTTAATCATGATTCCAACAAAGAAAAAAATTAATGAAATCAATAAATTAGAAATATGCAAATTATTTCTTAAGTATCCAACTATTACTAAATATATTATCAGTAAAGCGATCCCTAGTAGGACTCCTTGAATCTCTGTATTGATTTTCTTCATGTCTAAACTCCACTTTCTATAAAAGGTGAGATATGAATCCCTGTAATTTCTTCTATCTCATCAATATCGTACCCAGTCTCTTCAAGAATGTCATTCAAGTCATCCTCACTTATACTTTTATTTGACATCTTGCTTTCAATTTTATCAATCAAACTTATTCTTTTATCATCTGCAACTTGTACTCCAACTGTTCTAGCACTTTCTTTATAATCACCATGGAAAAATTGTGAAATTGCCTTTTCAGATGATCCTAATATACCTAGATTTTTAAATATTGATTTCACTACTGATTTTTTCGATGAATCAAAGCCTATGTTCTTAGTCTTCTTCATTACAGTGTTATGTCTTTTTCCTAAATGATTTTTACCTTTCAATTGACTAAACTTCATTTGGCCTAAATCAGATTTATTATATCTTCGCTTATGTGAAAAACTAAATCCTGATTTTACTTTAGTTCCAACCTTTTCAAGCCACGGAGCCTTTCCACTTATTGCTTTACCAAATTTAGAAGTTGTTTTTACAACTCTAGATACTCCCTTCATTTCTTTGGCTGTGGATACTGCTCTTCCTCCCTTAAGGGCTAACCATGCTG
>JBKEDG010000086.1:0-6102 GCA_047975285.1 Bacilli bacterium | reverse complement strand
GAGAAAAAGGATTATTGAATTTATTTACGTAGTTTTATTTATGAATATGATTCTAGGGCTTATAGCTATTATCACTTTGTTGTTTATATGCTTCCATTACATCAACCAGTATTGTGGATCTATTATTTTGCATTTTTATTGATGAGACCAGTGAACGTTCTAGTTACTCTCTATTTGGGAAATTTTGTTTAAATCTTATTCTATTTTTTATCTTCTGATTAACTGCTTCAATTCTATTAGTTGTTTTAATTGTGGATTGGCTAATACTTATTTTCCACAAAAGTCTATAAAACCTAAATAGCTTTTAGATAGTACCTAATATAGGTGTCTCACTTCTAACTTACTAATCCAAACACATCAGATAATGCTATTTTTCACTTTTCAAATTTCCCACAATACCATCAGACTCTATAATTAATATTTCATTTGCACCGTATTTTAACAATTGAGAAGGTAAAAATAGTTTATATTGTGGTCCAACTTGCCAGAATCTACCAATATTAAAGCCATTCACATAAACATAACCTTTCCCAAATTCTTCCATATTTAGAAATGTGTCATAGATGTTTTCACTTTTATCAATACACATGTTATATTTATGTATTTGTGGTTTGTTTAATATTTTTTTGTTATATGTTAATCCTTCAAATAATTTGTATTCCAATGGAAGCTTTATATTATCCCAGCCAAATTGAAAAAAGTGATTATTTATAAACACACCACCATCTATTCCTTTTACTTGATTTTCCATCATAGGCCCATAATTTACTCTACCTGTATTCTCTACTAGAATTGATAATTTAGTTTTTTTACGTATTTTTTTATCCAATTTGAACATTTTATGCTCTTCTTTAAACACTTCTAATACTAACTTCTCATCAAGAAAAACTAATGCACGGTCATTCATACCCTTTAGTTGTATCGAGTTGATTTTTTCTAAATAATCCAAACATGTCTCATATAACACATACCCAAAACCAAAACCAAGGCTTTCCATGGTTAGTGGGTGTGCTTTATTTATCTTCTCAAAGCTATCATTTCCAAATATATTTGCTGACCCAATATAATTAATGTCTAGGTATGTTGTAGACGGTATATTAGTTATTTCAATTTCTGGAATATCTACATATTTACTTATAACTTTTTTACATTCTCTATACTTTTGAGTGATATTTCCTCGTTCATCTAACAATGCGTCATAATCATAACTAGTTATATCAGGAGTATATCCATTCTCTATACTTTGATTTGCACCTGCTTGGGCCCCCCAATTTGTTCCACCATGAAACATATATATGTTTACCGACCCTCTTTTTAATATCTCATCCAATTCTACTGCTGCCACTTTAGGGTCTGTTGTTATTATTTTTTCACTCTTCCATGCATTAAACCAACCACACCAATATTCCATACACATCAAGGGCTTATCTTTACCTATAAACTTTTCAAGCACATCAAAATGCTCATTAGCCTTTGAACCAAAGTTAACAGTTGGCAGAATTCCTTCATCTAAAAGTGTACCTCCTTCAAGCATTGTATGCCAACTTCCATCTGATGTAATAATATCATCTTTAAACCCTGCTTCTCGTATAATATTCAATAGTTTTTTTAAGTAAGCTTTATCATTTCCATATGATCCATATTCATTTTCAAGTTGGCACAATATAATATTTCCGCCATTTGATGCGCAATACGGGGCTAAAATTTCAACCATCTTATTTGTATACTTTCTAGTTTCTTCTAAAAAAACCTCATTATCACATCGAAACTTTATGTCTTTCTTATTATTAAGCCACCACGGAAATGCTCCATAGTCATGTTCACCGCACATATACGGACCAAAACGGACCATAATCATTAAGTCATGCTTTGTTGCCAGTTCAATAAAGTATGGTAAGTTCAAATGTCCTTCAAATGTCCATTTCCCCTCATATGGTTCATGTAAATTCCAAGCAATACACGTTTCAACACAATTCGCGCCCATTGCTTTCAATTTTATTATTTTATCTTCCCAACTTTCAGGTAGACTTCTAAAATAATGAATAGCCCCCGAAATAATCTTTACTTCTTTTCCATCTAAGTAAAATTTATCATCAATTCTAAACTCCATTAGATTCCTCATACAATATACTTTTAGCTATTTTAGCGTTGTGTATAATCCAATCATCAATAAATCTAAAGTATTTGATAGTTCTCTCTTTCAAATCTCGAAATATATATCTCTATATTTGCTTTCAAGATAATTTAGGAAAACATTCATAACTTGTGTTTTATTTTTGAGATAAATATAAATTTTAGTAGAAATACATTTTATGCTAAATGTTTTAGCATCTAACCTTTGTCTCAAAATTTATTTACATAAATACTTCTTTTAAGATCTACACATGTTAAAATATATTCTAAAATACTAATATCTACTTATTTACACTAGTTGAACGCTAACCTAACTAATAACTCCAAAATAGGATAGTACAGTTTTTAAACCACTAAAAATACAATAATAATGTATATTTAATGAGCTCCTTTCATATTTATAACATTAAATACTTGCCACTGAGTTTAATGGTGTCCCAATGGAGATTGTAATGTATCTTCTTTGTTTTCTATAGTGAGTGATATTTTTTATTTTCCGCTACCTATCATACCAGCAACAAAATACTTCTGTAAAACCGCAAATAAAATAATTGTTGGGATTGTTGATATTACAACACCCAAAACTAAAACACCATAATCAATTACTTGGGCCGAATTAACATTCGATAAAAATAATTGCACTGTTCGTTTATTTGGGTCCTGTGTAACAACAAGTGGCCATAAATATGAGTTCCACGAACCCATAAATGATACAATTATTGCTGTAATATACGATGATTTCATTGAAGGCATAAATATTTTAATAAATATCCAAAACTCTTTTAATCCATCTATTCTAGCAGCCTCAATTAGTTCAAACGGAAACTTCTTCATACTTTGTCTAAAAAAGAACAATAGAAAAACAGAAAAGAATCCAGTAATCATTATTCCCATATAAGAATCCATTAATCCCATATGTGCAACTAGCTTAAAAAGAGGTATCATTAAAGCTGCAAAGGGAACCATTAATGTCAATATCATCAAATTATATAATTTTTCATATTTAGAAGGTGCTAAAAACTCAAATCCATATGCAGTCAATGAGGATATAAATACAGAAACTACTACTAAAACGATAGTAATGAAAAAGGTATTTAATATACAACGAATAAAATTAGTTCCTACAAATAAATTATAAAAATTATCAGTCATATGACTTCCAAGTGTTAATTTTCCCTGTAAAATATCATTAGATTCATTCGTTATACTAATTAGCGTCCATACAAATGGAAATAAAAAAATAAAGGCAGCAAATAAAAGTATAATATATGTCATAATTTTTTTCATTAGTCATCCTTTCCATACACACGTTTTTGAATTAAGGCCAAAATAACAACAAATATAACAATAACAAAACTTATAGCTGCTGCATACCCAAAGTCAGGAACACGTTCAAAGGATAAACTATATATGTATTGAGACAGAGTTTGTGTAGAGTACCCTGGCCCACCTCCAGTTATCATTTGTGCCTCATCAAACATTTGAATAGTTCCAATTGTAGACATTATAACGGAAAAGAAAATTACAGGCTTTATTTGTGGAATTGTTACTTGGAAGAATGTTCTAATGCTTGATGATCCATCTATCCAAGCAGCTTCATATGTGTCTCTTGGAACATTTTGCATAGCTGCTAGAAATAGCATCATATCATATCCAGTGTTTTTCCAAAGTAATGAAATAATAATAAGCAATTTTGACATTATTGGATCAGATAACCAATGTATTTGCTCTTGCATTAACCCAATATTTAATAGCATTGAGTTTGCAATACCATCATTTGAAAATATCATTTTAAAAACAATTGAGTACCCAACTGCCGCTGTTACCATAGGTAAGAAATAGGATGTCCTAAAAAATGTTTTACCTCTTAGCTCATTCATATTCATAATACTTGCTAATATTAAACCTAAAAATACCATAATTGGTACTTCAATTATTAAATAAATTGTAACATTAAAAAGACTTTGCCAAAAGACTCTATCATGAAGTAGACGAATGTAATTATCCATCCCACCAAAGTGACAAACATTTCCAGTACAACTTTGAAGTGATACAAAAAAGGCTTGAATAAATGGAATTGCTGTAAGGCAACTCCATAAAATTACTCCAATCCCAATAAAACTCCAACATATTTTATGGCTTTTTTTCATAATTCTCCTATGCTGTTTCGCTAATAAATTGATCCTCTATGATTTGAAGTAGCTCATCAATTGTCATATTGCCATTTAAGTACTCCATCCAATTTCCCTTAATGTAAGTGGGAATTAGGTCATGATTTTCATCCCAACTAACCACTGGGACATTATTCGACCAATCCGAAAAATCTCTAAAGATTGCTTGCCCTCCATAAAAATCAATAGGCTTATCAAAAACATCTGAATCCAGTGCTGGTTCCCAAACTCCAATAACATTTGCTTCTTCAAGCATTCTATCATATAATTCTTCACTACCGTTAAATGTAGAGTTTAGGAAGTCTAATGCTAAATCCTCATCACCTTTTCCATTAACAATATACCACCCTCCTCCACCAAGAGTTGAGGCATTTACACTTCCATCAAAATCTAAGCGAGGTGGTGGTGCTATTCTCCATTGATTTGCTTGGTCAGCCTCACCCTCAATTACAGAAGAGTAATATGCCCCTTCAACCGTGGATCCTACGTCACCAGAAGCTGTAGCATTAACATGAGTTTCCCAATCTGTTATTTCGTGCGCCCACTCTTTATTCATTGGGATTGCACTAGTTTCTATTGCTTTTTTTAAGGCTTTATTTTCTGAAATAGTTGTCGGATCATTATTTTCAAAATATGATTGACCAGCAGTCTGCATCATCATTCTTACATTTATAGCATCAGATACATTATACTCAGTCATTTTTTTTCCTGTTTTATTATAAACATCTTCACAAATTTTATAATACTCATCATAAGTTAAGTTTTGCATATCTTCCTCAGTATACCCTGCGGCTTCTATGTAATCCAAGCGATAATATAAACCAAATACTGCATTGTCAAATGGCATTCCATAATTTTTTCCATCCAATGATGCTGCTTCCACCTTATATCCATCGAATTTACTTAAATCAACTTTATCAGTTATATCCATAAATGATTCTGGGTATGCTGATAGAAAAGTTTGAGCGTACTCATCTCCTAACATAACTATATCGGGTAATTCATCTACCACACCTGCTTGTAGTGATGTATGCAATTTCTGACGAATGTCATTTTGAGATGTTTCAATTATTTCAAATTTGAAATCAGGGTGATCTACTGTATATATATCTGCTGCCGCTTGAATTGCTGGAATATTGTACGTTGTATCCCAAGTCCAAACCGTAATTACACCATCTCCTACAGTTTTGCCATCCGCCCCGCATCCTGCAAGGATTAAAACTGCAACCAAAAAAACTCCAAATAATTTTTTCATTTTCATACATAATCAGTTTTTAATATTCTTGATATAAATTTTACCTAGTTTTGAATGTACTACTTTATCGTTACAAGTAAAATAACAATAACATTGGATTAGTATAATAAATGATTCTTGTCAATCTAAATGTTTCATTGCATCTAATCGCATATAGTATCATCCCAATCAAGGTTCACAATTTAAAAATATTTTAACTGATTATTCCCCTTTCACTTTTTTATGATTAACTTAAGACTACTGCTAAAATTTTGAATTTTTTATCTTACCCCTACGTTGAAATACAATTACCTATCTGTAATCCTCATCACCTCCTCCTACATTTATCACAATTGCAATGAATCTCACCTGAGATTAGTTTAAACTCTTGACCGTCAACATAAAACGTATCTTTTATTTCAAATATGTTCATAACAACTCCTATCTATTCTATAAGTATTAATTATAACTTACTTCTATCTATCTCTATACATTTATCTTTATAAAACTCTACCTGCTTATTATCACCTTTTGCTTTTGCACACAAGGATAGTAAGAAATAAG
>JBKEDG010000085.1:0-14927 GCA_047975285.1 Bacilli bacterium | reverse complement strand
TCAGAAATTTGATTACATTGTTGATGACTCAGAACAGCTAATGGAAAATAATCAAGAACACTTGTTACAGTATTATCATGAGGCAACAGTATCTCACATCGAAGATGAGCAACTAGATGCGGACATCAAACTATTCTATTCGAAATTCAATGAGTGGATTCCAACAGTGTATAACTCTGAATTAAAGGAAGAAGAAGCTGTGGAAGAAAAAACTGTAGAAGAAAAAACTGTAGAAGAAAAAACTGTAGAAGAAAAAGTAGAGGAAGAAGAAAAAGTAGAGGAAGTTTATCTATCAAATGTTTCAATTGATGTAGTGAAGTATGAGTCGCGTGATGTAATGACGAAAGAAGCAATTATTGCTGATAACTTGGATTTAGTTGATTTTGAAGTTGATGAGAATATATATTTTCTTAACTCGAATAATGGTGAGCATATAGATTCTGATATTAAAGCAATTTACCTAAATTTACTTGAATCAAAAAAAGTTGATAAAATTATTCTAGTCTTAAACGGCGAATCACGAGCAACGTATAAAGGACAATTTGATGATCCGAAAGTTACTCATGTAGAGTATGACAGTTATGAATTCTATTATCATTTAACGAGTGCAAAATATGTCATTTCAAATGTTGGTCTGCCAACAAATTATATCGTGGGAAGAAACCAAAAATATCTATCAACATATAAAAAAGGATTAGCTTATAAAAAACTTGGTAATCATGTGCATGACCGATATGGAAAAGAAGGGCATATTACACGTTCTCTTGTACAAAGTGATATCTCAATTTATCGTAATGAAATCTCACAAGAGCAAATTGAAAATGCATATTATCTGGATGACTTAAAACAATTTGAATCAGTTATTGCAGCACCTCGTTATGATTTGTATGGTGAGAATGAACTGGCGGAAAGTATCCTTAAACTGTATGATTTAAATGTAGAACAGGAAACGATTTTTATATCACCGATGTATGCTAAAAAGTTAACGATGTTTAATCGCTTAGTAGTATTAATCATTGAAAAATATCCCGAAAAAAATATTATTTATCGTCCACACTTTACCAATTATAAAGATGTACCAGATGACTTAAAGCAATACCTGGCTCCGAAAAATATTACTAGTATAGAGTTATTGCACTATGTAGATATGGTAATAACAGATCACTCATCACTGCTTTATGATGCAGTTAACTTTAACAAGAAAATTATTAACTTTCTACCATATTATCAAGAGTTCAGCTTAAATTATGGTTTGTATATAACTTTTGATATGTTACCTGGAAAAAATGCCTTTACAGTAGAAAAAGTTATAGAACTAATTAATTCAAAATTTAATTCAGATTTAAACAATGAGTTTAATCTTGAGTACAATCCAGCTGTACTTCCAACTGCAGACTTGATTACTAAATTAGAAAGTACAGTTGAACGTCAAAAATGTGTGAAGAAAAACATTTTGTTCTACATTGGAAAGTTAGACAATAATCCAATTTCAACAAACTTTTTGAAAAACTTAAATATTTTTAATAAACGTATTTACAATATTATCTTAGTTGTTGGGAACAATGAAAAAGATAGTTGGAGTCATAGTGAAATTGGTCGCGCAATCAATTTACCTAGTAATGTTAAACTTGTATTTCGAACAGGAGCAATGGTCCTTGCTAATGATGAAGAAAAAACTATATGGCATCAGTATGAAAAAAATGAACTAGAATTTGAACAGGTAAAACATATTTTTGTCCGTGAATACAACAGAATCTTTAATCGACTTGAAATTGAACAAATTGTTGATTTCAATGGATTTGTACCATTCTGGACAGGGTTATTTGCAAGTTCTGATAAAAATAAAGCTATACTTCAAAATACAGATATGCATCGTGAATACCATAAAAAAATTGATAATAAATATGCTAAACGTGATAAATTACATAAAATATTTAATTTATACTGCTACTACAATTCAGTAATTGCTGCTAATGAGAAATTAGTCAATACTAATCATGACAACTTATCGTTCTTCTATGACCGTGATAAAGCAATTTCATTGCAAGAAGTTATTAAAGATCAGCGTGACAGTATTAATAATGCAGCTGAATATGCATATTTTGTCGAAATGAAGCCAGTTCAAAAAAAGACTATATTATTCGAAGCATTCTGGGGGAAAGGCATGATTGGGGATCCTTATGCATTGTTCGAAAGTTACTACAACGATCCATTGTATGAAGATTACAACTTTGTGTGGACATTAAGAGATAAAGCGTCAATCGTAAATCCGACGTATCGAAACAATTCACGCATTACATATGTCGATGTTGGAACGTATCTGTATTTTGAGATGCTAGCGACATGTGGCATTCTTGTTAACAACACAACATTCCCGCCGTACTTTATTAAACGCGACGAACAAATCTACGTAAACACTTGGCACGGAACTCCATTTAAGAAATTAGGTAAACATGAAGTGGCAGGAAAAGTCGGAGCAAACTACAATGTTGTTGCGAACTTTTTAAAAGCGGATCATGTATTATTATCTAGTGAATATATGGAAGACAAAATTACTAATGGTTACGACCTAGCAGGTTTGTGGAATGGAGGTTTTCACTATTCAACACCACGTTTAAATTCAACACGTGAAAAAGGTTATGTCAAAGCTTATTTAGAAGATAATCTAAATGTTGATTTAAGTAAAGAGACAATACTGTATTGTCCAACTTGGACTGGAACGACAAATAGCGTTGAATCAAATTTTGAAAATGTAATGAATGCGTTCCATATGCTAAAAGAAAGTTTTAAAGATAAAAACATCTTATTAAAAGTTCACCACTTTATGTATTCACAAATGAATGATGAAGAAAAATTATTCGTAGTAAGTGATGCATATGACGTAAATGAATTGATGATATATATTGATACACTGATTACCGATTACTCATCAGTCTTCTTCGACTTTACGTTAACATCGAAGAAAATAATTAATTATATGCCTGATTTTGAAAACTATAGTGAAACACGTGGTTTATACTTTGATGTAGAAGAATTACCAGGTGAAGTAGCATATACATACGACGAACTAGAGTTGATAATTGGAAATGGTCGTAGCAAGTATGATTATGCAGAATTTAATCGAAAATTCAATCAACAGTCTAAGTCACTTGAGAGTTTAAAAGCTGATTTATTAATTAAACCGGTTAAAAAATCATATCTTAAGAAGAATGTATTAGTCTATTCAGGTGGATTCTTAAATAATGGAATAACAAAATCTATGATTAACTTATCAAAACGATTTGATTATGAGAAGTACAACCTTATTATTGTTGATAAAACTTCATTTGATGCTGATGGAGAAGCCAACTTAAAGCAATTGGATCCACGCGCTATAATTTCTCACCGTGGTGGTTACACAGTTAAAACTAATGCTCAAAATTATTCTTATCGCCAATACTTAAAAGGAGAATCAGATGAAATTCCTTGTGATGTTAAGTATGTAATGCAACGTGAATTCAAACGAATTTATGGAGACACAGAAATTGATTATTTAATTGATTTCAGTGGATATGGCCCTTTCTGGACACTGATCTTTGCCTCAGTTAATATGGGACAAAAGTTCATATTTCAACACAACAATATGTTCTTAGAACATAGCAAAGTTGTAAAAGGGCAACGAGTCCACGAACAACGATTAAATGTTACGTTTAGATTGTACAAATACTACAAACGAGTAATTGCTGTATCTAGGGAAACAATGGATATTAACTTCAAATATTTAAGTGTGTTTTATAATGAAAATCAAAAGCACTATATTGAAAATGTTATTGATGCAAGTGAAATCGAAGAGAAGCTAAAAAATATTAGTCAAGGTGATATCGAGGTATTAGATAAAATAAGAAACTTTACTAGTAGTAGTGTAATTGAAGAAGAACGACAAAAAAGAAATGAATTATTGTCACACTTTAATTTAGATCAGTCAGCATGTAATCAAGAAGTTATTGCAAGTCCAGTTTTCGTTGGTTATTTTGGACGCTTTAGTTCGGAAAAAGGGCAAGTAGCTTTCTTGAAGAAACTGCCAAAAATTTTAGAAAAGATACCAAACTTAGTAGTTTTATTCGCTGGGGATGGACCTGATCGTGAAGAGATGGAAGAGGTTATTAAACAATATAATTTAGAGAAGAATACTTTATTCCTTGGATATATTACTAATCCATTTATTGTGATGAAAATCATTGATTTTGTAGGATTATTCTCATTCTCTGAAGGACAACCAATGGTACTTTTAGAAGCTTTAACAGTTGGGGCAAAAACAATTGCTTCAAATATTCCAGGTAACGTAAGTGTGCTTGGTAAAGACTATGGTCAAATCGTTGAACTTACGAGTTCAAGTATAATTGAGGGCTTTCAAAATTATGAGCCAGCAAAACGATTTGATGTGCACAAATATAATGAAATGATTTTAGAAAAATACAATGTTTTATTAAAATAGAAAAGGAGAAAAATGAAGATAGTTATTACAATGGCTGGAATGGGTTCACGTTTTCAAAAAATTGGGTTTAAAGTTCCAAAGCATGAAATTATTGCAAACGGTAAAACGCTCTTTGAGTGGTCATTACTATCATTGACAGATTTTTTTGATGAAGAATTTATTTTAATCGTCCGTAAGGGTGCTTATAGTCAAAAATTTTTAGATGAAAAAATGAGTGATCTCGGTATAAAAAAATTCCAAGTTGTTGAAGTGAACGAACTTACGGATGGACAAGCATCAACTGTTTTAGGAGCGGATTACTTAATAGATGATGCAGAAGGAATAGTAATTTATAATATTGATACATATATTGATGAAGGGGCAATTAAAAAGGAACAAATAACCAATCACATGCATGGTTTCGTTCCCTCGTTTATCGCAGAAGGTAATAAGTGGAGCTTTGTTAAATGCGATGAAAATATGAAAGTTTCCGAAGTTTCGGAAAAAGTGAGAATCTCAGATTATGGAACTGTCGGTTTATATTATTTTAAACACTGGAGCGAATTTAAGAAGATATTATCAGAAAATAAAGAAGAAATAATCGAAAATTATAGCGAAGCTTATATAGCTCCAATGTATAAGTATCTTATTGAATCTGATAAACCTGTATATGCTTCTTTAATCGACTCAGAGGAATTACACGTACTTGGAACACCAGATGATATTTTGGAATTTGATAAAGACTATCTTTTCAAAAACATTTCTCGTCATGAATATAAACAAAACTTATTAAGTAAGATGGACTTTGACGGGTTAGATGCTTACTATGAATCAAATTTAGATGAGATTAACATTCTTGAATACATACTGTATTTAATTGATACTAGTCGTTTTGAGCGTATTATTGAATTGAAAAATGAATATGATCTATCAAAATATTATGAAAGTTTTACTGGAGACGAACTTAAGTGTAAATCCGTAATTGAAAAGTATACAGAGCGCGAAAACTATAAGGGCTTTGTATTTGGCGGAATTGAAAATCAAAGAGTGCTAGAGCTAGCTGTTAACGATATTAACTCAGCACTTGCTTATCTTGAGAAAAATCAAAATAAATTTTTTTCGACAAAGCCTGTTGCACTTACTCCTTTAGTTATGACATATGTAATTAACAAGTTGAGTGAATCAGACTATGATATGACAGTGATTTTAGAACAAATGTTAACACGAATTACAGTTACTCAAGAGGAGTTATATACTCCGTTAAGAAAAAAATACATTTTCTTTAAATTATTTGAGTATATGAGTCAGAAACAACCCAAATTACTTGAGTTTCCAACTCATAAAATGTATAATCAGGTGCAAAAAATGCATTATTTACTAAATCATTTTAACATGGAGACTTACTACACTGGTATTGTTGAATATACTGAAAAACTATATGCATATCAAAATACATCTTATAAATTACCGAAGAAAGAACTAGATTATAGTCCTAAAACAAAATCAAGTAAACCACGTATAGCAGTATGTTTCTCAGGTGCAACTAGATTTAATATAGAAGCATTATTCGATGAGTTTAATAAGAAACTAATTGACCCACTTGAAGCTGATGTTTTTATCACTACATGGAATGAACGCGATGAATACCCAGGTTTCATGTCAGCAACGGGTGACGGTGATTGGGCTCATAGGTATTTTGCTCAATTCAAAGCAGAACAACCTAGAGCAATAAATACGTTAAAAGAATTTAGTGAATTATTACCACTTACTGCTGAAAAACTTAAACATCCAATTCGTAAAACAAATAGTATTGATGATTTTTTAAAGATTTTTCCAAATGCAAAAATTAAGTTTCTAGACCAAGAGCAATTTGAAAAAAACTATGATAATAAACGTTTTAGACGTCGTGGTAATTTAAATATGGCAAAAATGTTATTTGGAATTTGGGAGACTCAACAACTGATGATGGCATCTGATAAGGAATATGATTATGTTTTCAGAGCACGAAATGATTGGGCACCAACACATAAAATAACTCTAGCGGATGTGGTAAAAATAAAAGATAATGAAATTGCAGATAAGAGACATCCAGTTGTTGGTACACTTGATTTGTTATACTATGGTACAACTAATACAATGATGAAAATGGCAGAAATGTGGAAAGTAGCTGTAGAGAACGATGACTTATCTCCCTTATATGTTAATGGAATAAAACAAGATTTTGATATTCACAGAATGTATGATCTTTGGCTAAAAGAAAATAATATCATGACAAATTCAGCATTGCGTCCACAATACTCTCCAAATTATGCTATCAAATATTTACAAGTACCAGATTTTAGTAAAGAAATCGAGCAAGATTTAGCTAATGCAAAATTACCAAATTGGAAAGAATATGTTAATTATTTTGAAAAGTTACTGAATATTGGTTCGAAAGAAAAGCGTAGCATTACATATTCTCCATTTGAATTAACTGAATTAAGACAGGAATTAAAGCTTAAATCAAGTGAAAATATTTTTATACAAATGAAACAAGATAATGACTTACGTAATCGGTATTTACATTTGCTAGATAATGATTATATTTATTATTACAACAAAGATAATATCCATCGATTTATCAAACGTACTGAACTTGATAAAGTTTGGATTAAAGTAAAAGATGGAGAGATAATTCGCAGCTCAACAGGTATTTACTATGCACAATCTGGATGTTTAGAAAATCCCAAACAAATACTATTTATTTTTAATGGGGTAGCAGTTGTTGAAAGTTATACAAGTTCTAGTATTTCATCACGTTATATAGTTACAAATTTTAGTACAATCTCAAAATATATTGCTGAGGAAACACTTGTAATTCATATTTATGACGTAAACATGCACTTAGGGTCATTTTATCGAAATACCGTAAACTATCCTACATATGAGAAGGATGTTGATAGTTTCCTAATTGCGATGATAAGTAAGCATCATATTGATAAATCCAATGTGTGTTTTTACGGAGTAAGTAAAGGAGCGAGTGGTTCGACTTACTATGGTATTAGGCACAATATTAATTTCGTTGTAGTTGATCCAATTTTAGAACTAGTAAATGCAGATATTAATAGACATAAGTTACTATACTTAGATAATATTAACCCTGTTGTAGTAGATTTAACTAAAGAAGAAATAAAAGAATATACCGGTAATGGGACGTTTGTATTGTCAGAAAAAGTTAGGAAGAATTATGACAATGTAACATCAAAATTTGCGAATTTTAACTTTACTTTTTATAATTCAAAATCGACCAAAATTAAGTCTCATGGTGATATTGGTCCAAATACGATTCCAGCTACTTTAATGTTTATAAATCAAGTTCTGGAAGAAAAGAATATAGTTTCAAATAATAATGACCAATAATAAGTCAAATAGGAGAAAAATGAAAAATCTATTAGTAATACTTAGTGCACGCACTGTATCAGATGAGATGAAAAATTTACTGGGTGATATACCTGATGTTTTAACACCCTATGCTGATACAACAATTTTAGAAGGTGTTGCCAAAAAAAATTCAACAGATTTTGATATAAAAGTTGCATTATATGAAAATTCTGAAGATGTTTTGAATGTAATTAAAGAAAAGAAAATTCCAGTTGAAGCTATCAAAATTAATTATCTAGGAAATATAATCGATACTATGAAACAAGTTGATATTAGCGGATATGATAACGTTACATATCTATTCGGAGATACATTAGTAGAAAATTGGGATTTGTCTGAGTATGTCGGCAATAAAATTGCCTATGCAGAGGTTAACGAAAGTGTTCAGTGGACAACTTTTGATAAAGAAGAGAAACAAATAATTATTTATGATAAAGTAGAACGAGATTTAAAAGATAAATACAATGCATTTATTGGTATTTTCAGTTTTGATAATTTAGCGTTACTTCAGGAATTGTGGAAGAAAAATACAGAATTCTATGATTTAATTAAAGAATATAATCACTCCTTGTCATTCAACTTTGTTGAAGAATCAAAATGGGTTAATTTAGGCCATATAGGTGATTTTCAAGAGAATTCCAAGAAAATTGTTCAAGCTCGCTTCTTCAATGAAATTTCTATTGATGGAGAAAAGGGAAAATTAATAAAGCGTAGCACTGAAAAAGAAAAGTTTACAAACGAAATTAAGTGGTACTTAAAGTTACCAAAGGAACTAGAACATTACAGCCCGCGTATTTTCTCATATGATTTATCATATGAAAATTTATTTGTAGAAATGGAATATTATGCATATATGACATTACATCAAGTATATGTGCATGGAAATTATAGTATTCAAAAATGGAATAAAATCTTGGATGTATTACTAAATACAAATAGAGAATTTAGAAACTTTAAATTAGAAGCGCCTAAAACAGAAATTAATCATGCATTGAATAATATATATGTAAAGAAGACACTCGAAAGATTTGAAAAATTAAAAGAAAGTGAAGATTTTACCTCTTTTTTTGAAGGCACAATTAAAATAAATGGCGAAGAATACCCTAATTTAACAACTGTTTCTGAACTTTTACCCTCGATTATTGAAAAATACTTACTAAATATTGATGAATTTTCAATTATTCACGGTGATTATTTTTTTGCAAATATTTTATATGACCCAAACATGAATTTTATTCGATTAATTGATCCACGAGGAGATTTTGGAGGATATGGTATCTACGGTGATACCCGTTATGATCTTGCTAAATTGAGTCACTCATTAAATGGGAAATATGATTTTATCGTATCAGATGAATTTACATTAGAATCAACGGGTAAAGAAATTAATTACTCAATCAACTCATCTACTCGCCATGATAAGATTAAAGATTTATTTTACAGCAAATTAGGTGATCAGGCACAAGAAATCCAACTTATCGAATCATTATTATTCTTAAGTATGGTACCACTACATAGCGATTACCCAAGTCGTCAAAAAGTGATGATTTCAAAGGGACTTGAATTATTCACCCCTTTTATTAAAGGAGAAAAATTATGATTAAAGACACTAACGTAATAGTTTTTGATATCGATGGGACACTATGTTATTCTAGAAAAGAAGGACAGTCGTATCTTGATATTGAACCAATGCAAGATGTATTAGATAAACTATTAGAGTACCATGCAAATGGTTTCTACATTATTTTGCAAACTGCACGTCAAATGCGTACGCACGAAGGGAATGTAGGACGGATTAATGCAGTTACAGGTAAAGAGTTATTTGCATGGCTAGAAAAATTTGATATTCCTTTTGATGAAGTTCATTTTGGTAAACCCTGGTGTGGGAAAAATGGATTTTATGTAGATGACAAAGCTATCAGACCTAATGAGTTTGTAAATCTTTCATTTGATGAAATACAAGAACTAATTAGCACAGATTCACAATAAGAAAGTGACAAAAGAAGTTTATAGAATAAAAGCAAAACTGGATACGTTTTGAAGGAAGACCTCAATATTATAAATATGATTCACTATTGATAAAATAATAGAGTTTTTTCTTATAAAAAATTACATACATAGGTATCTTAATTTTTGTCCAGTTTTTAGTTGTAATTCTATAAATACTTTTCAAATATTCCCATATTATCCTCTACATGTAGATTCTGCATAAAAAAAGCCTGCTACTGTTTTTACACAATGAGAAGTTTATACACAAATTTTTGGACATTACTTACAATATCTGTGGTAACTTTAATTTAATTATGCAAAATGGCACTATTATCAAATAAAACAAGTGTCTCATGTGACTTATAAATATAACTTTAAACATATAAGTCACTAAAAGTAGCCACATTTTTAAACATTGGATACTCTATATGTGAAAATAATTATAATTGAATCTATTATAACTATTTTCAATAAACAAAGAAATATAACACATAGTATACTATGATGTAGTATTATAAGAAATCAATATTGTTTCAATAAATAAAATCCAAAATGTTGAAATGCAAAAAGTTACAAGTTTAATCGTAACCTCTCATAACAAGTTTAATATCGGAACAAATGCAGATTGTAGATACATAAGAAGACAGATAGTAATTAAGGGTTTCACACTATTTACACGAAATTGGGGAGTTTTTAGTGTTACTATTTTAATAAGGGAAGGAAGTTATGAAACGTTTAAGAAACATAAACTATATATATAATAAGTTTTTAAAAACAACAAAAGTCAACAAAAAAAAAATATTGTTTGAGTCTTTTCATGGTAAGGCTTTTATAGGTGATCCATATGCAATGCTACTTAGTTATTTAGACATTCCTAAATATAAAGACTTTAGATTTATTGTTATAATTAATGATATAGAAAATATCCCTAATGACAAAGTTTTAAATTCTAATAGAGTTACATTCATTCAAACCAATACAAAAAAATATCTATTTCATTTAGCTACTTCTAAGTATTTAATAAATAGCGTTAGTTTTCCACCATATTTAGTAAAGCGTGAAGAACAAGTGTATTTAAACACGTGGCATGGAACACCATATAAAACATTAGGTAAAGATATGAAAAATGTAAAGGGAACAGAAGCTAATATTGTTTCGAACTTTTTGAAATCAGATTTGATGATACATGCATCGGACTATACCTGCAATAAAATTGAAAGCTCACATGGTCTTCATGCTTGGAATGGTCAAAGTTTTTTATCAGCGCCGAGACTTGACTTGTACAAAGAAAATGATTATATCAAAATATATTTATCAGAAAAGTTTGGAATAAACTTTGATAAACCTATTATTTTATATTGTCCAACATGGACAGGAAACCTAAATAAAATCAATGCAAGTCAAAAGGAAACAATTAGGGAATTCAATAGGTTAAAAGAGGATAATCCAGATAAAGTAGTATTGTTGAAAGTACATTCTTTAGTATATTCTAGAATGTCAATTGAGGAAAAAGAATTCGTAGTCGATGATAAGTTCGATATTATTGAACTTATGTATTACATGGATACACTAATTACGGATTACTCAAGTGCATTTTTTGACTTCATGTATACTGGAAAAAAAATTATTCACTATATGCCAGACTATACTGAATACAAACAGGATCGTGGTCTATATTTATCTGATGAAGAGTTACCAGGAGAGATCGCTAGAAATTACGAACAACTAAAGACTATCATAAAAACTAAAAAAGGAAATTCTTATAAAGATTCGGATAAGTATAATTATTTTATATCACCCGAGATTACAACTTCAAAATTAATTGAGATTATGATGAATTACAAAGCTAAACCAAGTAAAAAAGTGAAGAAGGATATATTATTATATGCTGGTGGGTTTGCTAACAATGGAGTAACAACATCGTTGATAAATTTTAGTTACAATTTTAATTACGATGATTATAACTTACATATAATTGAGAGAAGGAATCTTAATGAAATTAGTACGTTGAATTTAGAAAAGGTTGATAAAAGAGCGAATATTATCTATAGAAGTGGAAGTCTCGTTGCGGGATTGAATGAATTGTATAGATACCACAAGTTTTTACAAAACGGAAATATATCAAAAATGGATGAAGTAGAGTTTAAAAAATTATTTAAGCGAGAGCATAAGAGGCAATTTGGAAATATGACTTTTGATATCTATATAGATTTTAGTGGTTATGTAAGCTTTTGGACTACATTTATGGCCTTTTCAAATGAAAATAAAAAGTTTATATATCAACATAATGATATGTATCGAGAATATTACAAAGTCATCAATAATGAACGTGTTCATTTTGAAAAATTAACGTGTGTTTTTGGGTTATATAAATATTTTGATAAAGTAATTGCAGTGTCAGAAGAAGTCAAGAATGAAAATTTAAGAAATTTAAACAAATTTTATACAAATGAGCAAGCCTGTAATATTGGAAACTATTTGAATATAGATAGATTATTAAAAAGTGTAAATGGTTTTAAGGAAGCAGATTTAATTTTAATCAAGAAAATAAAAAAACTTTACGATCCCGAGGAAGATATAGAGGTACGAAAAACTATTACTTGCGAGATACTTGAGTACAATATTGAAACTTTTGAAAATATTAGTAAAATTAGTAATCCAATATTTTGTGGCTACTTTGGACGCTTTAGTCCAGAAAAAGGCCAAGTTAGGTTTTTAAATAAATTTAATGAAATACTAAAAGTTATACCTAACTTAGTTATAATATTTGCTGGAGAAGGACCTCAGTTTGAGGAGGCAAAAAAAGTTGTAAAGGTTTATGGTATTGAAGCAAATGTAATATTTACCGGCCATTTACAAAACCCTTATCCACTAATGCTGTTCGTAGACATTATTTTATTACTATCATCATCAGAAGGACAGCCTATGGTTCTCTTAGAAGCTTTAGCATTAGGGAAGAAAATAATTGCTTCGGATATAGATGGTAATAGAAGTGTATTAAAATCAGGTCATGGAATGTTAATAAAGCCAACAGTGGAGGAAATTATAAGGGCAATTAATAACTTTGAGCAAACTCAAATGTTTGATGTAAATGAATATCATGCAATGTTGAATGATGCATATAATAAGTTGTTTGAAAGTAATATTGTTTAATAGAACATAAATATAGAAGTTAACTGAAGAATTTAATAAAGTATAAGGAAGATATCAATTATGAAAAAAATAACAAAAGCAGTAATACCAGTAGCAGGATTCGGAACAAGATTTTTACCATTTACTAAAGCAATGCCAAAGGAGATGTTGCCAATTATTGATAAGCCAACAATTCAATACATTGTAGAAGAGGCGGTAGCATCAGGAATAGAAGACATATTAATAATCACGGCTTCACACTCAAATAAGCGTGCAATTGAAGATCATTTTGATTCTTCAAAATCACTTGAACAAATGCTTATTGAAAAAGAAAAGTATGAACAACTAGCAGTTGTAAAATCTATTTCTAAATTAGCTAATATTCATTATATTCGTCAAAGAAGTGCTAATGGATTAGGTGATGCAATTTTATGTGCAAAAGCATTTGTAGGGGATGAGCCGTTTGCAATCTTATTAGGGGATGATATTGTTGTGAATGAAAAACCAGCAACAAAACAATTAGTAGAAGCATTTGAACAAACGGGTTTCAGTCAAATTGGTGTTCAAGAAGTAGATAGATCTCAAGTAGACAAGTATGGTGTAGTTGCATGTGAAGGCGCATGTGATGTAGAAGTTATGACTGATTTTGTTGAAAAACCAGCAATTGAAGATGCCCCAAGTAATAAAGCGGTATTAGGTCGATATGTATTAACGCCTAGAGTATTTGAATATTTAGAAACTCAAGTACGAGGAGCTGGAAATGAAGTTCAACTTACTGATGCTATTAAACGTATGATGGATGTTGAAGACGTTTATGCATGTACATTCGAAGGTAGACGTTATGATATTGGGGATAAACTTGGCTTCTTAAAAGCGACAGTTGATTTTGCTTTAGAGCGTGAAGAATTTAATCAAGATTTAAAAGAGTATTTAAGCACAAAAATAAACTAGGAGCTAAGATGAAAACTATATTAATAATTGGTGGAGCAGGATATGTTGGTTCACATCAAGTTAAACTTATGTGTAACCAAGGGTATAATGTAATAGTTGTAGATAATTTAAATACAGGGTTTGAACATGCAATTGATAAACGTGCTAAATTTTTAAAAGGTGATTTACGTGATTATCAATTTATGACTAAAGTTATGCAAGAAAATAATATTGATGGAGTAATTCATTTTGCTGCTTTATCACTTGTTGGTGAAAGCGTTGACAAACCGCTAGAGTACTTTGATAATAATGTTGGTGGAATGCAAGTGTTACTTAAAGTAATGGTCGAAAACGATGTTAAGAATTTAGTATTCTCATCAACGGCAGCAACTTATGGTACTCATGAAGTAATGCCAATTACTGAAGAGTATGCAACTAATCCAGAAAATCCATATGGTGAAAGTAAGCTAATGATGGAGCAAATGATCAAATGGTGTGCAAAAGCATATGATTTAAACTATTTAGCTCTTCGTTACTTCAATGTATGTGGTGCTAGTTTAGATGGAACTATTGGTGAAAACCATGACCCAGAAACTCACTTAATTCCAATTGTTCTTCAAGTGCCACTAGGTATTAGAGAATTCATCGGTATTTATGGTGATGACTATGCAACAGCCGATGGAACATGTATTCGTGATTATATTCATGTTGAAGATTTAGCAAGTGCTCATGTATGAGCAATTGAAAAGTTATTTGCAGGTACAGATAATGGAGTAATCAATTTAGGTTACGGACATGGTTATAGCGTAAAGGAAATTATTGAAACAGCAAGAAAAGTAACAGGCCACCCAATTCATGAAAAAGTAACGCCAAGACGTGCAGGAGACCCAGCAAGCTTAGTAGCACAAAATACTAAAGCAAAATCATTACTTGGATGGGAACCAAAATATGATGATATTGAATTAATCATCAAATCAGCATATGATTACCATAAAGGAGCATT
>JBKEDG010000006.1:0-1934 GCA_047975285.1 Bacilli bacterium | reverse complement strand
CTAGATACTGTTCCAATTGATACTCCGCTCTTATTTGCTATATCTTTTAATGTTGCCATATTTCTCCTACTATAATTTTTACCATTTTTATACTAACTTTATTATAACAAAAATTATAGTCAAACGGATTGAAATGTTTTCAATTATATCTTAAACTTCTCCTAATCCTCTATTATTAATCAAATATAAGTATCACACTTTTGGACAGTACCTTCGGTATTCATATACTACATCAAGTTTTTAGTTATAATTCCTAACTAATACATAAATAGAGAAACTGAGATTTATCAAACCTCATGTTTAAGGTCTTTTCTAAATCTCAGCTTCTTATTTATTTCTAGCAATACGTACTTATGCGACACTCCCTTGTTTGATACTGCATTTATTTTTATTATCTCGTTGTTTCTCTCTCAATTAATTTTGAATGTACAACATAGTTCATACGATGTTCTGTTTCGTTAATTAAAAGTTCCAAAAGTCTTCTCACCGCCACTTCACCAATATAATCTGAATGTATTCTAACTGTCGTTAACTTTGGAGTAATTTTTTCACAAATAGGTAAATCATTAACACCAACTAACTGAATATCTGTTGGTACATTAATTTTTGCTTCCTGTAAATACTTCAATACTCCGATAGCAATATTATCATTTGCACAGAAGATTCCATCAATTTCCTTTAAACCATTGAATGATAATAGTTTGGTATAAACATCAAGTGTATCAAACGACGTTTCTAAATAGTATCCTTCCTTATTGTTAAAACTCATGTATGATCTAAAGCTGGAATATCTTATATCATATTCGGTATTTTCAGCAAATGGTCCAACATATAATATATTTTTTGCACCCGATGAATACAATTTATCAAGAGCGATTTTAGTAATATGTCTCAAATCAACAGTTACACAATTATATTCTTGGTTTTTTGAGTTTGCATCGGCAAACACTATTGGTAATTTACTTTTCCCAATTGGAATAAAACTTTCTTCACTAAGTTGACCAATTATTATTATTCCTGTAAAACTATTTAAATTAGTATCATTTATTTGGTTAAAATAGATTGTTTTGAATTTTTGTTTATTTTGGATACAATAGTTTTCTGCTCCTACACGAATTGATATATAGTATGGATCATTAAATTCTTCTTGCTCACTCAGTGAACATATAATTAGTATTTGACCATCTGTTTGTCTTCTAACATTTACAGTTTTATAATTCAAATCTTCTGCGGTCTTCAGTATCAGTCTTTTTTTCTCATTACTAATATTTAAACTTTCATCCCCATTCAATACTCTTGAAATACTCGATGTAGATAATCCAGTTATTTTTGCTATATCTTTTAATGTTGCCATTACATCATCTCCTAATTTTATTATAATTTAATTTTTGATACAATGGCAAATTAATTACTTCAATTTTGATTTTTCATATCGATTGTATTTCCATAAAGCCCAACCCATAAATACAACGACACCTAATACGTTATATATTAAAGTTATACCTAATGCTTGACCCGCTGGAAATACAGCGGCAATGAAAGCTATACCAAATATCACTAATTCAAATATCGTTACAGCAATACCAAATGTTCGTGATCCCATTTTAAAATCTCGTTCTAAATGATCTTTATTTACTCTTAAATTTAAATATGAAATAAATATAAATAAAGGTGGTAACAATGAAGTTGCTGCTGTCATATTTATAATAATATTTAATAATTCATTAACATTATCTGAAGCTAGTGACGGAATTATTAACAAAGGTACAACAATTGCAAACTGAATCCATGTTGCTCTAACTGGGATCCCGTGCTCATTTAGTTTTACTACTTTATCTCCAAAAATATCATTAGGAATTTCACTGAAAAATACTTTTACTGGTGCACTTGTCCAAACCATTAAACCACCTAAAGCACTCATTAGCATAACTAAT
>JBKEDG010000084.1:0-1821 GCA_047975285.1 Bacilli bacterium | reverse complement strand
ATCAACAAGATTTATAATTACATCTGGTGCTTCATTTTTTATAAATTCACTTGTAACACTTTCTTCTCCAGTATATGGATTCATAGAATACGCACCTGGTAAATCAACTGCAATCAGTTCAAGATCACTTTTATTTAATTCATTCTTAATATTCCCCTCTTTTTTTTCAACAGTAACGCCAGGCCAGTTACCAACATGTTCAATTTTTCCTGTAATCGCATTAAATAATGTTGTTTTACCACTATTAGGATTACCAGTTAAAGCTATTTTCATAAAAACCTCCTACATACTAACAACTATATTTTATCATAAACGTAATGATTACGCAAGAGTTAAAAAAAAAAAAAAAAAAACTATAATAATTATTATAGTTTAATTTACAATTATGCATTTCGCTAAATTTGTATCAATGGAATATCTAGCATCCTTAATATTAATTATAAAGTTTGAAGCTAAAATTGAAATAATAACAATTTCTTCACCTGGGAAACAACCAAGTGAGAATAAAAACTCTTTCATTCCTTCATCACCAGTATCTATTGATTTTATTATATATGAATGATTTAATTTACACTTAGTAAGGTCCATACACTTCTCCAATCACTTTTATTTATGAAAATAATATAACACATCATGATTTTAAAGTCAAATTTTAATTTTTAATATTTAACAATATTATTATCTACAAAAAACCTTATTGACCTTGCAAGAATATCACTTTCAATTGCTAAGTATAAACCATAATTAATGAATGGAATGCCTCTTTCCTTTGCTAAATTGACCCGATATTTCATTACAGTATCATTTAGCATACAACTTCCACAGTGGACTATTAAATCGTATCCTTCCAAATTATCTTTAAAATCATTCCCCATAATGTGTTCAATTGTTATATTCCCATATCGCTTTTTTAAAAGTTTGGGAATTTTAACCCTTCCAATATCCTCATGAGAAATATTGTGACTACAACTCTCACAAATTAAAACTTTTCTAACTTTATGAGGCAGAAACAATGAAAAATTATTTAAATTAGCCTTAAAATGTGCAAATAAAATTGAAAATGAGGTTAAATATATATCCTTATTTACAATATCTTTTATTTTATGAAATGCTTGTGAATCTGTTATAACAAGCTTTACATCACCAATTTTAGATAACATTTCCTCTAATTGAATTTCATTGGTGATTGTTACATTCACTTTATAATCAAGTAGGTCTCTTATTACTTGAACTTGTGGTAAAATTAGTCTATTTGTAGGTGCTTCACTATCAATTGGAATAACTAAGACAACATTGTCATTTGCATTTAAGTGCTTACCAATTATTGATTTATTTTTGACAACATCTAGTTTAGATATCAAATTTTTTTTTAACTTCTCTACACTTACTTCATCTAGAGTATTAACAAATAGCGCATTATCATAAAGCGCTTTTAATTTTAAGACTTTACTCTTAGCAACTAAATCTATTTTTGTAAAAACTTTTATATATTTAATATCAAAATTTCTTAAATCATTTTCAAAATCATAGTCATAGTTGTTGAGAGTTGAATCAATACAAATAATCCCAAAATCAGTTCTAGAATACATTTTTTTAGTTTTATCAATGCGTTTTTGTCCTACTTTCCCACAATCATCTAGTCCTGCTGTATCAGTTAAAAGTACTGGCCCATAATTTATAAATTCTATTCTTTTATGTACTGGATCAGTCGTAGTTCCTTTTAAGTTATCAACAACGGCTATATCTTGATTAATAATTGCGTTAAAAAGCGAACTCTTCCCACTATTAGTATTTCCAAATATTGTTATATGTACAATATTT
>JBKEDG010000083.1:0-20415 GCA_047975285.1 Bacilli bacterium | reverse complement strand
TAGGGAAAAGATTATTAAGTATACATAATATTCATTTTCTATTTGAATTAGTTGAAAACGCTAGAAGTGCAATTGAAAATGATAGTTTTATCGAATATAAAAATCAGGTATATTCTCAATATGGAGTTGATGAGAATGATGAAAAAAGTTTTTAGGAGAGTTATATGATAGAAAAAAAATATATAAATAAAGGAATAATTATTATAATATTAGTTTTATCTCTAGTTGGGATATTCTATTCACGAATTATTACTAATACTAAATTAGGTTTAGATTTACAAGGTGGAATTGAGATACTTTATAGTGTTAACCCTATTAATGATGAAAAAGTTGATCAAGAATTAATTGATTCAACTATTGATGTATTAAATAGGAGAGTTAACTCATTTGGAATTAGTGAGACTGTAATTTCTCAAGAGGGAAGTAATATGATTCGTGTTCAAGTGCCTGGTGTTAAAGATCAATCCAGTGCACGTGAGATGTTAGGATCTTCAGCAATTTTATCATTTCGTGATACTGAAGATAATTATTTAATGGGTTCGGATGTTTTAAAAACTGGTAAGGCAAAATTGACAAATGATTCCACTGGAAAATATGCTGTTAAATTAAGTGTCAAAGATCCAGAAAAAATGAGAGAAGTTACAAGTGGTTTAGTTGGTCAAACAATGACAATTTGGCTAGATTTTGAAGAAGGGATAGACTCGTATGAAAATTCTAAAGGAAATTGTGGTACAGAGTATTCCAACTGCATATCAGCAGCAACAGTACAACAAGAATTATCAAATGAAGCTATCATTTCAGGTAACTTTACAGAAGAAGAAGCGACTACTTTAGTTGGGTTAATTAACTCTGGTTCTTTACAGGTTGAGTTAAATGAGGAATATTCAACATCAATTGGTGCATCGTTTGGAGATGAAGCATTACAGAGTTCTATACTTGCTGGAATTGTAGGATTGTTAATTGTTATTGCTTTTATAATAGTAAAGTATAATTTTGTAGGATTTATCTCTTCAGTTGGATTAATACTTTATACATTTTGTGTATTTTTGATTTTCTTCATTTTAGGTGGTGTACTTACATTACCAGGGATTGCAGCTTTAATTTTAGGTGTTGGGATGGCAATAGATGCTAATGTTATTACATATGAAAGAATTAAGGATTCACTGCGTAATGGGGAAGACTTAAAGACTTCATTTCCACTTGGTAATAAGGATTCACTTCTTACTATTATAGATGCCAATATTACAACATTCATTATAGCAATAATATTGTACATTTTTGGTCAAACTGCAATAAAAGGTTTTGCAACTATGTTAATAATAAATATTTGTCTTACTTTTTTAATAACAGTATTATTTACTAGGTTTTTACTTAATATATTTATTAAAAGTAATTATTTTGATAATAAGGTTAATAGTTTCATTAAATTTAAGCAAAAAAATAGGTTAGAAAGCAAATTTAAATTATTTAATTATATTAATAAAAGTAAAATCTTCTTCTCAATTTCGCTAGTTATTATTTTAGGAGGATTAACTTTTGGGAAAATAAATGGATTTGAACTTGGCATAGACTTTACTAGTGGATCTAGTGTAGTTAGCAAACTTGATAAAAGCGAGTATAAAGATTTCGACAAATATATGTCTAGTAAATATGATGTTGTTGACTCAATGTACGTAAAAGAAAAGGGACTTGGTGTTATTAGAACTTCTGATTCACTTGATAAAAATCAAGTTACAGAAGTTAGTGATTACTTAAAAGATAAATTTGATAGTGAAGGTTCTATTCAAAAAGTTTCTCCAACTGTTGGTAGAAATTTAATTGATAATTCTATTTATTCACTTTTAATAGCAGTAGTTGCGATAGTTGTATATATTACATTTAGATTCAGAAGTACTTTTGCTTTTGCTGCTATAGTTGCATTACTTCACGATTTATTAATCATGATTGCTTTATTTGCAATAATTAAGTTTACAATTTCTGGAAATTTTATTGCAGCATTATTAGCGATTTTAGGATATTCAATTAATGATACTATTGTACTTTTTGATAGAATTAGAACCAATATTAATATTGAAATAGAAAAAATCACTTCAATAAGTAGTAATCAAAAGAAAAAAAGAAAGAAAAAACCTATTACAAGTGGTATAATAGAATATAGTAGATTAAAAGATATCGTCAATGCAAGTGTAAAAGAGACTATAGGAAGAAGTTTGATTACATCATTTACTACTTTAATGCCGATTTTAGCACTTATTATTTTAGGAGCATCGGAAATATTAGAGTTTAATGTAGCGCTTGCAATTGGAATTGTTTTTGGAACTTATTCTTCTATATTCATTGCTTCACAAATTTGGTTATTATTTGAAAGAAAAGGTTATAATTTTGGAAAAAAAGATGATGGTTGGTTTAAAGTAGAGAGTACAAATGAGAAGTACGTAGATTAATATAAGGAGAAAAAATGAATTTAAAAGATTATATTGAAACAATTGAAAATTTTCCAAAGGATGGAATAACTTTTAGAGATGTTAACACATTACTTGGAGATTCAAAAGCTTTAAAGTATAGTATTGATAAAATTACTGATTATGCAAAAAAGCAAGGTGCTACTAAGATAGTTGGTCCTGAAGCCAGAGGGTTTTTATTTGGCATGCCAGTTGCATACAACACTTCAACTCCATTTATTCCTGTTAGAAAACCAGGCAAACTACCGAGAAAGACAATTGAAATTAGTTATGATTTAGAATATGGTAGTAATACATTATGTATTCATGCAGATAGTGTAACAGAAGGAGATAAAATTGTTATCGTGGATGATTTGCTTGCAACAGGTGGTACTATTGCTGCAACAATTAAATTGATAGAACAATTGGGTGGTAGTGTCGTAGGACTTGCATTTATTATAGAATTAGATGAATTAAGTGGAAGAAGTAAATTTGAAGGATATGATGTATATAGTTTAGTTCATTATTAAAATAGGAGGATAATATGGAAGGCGTAGCAAAGTTAAAAAATGAGTTAGAAAATAAAATTAAAACATACATAACAGACAGTAGTATAGTTAGTAATTTAATGGATGCTTGTGATTATGCAATAATTCATCATGAAGGACAACTACGCAAAAGTGGAGAACCATATATAATTCATCCAATAAATGTTGCAATAATTCTATGTGATTTAAATGTAGGTCCACATACAATTGCAGCAGGACTAATGCATGACTTGATAGAGGATACAGAAGTTTCATTTCAAGATATTGAAATGAAATTTGGTTATGAGACTGCTTCTCTTGTTGATGGTGTGACAAAGATAGGGATGATGAAATTTTCAACAGCATCCGAAGCAGAGATTGAAAATCAAAAAAAATTAATAATTGGAATGATAAGAGATGTTAGAGTAATTATAATCAAACTTGCTGATAGACTTCATAATATGAGAACTTTGAATAATTTAACAGTTGAAAAACAAAAGAAGATTGCAAATGATACTTTAGAAATATTTGCACCTGTCGCTCATAGACTTGGTATGTATAATATCAAAAGTGAACTAGAAGATTTAGCACTTAAATACTCTAAACCAGATATTTATGATCAGATAGTAGAAAATATAAATGCTGCAGCAGACAATTTAGAAAATTCTCTTTTATTTGTTCAAAATAAAATTGGTGAATTACTTGATGGGAGAAAAATTTTATATGAAATGAGTGGTAGAGTTAAAAGTGTATATAGCATTTATAAAAAAATTGTAAATAAAAATAAGAGTATTGATGAAATATATGATATAATGGCACTTAGAATAATTGTTGACAATGTTAATGAATGTTATATTACTCTTGGGATTATTCACGAACTTTTTCGACCAATTCCACATAGATTTAAAGACTATATTGCTATGCCAAAGCCAAATATGTATCAAGCACTTCACACTACTATTATTGGTACTGGTGGACAGCCGTATGAAATACAAATAAAAACTCATCAAATGCATGATATAGCAGAACAAGGTATTGCTAGTCATTGGAATTATAAAGAAAATAAAAGTATTACACCGCAACAAGAGCAGCATGAAATAGAAGAAAAATATGAATGGTTCAGAAATATGATGAGTTTTAATGAAAATGAGTATAACTCTGAAGAATATATGGAAGCTATAAAAAGAGATGTTTTTAACACAAGTGTATATGTTTTTACACCCAAAGGATCTACAATACATTTACCTGATGGTGCTACACCAATTGATTTTGCTTATAAGATTCATACTGAAGTTGGACATAAAATGGTTGGTGCAAAAGTTAATGGAGCAATTGTTCCTATTGGTACAAAATTAGAATCAGGAGATGTAATTGAAATTCTTACAAACTCTAATTCACTTGGTCCTTCAATTGATTGGTTAGATATTGCGGGGTCTTCACACGCTAAAAACAAAATAAGACAATTCTTTAGACAAAGTAATAGAATTGAAATGATTGAAAATGGGAATGAGAAATTAAAAAAAGTATTTTCTGCAAAGAAAATTTCTTTTAATAATTTTATGAGAAGTCCAGAACTTACAGAAATCGTTAAAGCATTTAAAGTTGTAACAATTGATGAAGTTTTAGCAGGAATTGGTGGAGGAAGTTTTAAGGCAGAAGATGTTCTTGAAAGATATTTATTACTTTTACAAAATTCTGATGACGATATTGATTGGATAATCAAAAAAAATTATAAATCTGAAAAAGGCGTTATAGTTCCTGGTGTGGATAATTTACCTCTAGATCTTGCAAATTGTTGTAAACCAATACCAGGTGATGATATAGTTGGATATATTTCAAAAACTGGTGTAATTAGAGTACACAGAAGTGATTGTCCTAACATTATAAATACAAATAATGAAGAACGTAGTATTAAAGTTATTTGGGTTGATGATACAAAAGGTTTTTATGAAACATATATTAAAGTTCAATGTACAGATAGAACTTCATTGATATCAGATATTCTAAAAGTTTTTGGAGCTGTCAATTCTAACATAACAGAAATGTCATCTAAAACTACATTTAGTATGCATACAATGAATTTAACTATTCTTGTAAAAAGCAAAGAGGATTTTAGAAAATTAATTGATAACATTAAAAAAGTAAAGGGTGTTTTAGCTGTAGAGAGGGTGATTAAGTAATGAAAGTTGTTATTCAAAGAACAAGTAATGCAAAGTGCATTATTGATAATAATGAGATTGCAAGTATAAAAAAAGGTCTGGTTTTATTAGTTGGTTTTGGTGAAGATGATGAAAATGTTGATTTAGACTGGTATGTAAATAAAATTGTTAATATGCGAATCTTTGAAGATGAGAATAATAAGATGAATCTAAATGTTAAAGCTATTGGTGGTTCGATTTTATCAATTTCTCAGTTTACATTGTACGGGAATTGTACTAAAGGAAATAGACCTTCATTTATTGAAGCACTTAATCCAGATATAGCCAAAATTAAATATGAGCAGTTCAATAAAAAATTAAGTGAGTTTGTACCCACGCAGATAGGAAAGTTTGGTGCAGATATGAAAATTAATTTTATCAATGATGGACCTGTAACGATTATTTTAGAAAAGAAGGTGTAGAAATGAAGGCAAACTATAATAATAATGAATTAACAATGAAGAATATTAACGAGAAGGTAAAACTACGTGGATGGGTAAGTAAATATCGTGATCTGGGTGGACTTTTATTTATTGATTTAAGAGATAGTTTTGGAATTACGCAACTTCTGGTTAGACCAAATAATAAGTATTATGAACTTGCTAATTCTTTAAGAAATGAGTATGTTATTTATATTGAAGGAACAGTGATTGAACGCGAAAGTAAAAATAATAATATTGAGACTGGAGATATAGAGATTGATGTAGATTTTCTAGAAATTTTAAATACTGCTTTAACTCCGCCTATGATTATTTCAAAAGAAACTGATGCGTTAGAAGACACAAGAATGAAATATCGTTACTTGGATCTTAGAAGACCCAATGTAGCAACGTTTTTAAAAACTAGAAGCAAAATCAATTATATAATTAATGATTTCTTATATAACTTAGGATTTATTAATATTGAAACTCCAATGCTTGGGAAATCCACTCCTGAGGGAGCAAGGGATTACTTAGTTCCATCTAGAATACATCATGGGGAATTTTATGCACTTCCACAGTCTCCGCAAATTTATAAACAAATGTTAATGATAGGTGGTTTTGAACGTTATTATCAGATTACTAAGTGTTTTAGAGATGAAGATTTAAGAGCAGATCGTCAACCAGAATTTACACAACTTGATATTGAAATGAGTTTTATAGACGAAAATGACATTATGGATGTTACTAATAAATTATTTATCCGCTTATTTAAAGAAATTATTGGAATTGAGTTTGAAAATAAATTTCCTATTATTACATATGATGATGCGATGGATAAATATGGTAGTGATAAACCAGATACTAGATTTGGTATGCTATTAAATAACATTACAGACATTTTTAAGTCTTCTGAATTTATTGTTTTTAAAAGTGCTATTGAAAACAATCAATTTATAAAATGTATTGTTGCCAGAAATGCTGCTGATAAATACAGTAGAAAAAATATAGATAGGTTAGAAAAAGAAACAAAAAAATATGGTAGTAAAGGTTTAGCATGGGTTAAATTTACCGAAAATGATTTTAATGGTGGAATTAGTAAATTTTTAACAGATGACAATAAAATCAACTTGATTGAACATTTAGAACTTGCTGAAAATGATATTATTTTCATTGTCACAGCAACTAATAAAATTTTAGCTGATTCGCTAGGATTTTTAAGAAAAGAAATAGCAAAAGAATTGGATTTGATTCCAGAAAATAAATATAATCCACTATGGGTTATTGATTGGCCACTTTTTGAGTATGATGAAGAACTGGGACGTTACTTTGCTGCTCATCACCCATTCACATCTCCACAAGAAAACACAATGAATTATATGGAGGAAAATCCTGCTTTAGTTAAAGCTAGAGCATATGATTTTGTTATAAATGGATACGAAGTAGGTGGAGGTAGTATCAGAATTTCTGATCAATTTATGCAAAATAAAATGTTTAAAACATTAGGATTTAGTAAAGAAGAAATGCATAATCAGTTTGGTTTTTTGATTGAGGCATTAAAATATGGAACGCCTCCTCATGGTGGAATTGCATTTGGACTTGATAGAATATCAATGATACTAGGCGGAACTTCGAACATAAAAGATGTAATTGCCTTTCCTAAAACTCAAAGTGCAAGGTGTCCTATGATGGATGGTCCTAACAAAGTTAGTAATGAACAATTAAAAGAGTTAAATTTAAAAATTACTGAGTAAGCGTGATTATTTTCATGCTTACTTTTTTGTGCATAAAAAGAATGAGTTAGTTTATAAAATATTTGGATTTAAAACTAATATGTTTTGTATTATGCTATATTTATTTTAAAATACTATGTTGAATAGATATATTAATATTTTATATTTCTAAAATAAAAACATTTTACTCAGTAACTTCTAAACTATGCAGTTAATTTATTTGAATTGTAAAAAAAAATATGTTATATTATATAAGTATGTTTAATCATATAGAATAGAAGGTATAGAATGAAATTTAATAAAATGATAAAAAATAAAAACATTATAAAAGCATTGACTGAGCATAATATAAATGAGCCAACTGAAATACAAGAAAAAGCCATACCAGTTGCGTTAGATGGGAAGGATATTATTGCTCTTTCACAAACAGGAACAGGGAAAACACTGGCATTTATGCTTCCCATTTTAGAAAAAATTAGTAGCAAAAAGCATCAACAAGCTCTGATTATATGTCCAACAAGAGAATTAAGTATGCAAGTGTATAATGAAGTTGAAAAATATATTAAATACATGGACGATATTAATGCAATATGTGTTTATGGTGGACAATACATTACAGAACAAATTAGAAAATTAAAGAAAAAACCTCAAATTGTTATTGCTACACCAGGTCGGTTAATTGACCACTTAAAAAGGAAAACAATTGTTGCAAAATATATTGAAACTGTTGTTTTAGATGAGGCAGATGAAATGATTTCAATAGGTTTCAAAGATGAATTGGAAGAAATCTTAACATATTTACCAAGTTCAAGACAAACACTTTTCTTTTCTGCTACATATCCAACTAAGGTTGTAAATTTATCTAAATCTTATTTGAAAAATCCGGTCAGTATTAAACAAGATGTTGTAAGACAAACAATTGATACAATAGAGCAAATGTACATTAAAGTCAGAAATGATGACAAGGTAGAGGTTTTAAAACGCTTTTTATATTTGAATAATGTAACTTCGATTGTATTTTGTAATACTAAAAGAAAAGTTGATGAAACAGTAGCTGTATTGCAATCATATGGATTTATAGCTGAAGCAATTCATGGAGATTTAACGCAAGAACAGCGTGAAAAAGTTATGAATAAAATGAAGAAAGGTATCTTAGATGTTCTTGTTGCTACCGATGTTGCTGCAAGAGGAATTGATATTTCATTAATAGGTGTAGTATATAATTTTGATTTCCCTGATGACTATGAATATTATGTTCATCGTATTGGTAGAACAGGAAGAGCAGGTAGGAAAGGAAAGAGTTATACTTTTGTAACTGATAAACAATCATATAAGATTAAAGAACTATGTAAGCACACTAAAGCTGAAATTAATAAAATTCCTATCCCTCATAAAGATGATGTTAATTCAAAAAGAATTGCTAATTATGTGAATACTGTAGATATATCTACAGCAGATGGAAATGAGTTTTTTCAATGTTTAATTGATGAAGGTTATACTTACAAAGATATTGCATATGCATTAATCTATGACAAGTTTTCTGAAAATGATTTTTCAAATATAAATGATAAATATTTGAATTTAGATGACAAATTAAAAAGTAAAAGTAAAAAATCAAGTAGGAAAAATAAAAAAAACAATGAAGAAGTACGTATATTTATAAATGCAGGATCTAGAGATAAAATCAAAGTTAAACACATTACAGGAGCATTAAAAAACAACTTGGGTATTAAAGAAAAGTTTATAAATGATATAGTTATAAAGAAAGAATTTTCTTTTTTTAGTATACCCGCTAGTCATAAAAATGATGTTTTAAGGTTAAATAAAATTAATAAGACTAGAGTAATAACACAAATAGCCAAAAAGTAGAGGAATTGAAATGAGTATAAAATCAAGAATATTAGAAAAAATTTGTGAATATGATAAAATAGTTATCCATCGTCATATTAGTCCTGATCCTGATGCAATGGGATCACAGATGGGAATGTACCATTTTATAAAAGAAAATTTTCCTTTAAAGGATGTTAATGTTACTGGTGTTTTCTCTGAAAAACTAGCTTATTTTAATGCGCATAGTAGGTTAAAAGATAAATCATTTGAAAACGCTTTAATAATTATAACTGATACAGCAAATAGTGAAAGAATCGACGACAAACGTTGGACAAAGGGAGCGTTTGTTATTAAAATAGATCATCACCCTATTGATGATAATTACGGCGATATAAATTGGGTTGATAGTACAAAATCATCTACTTCGGAAATGATTTATGATTTTTATAAGGAATATAGTAGTAGATATAGTATGAGCAATGATGCAAAAAAATTAATTTTGGCTGGAGTAGTGGCAGATACAAACAGATTCTTATTTCCAAGTACTACATCAAATACATTTCAACTTGCATTGGAATTAAAAAAAGATAATGTAGATTTTAAAGAAATATATGATGTTATGTATAGTAGAAATTTTTCTGATTTAAAGTATTTTGGATATATTTTAAGTAACTTGGTAATTGATGATCGTGTTGGATATATTATTTTGGATGATGAAACAATAAAAAATAATAAAGTAGATGTTGCTACATCATCAAATTTAATTGGGGAATTAAACAATATTGTAGATTTTGATGTTTGGGTATTTATAACGCAAGATAAACAAAATGATAATTTTCGTGTCAACATAAGATCTAGAGGACCAATCATAAATGATGTTGCTAGTAAATTTGGTGGCGGTGGACATATTTATGCCAGTGGCGTTAAAATTAAACAGTTAGATAAAGCCTTGGATTTAATTAAAGCCCTAAAACAACGAGTAAAGGAATTTAATAATGAATAACTCGTGTAATATGAATCACAAAAAATATGGTGAATATATAAAAACGCCTTTAATTGATATAGAAAAATCCATTATAAAAAAATATCGTAAACATTTATGGGCACCATTTTGTAAGGCAGTAAAAGAATTTGATTTAATTAAAGAAGGGGATTGCTTGGCTATATGTATTAGTGGAGGAAAGGATAGTTTGTTACTTGCCAAAATTATTCAAGAGTATCAAAAACACGGACCTATAAAATTTAATGTTAAGTACATAGCAATGGACCCTGGATTTAATAAGATTAATAGAGAGTTTTTAGAAAAAAATTGTGAATATTTAAAAATACCTGTTAATATTATCGACTCTAATATTTTTGATGTTGTAGAAGAAATTGCAAAAGACTATCCATGCTATATGTGTGCTAAAATGAGAAGAGGGTTTTTATATTCAAAGGCTAGTGAACTTGGTTGTAATAAAATTGTACTAGGGCATCATTTTAACGATGTAATTGAAACAGTCTTATTGAATGTATTATATGCAGGAAATTATATGTCAATGATGCCAAGAATTATGGCTACTAATTATGATAATATGGAATTAATTAGACCTTTATATTTCATTGAAGAAGAGAGAATTATTACTTGGTCTAAGTATACTAATTTACCTTTTATGGATTGTGGTTGTAAAGTGGCAGCAGGAAAGATTAGTAGTAAAAGAGCAGAAATCAAAGATTTAATTAAGAAACTAAAACAAAATTTTCCAAATGTTGATAAGTCTATTTTCAAATCTACATATAATGTTAATATTAATACTGTAATAGGCTGGGTTGAAGATGGAACTAAACATAGTTTTTTAGAAAGATTTAATAGTGAGGAGAAAAAATGAATATTATAGATATTATTGATAAGAAAAAAAAGAAGAACTTTTTAACTGAAAATGAAATTAAATATTTTGTTGATGAATATGTTAATAATAATATATGTGATTATCAAATGAGTGCACTATTGATGGCTATTTGTATTAACGGTCTAAATGACAAAGAGTTACAGTCTTTAACTAAGGCATATATTAATAGTGGAGATACAATTGATTTTAATGGACAGTTTAAACATATTGCTGATAAACATTCTACTGGTGGTGTTGGAGATAAAACTTCTTTAATTATTGGACCTATTGTAGCCTCTTGTGGAGTTACTATGGCTAAGATGAGTGGTAGAGGGCTTGGCCATACAGGCGGTACTGTTGATAAATTAGAGAGTATTAATGGTTTTAGAACAAGTCTTTTAGATAATGAATTTATTGAAATAGTTAAGAAAAATAATTTTTCTATTATTGGACAAAGTAAAGATTTGGTTGTTGCTGATAAAAAAATTTATGCCCTTCGTGATGTTACAGGGACTGTTGACTCTATTCCTTTAATTGCTGCAAGTATTATGAGTAAAAAAATAGCTTCTGGTAGTGACACAATTGTTTTGGATGTAAAGTTTGGTAGTGGTGCAATTTTACCAACTTATGATATGAGCGTTGAATTGGCAAAAACAATGGTGAATATTGGAAAAGGCTATGGAAAAAAAACAGTAGCAATAATTAGTGATATGAACCAGCCCCTTGGATATTCAATAGGAAATAAGCTAGAAATTATTGAGGTAATCAAATTTTTAAAAGGAGAACACAGTGATGATTTATACACTTTAGTATTATCAATTTGTATTTATATAATTTCTAGTTGTTTAGATATTAGTAAAAGTGAAGCAGAAATATTGATAACAAGTAACCTTAATAATGGGAAGGCTTTAAGTCACTTTAAAAATTTTGTTCATTTACAAGGTGGGGATTACTTTTCAATTGAATCTGATTACGAATTTGTGGATGTTAAAAATGTATTTGAAATAAAAGCGCCAACAAGTGGATATATTCACGATATTGATGCATTGAAGATAGCTACTATAGCTAGAGATTTAGGTGCTGGAAGAATTGTAAAAGAAGATAAGATTGATTTTAATGTTGGTATTGTGTTAGAAAATAAGGTTAATGATTATGTTAAAATTGGAGATGTTATAGCAAAAGTTTATGCCAATGATAAAGGGTTTAAAAATATTGTAGAAAAAATGCATAGTTGTTTTAACATTAGTGATAATAAAAACAGTGAAATTAAGATGATATATGATGAAATATATTAAAAAAATGTTAATATGCTTGAAACAATTAAACATTTATATTATAATAAACAATGTATGAAAGAGAGGGATAAAATGAGTAAATGGAATTTAAATGAAGATAGTACAGGAGTTTTAACAATAGAGTTTGATGGTAAAAAATGGGAAGAGGCACTTGATAAAGCTTTTGATAAAAATAAAGATAAAATAAAGGTTGATGGGTTTAGAGAAGGTCAAGTACCACGTAAAGTTTTTGAAAATAAAGTAGGGAAAGAAAGCCTGTATACGGATGCTATTGATTTTTTACTTGAAAAGAGTTACCCTGAAGAATTAAAAAAGCATGGTATTGAACCTGTTAGTTATCCAGAGGTGTCAATTGAAAAAGTCGATGATACAGGTGTAGTTCTTGCTGCTACAATTGCAGTTGCTCCAGAATTGAGTTTAGGAGAATATAAAAATTTGGAAGTAGAAGTACCTGTTACAAAGGTAACTGAAGATATTATTAATGCTGAAGTTGATAAACTGCGTGATCAAAACGCTGAAATGGTTATTAAAGAAGGTAGTGTTGAAAATGGTGATACTGCTGTTATTGACTATAAAGGATTTAAAGATGATGTTGCTTTTGAAGGTGGAGAAGCTAATAATCATTCTTTAGTAATTGGTAGTGGACAATTTATTCCAGGATTTGAAGAAAAACTAATTGGTATGAATGTTGGAGAAAAAAAGGATATTGATTTAACGTTCCCTAAAGAATATCATAGTGAAGATTTAGCAGGTGCGGACGTAACATTTAATGTTACAGTAAATGAAATTAAAACTCGTAATATTCCTGAACTAAATGACGAATTTGTCAAAGAATTAGATGGTGAAGCAACTAATGTGGATGAGTTAAAAAAACTTATAAAAAAAGATATTGAAAAAAATTTAGAAAAACAAAAAGAGAATACTATTTATGATATGTTGATTGATAAAGTTGCTGAAAATAGTACAGTTAGTATACCAAGTCAAATGATTGATTCTGAAGTTGTTAGGATGATTAATGATACTGCACAACAAATGAGTACGCAGGGGTTGTCACTTGAACAGTACTATCAATTAACAGGTACAACTGAAGCAAATTTAAAGGAACAACTTAGACCAGATGCGCAAAAGAGAGTTAAGCATATGCTAACTTTAGAAAAGTTGATTGAAGCATTTGAAATTGCTGTTTGTGAAGAAGATGTTGATGCAGAACTTAATAATATGGCAGAAATGTATAAGATGGATATAAAAGAAATTGAAAAATCAATAGGTGGCAAGGCACAAATTGAAAATAGTATTAAAATAAGAAAAGCATTTGAAAAACTAAGAGAAATTTCTAATATAAAAGAGATTGAAGAAAAAGAATAATAACGTGTTATAAGACAAATGATTTTCATTTGTCTTATAATTATTTAAGGAGGTTTCTATGGATGATTTAAGATATGTTCTTCCCATATTTACAATGAGAGGACTAATTTTACTACCCAATAATGATTTAAAATTGGAAGTTGGTCGAGAGTTTAGTAAAAGAACTATCGATGATTCTAAAAGAAGATTTAATAATATGGTTTTTGTCACTACACAAATAGATACTTTTGTAGAAGATTTTGATATAGATAATTTATATTTAACAGGTGTTATAGCTGAAGTCAAATCAAAGGTTTCTTTACCAAATGGTAATTATCGTGTTACTCTTAAGGGGGTACGTAGGGCTAAAGTTTTAAATTTACATAAATTTAATCCTATTGATGGTTATCATACTGTTGAAGTTGAGCAATATGCAAGTGTTGTAAACAGTGATGAAGAAGAAATTGCTTTAATGAGAAAACTTATGAATTATATTGAGATATATGTAAATAAATTATCGATATCATCTGATGATATTATAAAAAAAATTTCTGAAGCTGGTTCTGCTGAAGAAGTGATTGATATAATTGCGTTTAGTTTGCCAATTTCAATTGTTGAATTGCAAGAATATAATGAACTTGTTGATATTAATGAAAGATTTATAAAATTGATAAATGATTTAGAAAGAGAAAAAAACATTCAAGCTATTGAGTCAAAAATTGATGAGAAAGTTAGAAAAAGTATGGAGCAGTCACAAAAAGAGTATTACTTGCGCGAAAAAATCAGAGCTATTAGAGAAGAACTTGGTGAAAGTGATAGTAAAGACTCTGATGTGGAAATTTTGAAAGTTAAGATTAACAAATTAAAATTGCCACAAAAAGTTTATGAAAAAGCAATGGAAGAATTAAAAAGATATGAAAATATGCCAACAAATAGTCAAGAAGGATCAATTATAAGGACTTATTTAGATTGGATTATTTCTATTCCTTGGAGTGTTGAAACTAAGGATCAAGACAATATTTTAAAAGTTGAGAAATCTTTAAATAAATCGCACTATGGATTGGAAAAAGTTAAAGAAAGAATTTTAGATTATATTGCTGTTAAACAAAAAACAAACTCTTTAAAGTCACCTATTATTTGTTTAATAGGTCCTCCAGGGACTGGGAAAACTTCACTTGCTAAAGGGATTTCTGATGCACTTAATAGAAATTTTGTAAAAATATCTTTAGGTGGAGTTAGAGATGAGAGTGAAATCAGAGGACATCGTAGAACTTACTTAGGTAGTATGCCAGGAAGAATAATTCAAGGAATGAAAAATGCAAAGACTATTAATCCTGTTTTTTTACTTGATGAAATTGATAAAATGTCTAGTGATTTTAAAGGAGACCCATCTAGTGCAATGTTAGAAGTATTGGATCCTGAACAAAATTCTAAATTTAGCGATCATTATCTTGAAGAAGAATATGATTTAAGTAATGTAATGTTTATTGCAACAGCTAATTACGGTGATCAAATACCACGTCCTTTATTAGATCGAATGGAAATAATTGAATTAAGTGGATATACAGAAATTGAAAAGCAAAATATTGCTTCTTCACATTTGTTACCTAGACAATTAAACAAACATGGCTTGATCAAATCAAATTTATCTATATCAGCTACTTCAATATTATATCTTATCAGACATTATACTAGAGAGGCAGGAGTTAGACAGTTAGAAAGAGCTATTGCCAAAGTATGTAGAAAAATTGTAAGAAATAATTTGACTTTAGAAGTAGAAAATCAACCTGTTAATAAAGTGATTTTAAACAATAAAAACATGGACGATTATTTAGGTAAGATTATATTTAATTATAATAAAAAGAGTAAAAAGAATGAGGTTGGTGTTGTAACTGGTCTTGCTTACACTGCATTTGGTGGTGATATATTGTCAATAGAAGTAAATCACTTTAAAGGTAGTGGGAAAGTAATTATAACTGGTCAGTTAGGTGATGTGATGAAAGAATCTGCAAGAATTGCACTTAGTTATATTCAATCAAATTCTAAATTGTTTAATGTAGATTATGAATTGGTGAAGGAATCTGATATACATATTCATGTCCCTGAAGGTGCTGTTCCTAAAGATGGCCCTAGTGCAGGAATAACATTAACATCCGCACTTATTTCAAGTTTAACAAAAAGAAAAGTTAATAAAAATATTGGTATGACTGGAGAAATTACACTTCACGGAAATGTTTTACCAATTGGAGGGCTGAGAGAAAAAACAATTAGTGCACATAGAAGTGGTATAAGAACTATTATTATACCCAGAGAAAATGAGAGGGATTTAGTTGATGTTCCTAGTGAAGTAAAGGATGATATGAAAATAATTCTTGTAGAAAAATATTTAGAAGTATTTAATGAAATATTGGTTTAGTTAGAGGTGAATAAGTAATGGATGGAATAATGTTTTTAGGTATAATTATTGCTTTGGGTGCCATTTTAGGGCATGGAGTGAGTAAAATGAAGTTACCTTCAATCGCTGGTTATATTATAGCTGGTATAATTGTTGGTCCATCTGTTCTTGATTTGATTCCCCCAAGTGTCGTTAAAGAATTATTTCCGCTAACAGATTTAGCACTTGCTTTTTTAGCTTTTAGTGTTGGTACAGAGTTATTTGTCCCTAAATTAAAAAAGAGTGGAATAAGTTTAGTTGCAATTTCAATTTTCGAAGTTATCTTTACGTGTTTTGTTGTAGCAATTGCTATGTACTTACTAGGTGTTAATATATATATTGCTCTATTATTAGGTGCTCTTGCTTCATCAACTTCTCCTGCACCTATTCTAATGATTAAAAAACAATTTAAATTAAAGGAAAAGGTTATTGATGATGCAATTGCTGTTTGTGCCCTTGATGATGCAATAGGTATAGTTGTTTTTGGGATTATAAAAGTGTTTGTGGAAAAGGGGTATAAATCAGACAGTGTGCTGAGTTTAATTGACTTAATTGAACCTGCAATTATTGAAATGTCTATATCGGTATTTTTTGGAGGAATTATCGGGATAGGACTTGGTTTTTTAATTAATACTTTTGCAAAGGAAAAAAATGATGATGATTTAGCCTTCTTTCTTGAAGCAACTTTAGTGGCAGTTATACTAAGTTTATCGTTTGCCTATTTATTTAAAGGATCTACAATACTATTGCCTTTGATTACTGGTTTTGCTTTTACAAATATTGTTGATAAAAAAGTTTTTTCTCTAGAAACAAAAGTTGTAGATTTGTTTGCTTTACCTTTTTTGATAGCGTTCTTTACAATAGCAGGTATTCAAATTGATTTAGCTGCAATATCTACTGTTTGGTATATTGCAATTATCTATGTACTTGCTAGAACATTTGGTAAGTATTTTGGTGGGGTGTTTGGTGGAATTGTTACAAAGCATGCTAAGAGTTACAATAAGCAAATAGGATTATCTTTACTTCCTCTTGGTGGAATTGAAATTGGCTTAGCATTAAGTGCGCAAGCTGTTTTACCTGAGTCAGAAGGAAATCAAGTTAAGTTGATCGTACTTGCAGGAACACTTGTTTTTTCAGTATTGGGTACATATGTTGTTTCAAAATCTTTAAATAACGTAAATAAATAAAAGAACGATAAAAAGTTCTTTTTTTAAAAGAATAATTTATTTAATGCAGAATATATAAATGGTGATTAAGATGAAATTGTTTTTTAAATTTATTGCATATAGTATTAAAGTTTATGATATTGTAACACTTGAAGAATTGGAGCAGTTGTTAAAAATTAAAAAAATTAAGTGTAGTACTAAAATAAGAAAAGGTATAGTTATTTGTTATTATGATCAGGGTAAAGTTGTAGCTAATTACATAAATAATATAATTGATGACAAACTAATTTTAGAAAATAAAATTATTAAAAAACCGCTTGAATATCTATGTGTATTTTATGAAAGAGACATTATTTTTAAGCGTATCTTGATATTTTATTTATGTTCTATTTTTTCAATCATAAGTTCGTTTTACTATTTTAAGATATCAACAATATTTTTAGTGATATGTTGTCTAGTTAAATGTGATAAAGTTATATTAATGATAAATATGTTCATTATTTTACTATTGAATTTTATAATATATGATAATGTATTTATTGGCTTATCCTTAATTATCTTAATACTTAGTTTTAAGTATAGTAAAATTATATATCTTTCTATCTTACCTCTATTCATTTATAATAATGTAAATGCAATTAATTCACTTGTTATTTATACATTTTTTTTGATGTTATACCATGTACACTACGTTAATAATTCTAACTTATTAAAATATAAAATGCTTAAACTTTTATTAAAAAAGCCTATTAACAAGATTGAGTCTATATGTATAGATGGTGAAGTGATTGATAGTAATGGTAATTATTTTTATGAAACAAGCAAATATACTAAAATTTTAGTTAATGGTATAAATATTAAATTTATTTCTTTAGAATCACTATCTGATAAGTTAAAAATAATATATGTAGGAAATGAAAATTCTTTTTTTACAAATAAGCAAAAATATAGTAAAATATATAGTAGAGATAAAATTTATTTATTTCTTTATGAAAGATATTAAGGAGTATTTATGAAATATATTAAGATAGTTAATGGTCCAATAGATAATAATACATATTTACTGTATAATGAATGTAATGAATGTGTGATAGTTGATCCAAGTTTTGATTATGAATTAATTGAAAAAAAAATTATTGACAGCAGATTAAAAGTTAAAGGAATTATTTTGACTCATGCTCACTATGATCACATTATTTCAGTAGATTATTTTGCTTCAAAATACGAAATAAATGTATATTGTGGTGAAAATACAAGTAAATACATTAAAGATCCTATGTTAAATATGTCTGGTATTAGTAAAAATTCTCCAAATAAAATTATTTTAAATAGTAGTGTAATTACTGTAAAAAATGAGTTTCAAATTGACAGTTTTAAATTTAAATGTATTTTGACTTATGGTCATAGTAGAACGTGCACAACATTTTTGACTGGTGTATATGCATTTACTGGAGATTTTGTTTTTAAGAATACGATAGGTAGAGTAGATTTATTTGATTCTTCAATGGAGTTGATGATTGAAAGTATTAGAACTTTTTCAAAACTACCATTAAATTATTTTATCTTATCAGTGCATGGTGATGAGACAACATTAGAAGATGAAAAAAAATATAATAAATATTTTAAAAAATATGGAGTGTAACATGAAAGAAATTGGGCATATAGCTTTTATTTGTGATGGAAATGGTAGATGGGCAAAAAGTAAGAGTCATGAGCGTACATATGGACATAGTGTGGGGAGCGAAGTTGTAAAAAATATAGCAATATATATTAAGAAATCATATAAAGTAAAAAAATTATCCTTTTATATATTTTCTACTGAAAATTGGAAAAGACCAAAAGTTGAAGTGGCATATATAATTAAAATGATTGATGTTAAATTAAAAAAATGGCATAAACTATTTATTAAAGAAAATGTTAGACTGAAATTTATTGGATCTAGAGAAGGTCTTAGTAAAAGCCTATTAAAAATTTTTGAAAAGTATGAGTTACTTACTAAAGATTGTGATGGTATGGTGCTTAATTTATGTTTTAATTATGGTGGAAGAACTGAAATCATTGATGCAACAAAAAAAATCATTAGTGATAACATTGATTCAGAACAAATTAATGAAGAACTATTTAAAGAATATTTATATGAACCTGATGATGTAGATTTGTTAATAAGAACAAGTGGGGAAAAGAGAATTTCCAATTACTTACTGTGGCAACTTGCTTATAGTGAACTTGTTTTTATAGATTACTACTGGCCAGAAATGAACAATAAACTCTTTGATAAAGCAATTGAAGAATATAACAGTAGAAATAGAAGATATGGAGGATTAAAAATATGAGAGTACGTGTAATTTGGGCTTTAATCATGATTCTATTTGCATATGTATTATTTTCATTTGCAAATGATATTGTATTTACAATTGTAGTAGGAATAATTTCATTAATTGCAGCAAATGAATTAATAAATACTCAGAAATTTGTACCACTTATAATTAAAATTGAAATTTATTTGTTTTTAATTTTAACTAGTATATATTCGTATTATTATGGACTTTTGGACGCACATTATTTAATAATTACTTTTTTAATACTTGTCATATCTTTAGTACTATATAAACATTTAGAAAAGTTTGATTTTAGTAATATTAGTATAATATTTACTATGGTAATTTACTTAATTTTAGGATTTAATTCACTTTTGAATATAAAAATAAATTTTTCACTTTTAATTTTCTTTTATCCTATATTGGTAGGTGTCATTGCAGATACTTTTGGTTATTTTGGTGGTAAAAAGTTTGGTAAACATAAATTAATTGAAAATGTTAGTCCCAATAAAACATGGGAAGGGGCATTGTTTGCGACAATATTTGCTTCTTTATTTAGTTACTATTATCTACATAATTTCAACCTTAATAATATCCAAATAATTATTATAACATTAATAATGGTTATACTTTCTCAGGTAGGAGATTTAGTAGCTAGTTCTATAAAGAGAACCTATGATATTAAAGATTATAGTAAATTAATTCCAGGACATGGTGGGATTTTAGATAGATTTGATAGCATTTTGTTTAACTTTATTGTTCTGTCGGTGCTATTAATATACGTGTAGGTGATTAGATGAAAAATATTGCTATATTAGGAGTTACAGGTTCTATTGGAACAC